>JBAVOB010000361.1:0-10070 GCA_049691655.1 Steroidobacteraceae bacterium | reverse complement strand
ACACCGTGCCGCGGGGTCAATACTCAGTCAGCACGAGCAACCGCAATTTCGAAGGCCGTCAGGGCGTCGGGGCACGCACGCTCCTCGCAAGCCCGCTGACGGCGGCGGCGTCGGCAATACGCGGCCGGGTGACGGATCCGCGCGAGCTGATGAACGGCTGACGCGGGAGGATGCCGCTGCATGGACCCGATCCGGCTCGTTCGCTCGCGTATCGTCGCACTGCCTGCGCCCAACATCGATACGGACCAGATCATTCCCGCTCGCTTTCTCACCACGACGACGAAGGCCGGCCTCGGTCGCCAGCTGTTCGCCGACTGGCGCTACGATTCCGACGGGTCGCCGCGGCCGGATTTCGTGCTGAACCGGCCGGAAGCGCGCGGCTGCGCGGTGCTCGTCGCCGGACGCAATTTTGGCTGCGGTTCATCGCGCGAGCACGCGCCCTGGGCGCTGCTCGATTTCGGTTTCCGGGCAATCATCAGCACCGAGATCGCGGACATCTTCCGTAACAACTCGCTCAAGAACGGTCTGTTGCCCGTCATCGTCGACCAAGCGACGAGCGCGTGGCTATTCGCGAACCCGGGCGCCGAAGTCGCGATTGATCTGGAGCACGCGATCCTGAGGCTCCCGACGGGTGTCGAGGTCGGATTCCCGGTGGAAGCGTTTGCCCGCTACTGCCTGCTGAACGGCGTCGATGAACTCGGGTTCCTGCTCGCAAAGTCCGCGGACATCGCCGCTTACGAGCAGCGCCACCGATGAAGGCGCAGATCGCCGTGCTGGGCGGCGACGGCATCGGGCCTGAGGTCACCGCGGCTGCGATACGTTGCCTCGAGCACGTCGCGCGGCGTTTCGGACATCGCTTCGCGCTGCACCAGTTGGCATTCGGCGGAGCGGCGATCGAGGCGACCGGCGTGGCACTGCCGCCTGCGACGCTGCAGGCGTGTCTCGCCGCCGATGCCGTGCTCCTCGGGGCGGTCGGCGGGCCGCGATGGGGCCCGAACGCCGCTGAGCGACCCGAAGCGGGACTACTCGAGTTGCGGCGGCGGCTCGGTGTGTACGCAAATCTGCGCCCGGTCGCAGTACACCCGGCGCTGCGCGACGCATCGGTGCTCAAATCCCAGTACGTCGAAGGGGTCGACCTGGTGTTCGTCCGTGAGCTCACGGGCGGCATCTATTTTGGAGCCAAGACACGCGACGCAGGGCAGGCCTCCGACCTGTGTTCGTACACCGTCGCCGAGATCGAGCGCGTCGCCCGCGTCGCCGGGCGTCTCGCCTTGGCGCGGCGTCGGCACATTGTTTCGATCGACAAGGCCAACGTGCTCGAAACGTCGCGGCTCTGGCGCGACGTCGTGCAGCGGGTGATCGGCGCCGAGTTTCCGGGCGTCGGGCTCGAACACATGCTGGTCGACGCTGCGGCAATGCATCTGCTGCGCCGCCCGCGTGATTTCGACGTGCTGCTCACGGAGAACATGTTCGGGGACATTCTGACGGACGAGGCGGCAATGCTGGCCGGATCGCTCGGCCTGCTGCCGTCCGCGTCGCTCGGCGACGGGCAACGGGGACTCTACGAACCGATCCACGGCTCGGCTCCCGATATCGCGGGGCGCGACGTCGCCAACCCGATCGGCGCAATTCTGAGCGCGGCCCTGCTGCTGCGGCATTCGCTTGACCTCGAGCGCGAAGCCGCATCGCTCGAGCGCGCGGTGAGTGTCGCGCTGGACAAGGGAGCGCGTACGGCGGACCTCGTGGCCGCGGGCGCGCCGGCATCGTCGACCCGCGCGGCCTGTGACGCCGTGATCAGGGAGCTGGACGGGCCGCGTTGACGCGCGCGAATCCGCTCGCGAGGTCGTCGCGCAGGTCCTCGAGGGCCTCGATGCCGACGGAGAGACGCAGCAGGCCGTCGGTGAGGCCAGCGGCGCGCCGTGCCTCGGGTTCCATCGCGGCGTGGGTCATGGATGCCGGATGCGCGATCAGGCTCTCGACTCCGCCGAGTGACTCCGCCAGCGAAAAGCAGCGCAGGCCCTCGACGAAGCGCCGGGCGGCATCGGCTCCACCCTTGAGTTCAAAGGTGACCATCGCGCCGAACCCGCGCTGCTGGCGCCTCGCAACCGCGTGTCCGACGTGTTGCGGGAGCCCCGGATAGAAAACGCGCGCCACCGCGCCCTGCGCCGCCAGCCATTCGGCGATGGCCTGGGCGTTGGCCTCGTGGATGCGCGAGCGCGCGTGGAGCGTCCGCAGACCGCGCAGCGTGAGATAACTGTCGAACGGAGCGCCGGTCAGGCCGAGGCAGTTCGCCCACCAGGCAAGTCGCTCGAAGTGCTCGCTCGTGCGTGCGACCACCGCGCCGCCGACCACGTCGCTGTGCCCGTTCAGGTACTTGGTCGTGGAGTGCACAACCAGATCGGCTTCAAGTGCCAGCGGCCGCTGCCAGTAAGGCGAGAGAAACGTGTTGTCGACCACCGCGAGCGCGCCAGCTGAATGAGCGCGCTGGGCCACGGCCTGTATATCCGTGATGCGCAGCAGCGGGTTGCTCGGCGTCTCGATCCACACCATCGCGGCCGGCCTGGCCAGAGACTCACCGAGCGCCGTGGAATCAGCGAAATCGATGAAACTGACATCGAGCTCTCCCCGGCGGTGCCAGGCTGCGAACAGCCGGAAGGTGCCACCGTAGCAGTCATGCGGAGCGATGACACGCGCACCGACTGGCAGGAGATGCCCCACCAGCGTGATCGCCGCCATACCTGAGGCTGTCACGATAGCGCCAGCGCCTCCCTCGAGATCCGCGATCGCGTTGGCGAGCAGGTCACGCGTGGGATTACCCGAGCGCGAGTAGTCATAGGCACGTTTTTCGCCCAATGCCCTGAATGCGAACGTGGATGTCAGGTGAATCGGAGGCACGACCGCGCCGGTCAGGTCGTCCGTTTCAAGACCAGCGCGCACAGCGCGGGTCGTGAAGTCGTAGGGTCGGGTCACAGGCCGCTCCGCGCCCGGGCCGTGGGCGTACACAAGTGCCGGTGCGCGCGCGCAGTGCAGGCGGCTCGCGTGCGTCGCATCCGAGTCCAATCGTCGAGGCGTTTCATGTCGGTCGCCCTGCCTGGAAATCCCTGCCGGTCATCGGCACTCGCAGAGCGCCCGCGCGACGCGGGTTATCGTGCCCATCCGCGCCGAGACGCGCCGCGGCTGCAACGATCGCTCATCTGTCGCCGGACTGTGGCCGTCGCAGGAGGTGGCACCATGGCGAGCGGGTTGCGCCCGGCGGTTGCCCCGGCTTCCTCGGGCCTATTCCCTCGGCCGGTCTCGATGAGTGGGCGCGATGATCCGGGAGGGCGCCGGCGGCGTCAAGCACGCGGGATGGCTGATGCGGCGCCGGATCCACGCCGTGCGGCCAGCGCCGCCGCGAGACAAGCGAGCGCCGACAGTGCGGCGGCCGCGAGCAGTGACGCCCTCGCGCCTTGGGTCTGCCACAGCACGCCGAAGAGGATCCCGCCCGGAAGCGCAACGATGCCGGTGAGAAGATAAAACCAGCCAAAAGCCGTACCGCGCCGTTCGGGTGCCGCGGCTTCCGCGATGAGCGTCCGTTCAGCTGCTTCCGTCGTCGCGAGACTCATCGAGTACGCGATGAAAGCCGCCCAGATTTCCCATCCCCGCGCCGGAACGAGCGCCAACACGGCGAGCGTCACGATCCGCAGAGGCCAGCCGAACGCCAGGACGCGCAATGACCCTTGTCGGTCCGCCAGCTCACCCGCCGGCCACGCGATCAGTGCCTTCGCTGCGTGCGCCGCTGCCCACACGATCGGCACCCAAACCACCGCGAGGCCGTGGGCCGCAGCCCAGAGCACGACGAAGGCCTCGGACACGCCCGCCAGTGCCAGCAACGTCGTGGCGACGAGGAGCACCTGCAATCGCGTGTCGAGCAGTCTCCAGCTGAACGGAGCCGGGCCTCGCGGCGCCTCGGCCGTGTTCCCATCCGGCGCATCGGGCGGCAAGCCGCCAAACAGCGTGAACAGCACCAACGCGCCGGCAATTCCGGCCAACAGGAATACATGGCGCAGCGGCACGGCGAAAGCGAGCAACGCCGCTGCGATCAGTGGGCCGAGCATCGCGCCAATATGATCGGCCGATCGGTGCACGCCAAAGGCGCGCCCGCGGAATGAATTGTCGACGCTGGCGGCGAGCAGCACGTCGCGAGGCGCGGTACGCAATCCCTTGCCGACCCGGTCGAGAAACCGCAGGCCAAGAACGTCCGGCCAGGCAGTAGCCAGGCCGATGAGCGGCCGCGCCACGTTCGCGAGCGCGTAACCGCCGATCATCAGGCCGCGGGCAGAGACGCCGCGATCGCTGAGGCGCCCGGCAAGCAGCTTCAGCACGCTCGACGTCGCTTCCGAAACGCCGTCGACCAGCCCGACGATCGCCGGGCCGGCGCCCATCACCGCGGTGAGAAAGATCGGCAGAAGGGGCGCAATCATCTCGCTCGCCGCATCGTTCAGGAGCGACACAAGCGCGAGCACCCAGACTGTGCGCGGCAGGGAACGCAACGCGCTCAGAGGAGGATCTCCTCCGCCGGCTCGCGCAGGTTGTAACTGGAAGCCATGGCGTGGCCGTAGGCACCCGCGGTCGCGATCAGCAGCACATCGCCGGCCTGGGTTGGCGGTAACAACCTGTCGTGGCCGAGCACATCGGCGCTCTCGCAGATCGGGCCGACAACGTTCATGAGTTCCGTTGCCGGTTCACCGAGTCGCGTGAGATTAAAGATCTCGTGGTAGGCCCCGTAGAGGGCGGGTCGAATCAGCGAGTTCATTCCCGTGGCGACCCCGAGGTAGTTCAGGTTGCCTTTACGCTTGGTCTGGGTAACCCGCGCGAGCAGCACGCCGGCGTCAGCAACAATATAGCGGCCCGGTTCGAGGAAGAACTGCACGCCCGCATCCGCATGACGAGCCGCCGCAATCGCGGCATCGAGCGCGGCGAGGTCGATTGCCGGCTTGAGCAGCCGGTCGGGTACGCCGAGGCCGCCGCCAACGTCGATCGAACGCGCGTCTCTGAAAAGCGTCCTGAGGCCGCAGAGCAGAGTTGCGGCGTGGGACCAGTTCGCGATGTCGAAGATGCCGCTGCCGCTGTGTGCGTGCAGGCCCACGATCCGGGCGCCGGCTGCCTCCGCGAGCCTGGCAAGGCGCTCGAGATCCTCGACCGCAACACCGAACTTCGAGTGCGCCCCGGCCGTACGCACGTGGTAATGATGCCCGCGGCCGATGCCCGGATCGACGCGTACCGACAACTCGCGGCCCTTGAACAAATCGGGCCACTGCTCGAGCACGAACAGGTTGTCGATCGTCACGTGCAGCCCGATGCCGAGCGCGTATGCGTACTCGGCCCGTGGCGCGAAATTCGGGGTAAACAGCATCCGCGTGCGATCGATCTGCGGCACGGACGTCAGCGCGCGATCGATCTCGCCGCGTGACACGCACTCGATACCCAGGCCGACGGCGTAAACGGCGCGCAGGATCTCCGGATGCGGATTTGCCTTCATCGCGTAGAAAACGCGATCCACGGATTTCAGGGCGGCCATTGCGCCGGCGGTTCGAGTAACGGTGTCGCGGTCATAGACATAGGCGCAGTCGCGCTGGCCAAGCACCGCCAGGAGCGCGGCACGCCTCGCCTGCCACCACGCGCCGCGACCCGTCGGCTGCGGTGCCCTGGGCCCGAACAGGTGCTCCCACGTCGGACCCATCACGCGATCGCCGGGAACCGGCCGGACGAGCAATTCGTGCAGCTGATCGACGAGGCGGTCCCCCTGGTCCTCGTCGACGACGAATGTGAAGTTGAGATCGTTAGCAGCCTGGCTCACCAGGTAGACCTTCTGCTCTTCGAAGAGCTCGAAGGCGTCGCCAAGCCGGTGGAGAATGCTGCGGATATTGCGCCCGACGAGCGAAACCGAAGCGCAGGGACCGATCAACTGCACGCGGCACAGCCGCGAAAGATCGGTCACCAGGTCCTCCAGCACGTCGCCGTCGATCGCATTCGCCTGAGGGTCAAGCGATATGGTGACGTTGGTTTCCGAGGTCGACACGAGGTCGATCGACAAGGAGTGATCCTTGAATACCTGGAACGCATCAGCGAGGAAGCCGACCTGATGCCACATGCCGGGGCTCTCCATCGACACGAGCGTGATGCCCTTCTTGAGGCACACCGCCTTCACCTGGGCGCCGCCCTCGCCGCCTGTCTCGCTGAGCAGCGTGCCTTCGACGTCGGGCGTATGCGTCGCGTAGACGTGCAACGGAATCCGGTACTGCCGTACCGGCAGGATGCAACGCGGATGCAGCACCTTCGCGCCGGCAGTGGCGATCTCCTGCGCTTCGTCGTAGTGCAGTTCGCGCAGCAGGCGCGCTGTCGGCGTCGAGCGCGGATTGGCGCTGAACAGACCGGGCACGTCCGTCCAGATCTCGAGGCGCGTCGCGCTCAGTTTTGCGGCCAGGTAGGCTGCTGAGGTGTCGGAGCCGCCGCGACCGAGCAGGACGGTCTCGCCGGACGCGTCGCTCGCGATGAATCCCTGCGTGAGGATCACCGGAGTTAGCGCCTCGAGCTCGCCGCGCAACGATTCATCCGGAGCGAAACCACAGGTCACCGACAGCGTGTTTGCGCGGGTGCTTACCGTGCCGCGCTCCTCGGCCCGCAGCAGACGCCGCGCGTCGACCAGTGTGACCGCAATCTGCTGCGTGGCGAGATAGCTCGCGCCGAGCTCGGTCGCCATCAGCTCGCCCATCGCCAGGAGTCGCGCGCGTGTGCGATCGCTGACAGCACCAATCCGCTGGATTGTGGCAACGATTTCCCGCAGCTCACCGAACGATCGCTCCAGCGCGGCGGAGACCGGGATCCCGAGCTCGAGTGCAAGCCGCCGGTGTCGCTCCTCGATGTGCGTCAGCGCTTGCGCCGCATCGCCGGTCAGCGCGACCTCGAGCAGCTTCTCGAGCCGGTCGGTGATGCCGGCGAGCGCCGAATGGACCACCAGCACGCGAGCGCCGCTCGCGAGCCGGCTACGCACGATGCCGGCGATGTTTCGCCAGTTGGAGAGACTCGAGACGCTCGTGCCCCCGAACTTGAGCACGACCCAGCGAGACGCGTTCGTCGGCATCGAATCATCCTCTTGCCGAGCGAGCGGTTCCCGCGACCTACCGGCGGAATCGGCAACCGGCGCTGCCGCCGCGGTCACTCTTCCTCGTAGATGTCCTTGAGGTCCTTCTCGAGCTTGCGGTCTGCCAGTACTTCCTCGAGGCGGCTCCACGCAGCCTTGCCGCGCTTGCCCGGCTGGGTCCGCACGCGGCGATCCACCCGGTCGAGCAGACGGTCGTAGTCAGGCGACTCTTCCGCCTCCGCCAGGAATTCCTCGTCCAGATCGAAGTTCTCGTTGTCGCGTTCAGACATCGGCGTATCGCGCCTAAATATCTCTTGATTCAGATACTTAGCTACGTGTTGGATGCATCTCAGGGGTGCGAACTATAACGAATCTACGCCCGGGATCAACTGCGCGTTGCGGACCCCAATCCCACCCGCTCCCGTACCACCACCGGCGCCCCCCTCCCAAGCCCGAGCGCCTCGGCGGCGCTGCGCTCGGCGCAGGCGATCTCCAGCACGTGAAACGAGTTGACCAGCGCGAGCGGCTGCCCGGGCGGGACATCGCCGTACGTGCGGTACAGCTCGAAGGCATGGTTACCCGCGTGTATCTGCGCCGACCGGAAACCCTGGATCAGCGCCGCATCGATGTTCGTAATCAGGTTTCCGAAGCGGTCGATCGTCACCACCATGCCGCTCACGCACCCCGGTTCGACCGTTGGGTCCTCGATCCACGCCGGGACGAGCGAGGTCACGATTGCGCCGAGTTCCTCCGGGCGGCAACGACCGGCAGCGAGTTCCGCCGCGAGGGGAGCAAAGACATCGCGCCCGTGAAAGGTGGCACTGGGGCGAGCCACCCCGAAGCGCGTCAGGGCTGCGCGGTCGATCCGAACGATGCGGGCATCGGCGTGCGCGCTGACGATCGGTGCGAGCAGGCCGTTGTCGGGCGCCAGGAACATATGTCCCGCCGCGGTTACCGCCAGCAGCTCGCGAGCGGTGCCGACGCCCGGATCCACGACCGCCACATGCACCGTGCCGGCCGGAAAATACCCAAATGCCAGGGCGAGCCAGAAGCCGGCCTCGGCCGGCCAGTGCGGTTCGATCTCGTGAGTGAGGTCAACGATTTTCGCCGCCGGAAATCGACCGAGCAACCGCCCTTTCATCACGCCGACGAACGGGTCGCGCAGGCCGAAATCGGTCGTCAGTGTCACGATGCCGGAAGCTTGTGGTGTGCTCATCGATGCTCCGCGCCCGATGCGTTCGCATCGCATCAGGAGTTCCACGGACCATGTCTGCGAGACGCGGCGATGTCAACGAAAGAGTGCCGTGGGCTCGGGTCCCGCGTCGCTCCGCGCGGCCAACGTTGGCAGCCCGCGCAGCGCGGGGTACGCTGCGCCGGTGCCGATCGTTGTGCGACACCGTGGCCGCGCCTTGCAGCTCTCGCGCGTAGTTGCGACCGCAGGTCTCGCCGCGGCAGCGGCCTTGACCGCCTGCGGCGGCGGCTCGGGGGGTGGCAGCAGCAACGCTACCTCGTCCGCCTGTGGCGTCGAAGCCCAGAAACAGTTCGTGGTCGCCGCGGCACGTGATTGGTACCTGTTTCTCGAACTGCTGCCTCCGACCATCGACTCTAATGCCTACACGACGGCCAGCGACCTGCTCGACGCGCTGACGGCCGCAGCGCGGGCGCAGAGCAAGGACCGTTTTTTCAGTTACCTGACGACCATCAGTTCGGAGAACCAGTTCTTTTCGGTCGGTGCCTCCGTGGGATTCGGCATCTCTACGGTCGTGCGCAATTCGAACCAGTTGTTCCTGACCCAGGTCTTCGAAGGATCGGCCGCCGCAGAAGCAGGTTTTGTCCGGGGCGACGAGATTCTCGCGATCGGGACGAGCGCAGCCACGCTGCAGGACATGGCGGTCCTGCTGGCCACGTCCACGGGCTTTGCCGACGCGATCGGCCCGGCGCAGGCGGGCATTACTCGAACGTTCCGGGTGCGCACGCAGCAGGGCGCGACAGTCATCCGCACGGTCACCAAACGCGATTTCTCCCTGAACCCGGTGCCGACGGCGGTCGCGATTGCGCGCACCGGCACGCCTCCGGTGGGCTATGTGAATCTGCGGACTTTCGTCGAGCCCGCAAACACTCAGTTGCGGTCGGCTTTCGCGAGGTTTCAGGCGAGCAACGTGCGCAACATCGTGATCGATCTGCGTTACAACGGCGGCGGCCTCGTGGACACGGCGGAGATCCTCCTCAACCTGCTCTCGACCGGCCGCACCGGGCAGGTGATGTATCAGTCGAAGCTCAATGCCCGGCATACGGGCGACGAGCGCGTCGTCAGTTTCAGCGCCGAGCAGACGGCCATAGCGCCGCTGCGGATCGCGTTTCTCGCGACAGGCGGAACCGCCTCGGCCAGTGAACTCGTGATTAATTCGCTTGCCCCCTATGCGCAGGTGGCAATCATCGGCGATCGCACCTTCGGCAAGCCGGTCGGTCAATTCGCGTTCGATCTCGGCTCGAGTTGCGATACGCGCCTCAGACTGGTCACGTTCAAGAGCCTGAACAGCGCGGGAGACGGCGACTATTTTGGCGGCTTGCCGGACGCCGCGTGGAGTGGCGGTTTCTGCGCTGCCGCGGATGATCTCGGTCACCCGCAGGGCGACACCGCAGAGACAATGACCGCAACCGCGCTTTTCTGGATCACGTCCAACGCCTGTCCCGCAGCGGCTGGGGCTCAGTTGAGCGCGGCGGCGGGAGCAAACGAGAGTTCTTACCTGCGCCTGCGTGGGCCGATCGACGCCTATCGGGCCTACCAGGCCGGGGCGCTCTGAATGAATCCCACACAGTTTTTTCGACTCGACGGACGCATCGCGCTCGTCACCGGTGCATCGAGCGGCATCGGCGCGGCCCTGGCGGAGGGCTTCGCGGCCGCCGGTGCGGCGGTGGTGCTGGCGGCGAGGCGCGAGGACCGTGT
>JBAVOB010000360.1:0-11515 GCA_049691655.1 Steroidobacteraceae bacterium | reverse complement strand
GCGGCGGGACGTACCAGGACTGGCTGCGAAACAGCGACTCGACGGCCTTGCTCCGCACCACGCGGTGTGCCAGTCGGCTGAGCAGGTCGCCATCGCCTCCGACGCCGGCCGCGGAGCCAAGCGCCGTGGCGGCGGCGGCTGGGCGTGAATTCGAGCGATCGCCCTGCGATACAGCAGCCACCACCGCGCTCGAGGACGAATCCGGTGCCGAGGCGACGATGTAGATGCCGACCGCTGCGGCCGCGACGCACAGTACCTTGAGGCGCGTCGTGAGCACCATCACTCTTCACTCCGCACATAGGCTGCGAGCTTCAGCTCGGCATCGACGCGGTCGTCGCCGACGGTCTTGCGCTCGATGCGCAGGCCCTCGACCGCCACGGCCGGCAGGGCGACCAGCGTGCGCTCCATGAAATCACGCAGCTTCGGGTAACTCGCGTGCAGCGGAAAGGTCATGCGGTAGCGAGCCGCCACGCCGTCGCGCGCCGGCACGTATTCATACTGACCGCGCGGCAGATCAACCCCTGAGGCTCTGGCCTGTTCGATGATTTTCCCGACGATGCCGGGCGCAGCGCCGCGCGGCGGCAGCGCGGCCAAAATCAGGCCGCCCGAAACGGGCGCGGTGGCGCCCTGGGCGAGCGGCGCCAGCCGTACGAGCTGGCTCTTCAGTGCCGCAACCGCGGCGCCCTGCGGCAGGTTCTGCGCGAGAAATAGCGCAGCCGCGAGAACGACGGCCACAACACCGGTCACGCCCAGCGTGCCGACGCGCCGCAGTTGATAGGCCGATTCGGCCAGCGCCCGGTTGGTCAGCACCTGGATGCGACCGAGCTGAGCGGACCCCACGGAGTGCGGAACCTGCGAGAGCGGCCGCTGGGGCTGTCCGAGCGGGCTCACGAGCAGCGCCGCCGGGGCGACGACGTCCTGCACGGAGGTATCGAGCATGGGCGCACTCATGAGGCGTCGCTCCAGTCAGCCGAGATCTGGAAGCGCACCGGATGATCCTTGTCGTCGGCTCGGACCTCGTGATTTTCGAGCATCGGGTAATGCAGGGTCTGCGTCCTGCGCAGCCGCTGTACATACGCGACAGCCAGCTCGAGCGTACGCGCCTCGGCGGTCACACGTATCCGGTGTTTGGCGTGATCGGGTTCGATGGCGAGCACCGCGATGCTGTCGGTCGTGTCACCGCTTGCCGTCTCGAGCTCGGCCAGCAGCTTCGACCAGGGCGTGCCCAACTCGCGAACCGTCTTCTCCGCGTTCTGCGTGTTCAACCCGCCGACGGTTTCCAGCAGGGAACCGCGATGCTGCAGTTTCGCGAGAGCGGCACGGCGCAGCTCGAGACCGGCGCGCTCGTCGCCCAGCGCACGCAGCTGCACCAGCACCGCAACCAGGCACAGCGCGCCGACGACGCCGACCGCGGCGGCGAGCGGTGCAACGCCCGAGCGCCGGCCGCAGAAGTCGAGTTCGAGACGCGGGGCGCTCACGCCTGGTGCCTGCGCAGGAATTCAAGCTTACCGGCAGTGGATTCGCCGGAACTTTCTTCGTCGAGCCAGATGAGGTCCGGGTCGCCGGCGCCCGCCGCAATGCGCAGCGCCGCGGGCGCATCCACGTACACCCTGCCCTCCTCGGCCTGCGTGTTGGCCAGCCGACCGAAAGTCTGGAGCCGCCGCAGCTCGATGGCCCAGTCGGCACCGATGCGTACGCTGTGCACCCGATCCCAGCCGCCGCGCGCCAGGCGAGCCGCCGCGAGCGACCCGCATTCGATCGACACGAACCAGGCACCGCCATCGGGGAGCGAATCGCGCCAGTGGTTGTAGGCGGACACCAGCTGGGGCTGGAGCGACTTCAACGGAATCCGATGGCGCAGGAGTATGTTCTGCAGCTCCTCGACCAACCCTGCCGGCAGTGCGCAGGCCACCTGCGCGGTGCCGGGGCGGTTGTCGCTCAGGGTAACCGACCACTGGCTCACTACTTCGCCGTAGATGCCGGTGAGCACGTGCCGTGCGTGGGCCATGCGCTCCGCCGCGCCGCTCAGCGCGGCCGCGAACGGCACCATGGCGTAGCGGACCCACTGGTCCGAGATCACGACGCGCGCCACGGCGCCCCGCCACTCGCTCTTCGCAAGCAACGCATCCAGCGCCGCGAGCGGCCGCGCCCAACTCGCGTCGTCAACGAGTTCGTTGGACCAGCTCGCCTCGCCCGCGCTTCTCGGGCGCACGCCGCGCGCGAGCCGCGTCAGCGCCAGCTTGTGGGCCGACAGGTAGATGCCGATTTCGTCACGCCAGAGTGGTGACACGATTGACCTCCTCGAGCGTGGTTTCGCCGCGCCGCACGAGTTCGAGCGCCGACTGCCGGATCAGTCGCACGCCGCTGCGCGTGGCAAGTTCCTTCAGCTGGCGAACCGGCACGCGGGCGATGATCGCCTCGCGAATCTCGTCGTTGAGCACCAGGAGCTCCCCCACCGCCTTGCGGCCGTGATAGCCGGTGCCGCGGCAATGCTTGCAACCGCGACCGACCCGGAACTCGTGGGACGCGTGCGCCGCGATGCTGAGCTGCGAATCCTCGAGCAGGCGGCGCGACGGCACATACGAATCCGCGCATTGTTCGCACACCACCCGCACCAGGCGCTGCGCCAGGATGGCGCTGAGCGCCGCGACGAAACTGTAGGTATCCACGCCCATGTGCAGAAACCGGCCCATGACGTCGAACACGTTGTTGGCATGCACCGTGGTGAACACCAGGTGTCCGGTAAGGGCCGACTGAATCGCGATCTGAGCAGTCTCGGGATCGCGGATCTCGCCGACCATGATCTTGTCCGGGTCGTGCCGCAGGATGGAACGCAGGCCCCGCGCGAAGGTCAGGCCTTTCTTCTCGTTGACCGGGATCTGCAAGACCCCGGGGAGCTGGTATTCGACCGGGTCCTCGATCGTGACGATCTTGTCGTGACCCGTTTGGGTCTCCGAGATCGCCGCGTACAGGGTGGTGGTCTTGCCGCTGCCGGTGGGCCCGGTGACGAGCAGCATGCCGTAGGGCAAGGTGCTCAGGCGCCGCAGCTGACTCACGATATCGGCTTCGAACCCGAGTGCATCGAGCGTCAGGCCGTGCACTTTCTCGGTGAGCGACTGCTTGTCGAGCACCCGCAGCACCGCATCTTCGCCGAAGACGCTCGGGATGATCGAGACGCGAAAATCGATCGCACGCCCATCGATCGCCACCTTGAAGCGCCCGTCCTGTGGCACGCGGCGCTCGGAGATGTCGAGTTCCGCCATCACCTTGATGCGCGAGATGACCTGCTCCGAGACTTCCTCGCCGGTCACGGAGGCGACCTGCACGAGCACGCCGTCGATGCGGTAGCGCATGACCATGCCGTTGGCGAGCGTCTCGAGGTGCACGTCGCTCGCGCCGGCACGCAACGCATCGTAAAGAGTCGAGTGCACCAGTTTCACGATGGGGCTCGAGTCCTGACTGATGGACGCGAGCGACAGATTATCGACCGCGCCATGGGTCGAGCCGGCAGAGCTACTGCCCACCACGGCCGCATCGAGCGCCCGGAGCGATTTTTCGTGGCGCGCGATGTAGCTCGCGATCTCGACACGCGGCGCCAGCACCCACTCGAGCGCCTGGGGAACGCGCACCTCGAGCCAGCTGCGCGTGTCGGAATCGAACGGATCTGCGATGACGGCCAGCAGGCTCTTACCGCCGCGCGCCAGCACGCAGTTGCGACGCGTGGCATCGGCGGGTGCGAGCAGATCGAAGGCGGGCTCGAGCCGCGCGAGGTCGGCGCGACCCAGGGCGCGATAGTCGAGCGCTCTTGCCAGCGCCGCCGTCAGTTCGACCGGACCCAGCGCCGAACGCTGTTCGAGAATCTCGAGCGCCGAGCGGCCGCTCGCCTGCGCCTCCGCCAC
The DNA here is from genome assembly GCA_049691655.1 of Steroidobacteraceae bacterium. GTDB lineage: Bacteria > Pseudomonadota > Gammaproteobacteria > Steroidobacterales > Steroidobacteraceae > JBAVOB01. The sequence continues at coordinate 7,616 of JBAVOB010000360.1, read as the reverse complement.
CGCCGCGGCGAGCAGGTGCTCATCGAGGCCGAACATACCGGAGTTGTCGCGGGCCACGCTCATCTGATGCTCCCGGCCAGCTCGAAGATCGGGAAGTACATGAGTACGACGATCACGCCAATCATGATGCCGATCAGGCTCATCAGCGCCGGCTCGATCAGACGCGTCATCAGCGCGACCCAGCGCGAGAGTTCATCGTCATAGAACGCGGCGATGCGCTCCATCATCTCGCCCATGTTGCCGCTGCGCTCCCCGACGCGCAGCATGCGCGCCGCCACCGGCGTCGTGAGGCCGAACTGCTCCATCGCGTCGCCTACCGAGCGCCCTTCGCGCACCGCTTGAGTGGCGTCGGCGAAGGCCGGCCGTAGATTCGCGGAGAGGAGCCCTGCCGACATGCGCAAGGCCGTGACCATCGGCGTTCCGCCTCGCTGCAGCATGCCGACGGTGCGGTACAGGCGGGCAAGCTGATAGATATGCAGCCGGCTGCCGAGCGCGGGGATGCTCGCCAGTCGTGCACCGATCGCCGCCCGCACGCCTGCGCGCGTGCCCGCATACGCCAGGCTGGCGATCGTCGCCAGCGTGGCCACCACTACCATGAAACCGTGTGCGTCGAGAAACTGACCCCAGCGCATCAACAGGCGCGAGGCGAGCGGCAGGTTGCTGCCCAGATCTTCGTAGATGGAACTGAAGCGCGGCACCACGTAGCCCATGAGGAACGCCACCACGAGCAGACCGGCCGCACACAGTACAGCCGGGTAGATGGAAGCGTTGACCAGGCTCTTGCGCAGCAGGTCCACCTGTTGCTGGTATGTCACGAAGCGGGTCAGCGCCTCGCGCAGGGCGCCGGTGCGTTCGGCCGCTCGGACCGTCGCGACATACAGCGCGGGAAAGCTCTGCGGGTGCTCGGTCAGCGCCGCGCCGAACGTCTGGCCTTCCCGCAGGCGCACCAGCACCTGCTCAAGCGTGCGTCGCGCCGCCGGGCTTGCTTCCTTTTCCGCCAGCGTTTCGATCGATTCCACCAGCGACAAGCCGGCATCGAGCAGCGCAACCAGCTCCTGGCTGAAGGTCACCAGCGGCACGCGCGAGCTGCGATTCCCGAAATTCACACGGCGGTCGCGCGCGATCGAAATGAATGCGAGTCCGGCCCCCGCCACCTGCCGGCGCGCGTCCAATTCATCGACCGCGTCGAGGACGTAGGAGAGTACGTCCTGCGCGCTGCTCATCGCTTTGACCCGGAAGCGCATGCTCACCAGTTCCCCAGGTCGGCGCTCTCGCCGGTGCCGCCGGCGCGGCCGTCTTTGCCGAAGGACAGCAGGTCGTAGTCGTTGTTGTGCGTGCCGGGCTGGGCGTACTGATAGGCATTGCCCCATGGATCGAGCGGCACGTCCTTCTTCAGATAGGGACCGGCCCAGCTCTGTTCGCCCGGCGGTTGCGTGTTGAGCGCGACGAGTCCCTGCTCGGTCGTCGGCAGGTGGCCGACGTCGATGCGGTATTGCTCGAGCGCCTTGTCCAGGGCATCGATCTGCGCACGCGCGGTCTTCACCTGTGACTTGCCGACCTGCGCGAAATAGCGCGGCGCGACGAAACCGGCGAGCAATCCGATGATCACCATCACGACCAGGAGTTCAAGCAGCGTGAAGCCGCGTTGCGATTTCATGTTTCGGTGCCCGGTTCGCCCTGGCCGGACTGCGCACGCAACGCGCGATACATCTTCAATACGCTCGGCACGTAGGCGCGGGTCTCGCGGTAAGGAGGAATGCGCCGCCCGTACCGCTCCACCGCGTTCTCGCCGGCGTTGTAGGCGGCGATCACCAAGTCGAGCTTCCCGCTTCCAAAACGAGCGATCAGGTCGGACAGGTAGCGGGCGCCCGCGCGGATATTCTGTTCCGGATCGAAAGCGTTGAACGCGCCGTAGCGCCGCGCCGTGGCCGGGAGCAGCTGCATCAGGCCGATCGCCCCGCGCCTTGAGATGGCGCGCGGGTTGAAACCGGATTCCACGACGATGACCGCACGCACCAGCTCCGGGTGTACCTTGGCGTCGCCGGCCGCCCGCACGATCGCGGCATCGTAGTCGGCCGACCGGGAGAGCCAGGCCGCCGCGCGCTTCTCGTCGGCGCCCACGCCGGCTGGAGCTTCCGCTGGTGTACGCAGGATCAGCTGGTAGCGCGAATCGTCCGGGACGTTCGTGAAATGAGTGGTGCCGGCCGGGTCGACGTAGGCATAGATATCCGCCCGACACACCGACGCGGCGGCGGCCAGCGCCACGACCATCCCCGCTGTGGCTGCCCGGTGCATCACGGAGCCACTCTACGAGACCCTACCCTCACCGTAAGGTAGGCAAACTCGGTATGTCTGGCGTGCTTATGTATACGCCCGAGTACTCAGGCTCGAGTAATTTGACAATACGCGTGCAATATACTGATCCGACGAGCATTTAGCGTGGTCCGCAAGGTACCGCGTATGATGCTCCTGCGGACTTCGGCCGGCTATGTATACCGACTGGTTCAAGCTCAACAGGCTTCCTTTCAGGCTCCGCCCGGACCCCGACTTTCTCTATCTGTTCGACGAAGTCGGTCAGGTGTTCGCCAGGCTGAGCGACGCGGCGACCGCCGGCCAGGGCGTGGTCAGCCTGATTGGCGAGCCCGGAGTGGGCAAGACCACGTTGCTCCGCTACCTGGCCGAGCAACGCAAGGGATCGGCGTCCGTGGCCCGGATCCAGCAACCCGATCTGACTGCGCCGGAGCTGGCCGAGGCGCTGGTCGGGCAATTCGAAATCCCGGCGGTGGAGCGCGCGGCGCGCACGGCGGCGGTTTGCCTGACGCGGTTTATCGCAGCGCAAGCCGGACGCGGTCGTACCGTGCTGATCCTGGTCGACGAAGCGCACCGCTGCTCCGACACGCTGCTGCGCGGGCTCCTCGCTCTGGAAGCCAAGCGGCCGGGCCCGATGCTGGTGCTGGCAGGCGAGGAGGCACTGCTGAGCAGGCTCATGCAGCTTGAGGCGCAGGGTGTGGCGGTGCACTCGGTAGGCGTACTACGCTTGCCGCGCCTCGCGCTCGCCCAGATCGAAGGCTACCTGCTCCACCGGCTGAGGGCAGCCGGAAGCGATGGCCGCGCGCTGTTCGAGCGCGATAGCCTGGTCGAGATCATGCGCTACACGGGTGGCACGCCGCAGCTCATCAATTTGCTGTGCGACAGCGCCATGGCACTCGCCAAGGCTCATAACAGCCAGCGTGTCGGGGCGAGCGAGATCCGCGATGCGGCGCAGGACCTGAAATGGGTGGAATTCGCTGCGGGTGCGCCGATCGCGGTGGCGGACAGCAATGCCACGCCCGCCGCCCTCCCTACCCCCGCGATCCCGCGCCGCGTGATACAGGAACTCGACGTGCGGCTCGGCGGCAAGTCGATCGGCCGTGTGACGCTGAAGCCCGGCCGCCTGGTCGTCGGCCGAGCCGAAGATGCGGGCCTCCGGCTCGACGACAAATTCATCAGCCGCCAGCATTGCCGGATCATCACGACCGAGGTTCACTCCTTCGTCGAGGACCTGGGCAGCACCAACAGCATACTGCTGAACGGAGTGTTCCGCAGGTTCCAGCGCCTGACGACCCAGGACGCGATCACCGTCGGCGATCACACGCTGATTTATCTGGAGACACCGGTCGCCGGAATTTGAACCGCTCGGCAACGCCTCCACGGCGATCCGCAGGGGCAGCTCTCGGTCCTCCGGGATTCAGGACGCGTGACCCGGGCCGCTCTGCACGGAGGCAGCCGCAACGCGTTCCTGCTCGCCCAGTTGCCAGATGACCTGCGCGAACGCTCCTCTGCGCGCCGACGTCAGAATGCTGAAGTCACCGCCCGTCATTTGCGCGCGCTCGCGGAGATTTCTCAAGCCCGAGCCATTGCGATGTGACTCAGGGGTCACCCGGTCCATACCTATCCCATCGTCGCGCACGTGCAGCGCCAGCACGCCGTCCGTCAGCGCGAGTTTCACCCAGACATTCTGCGCCCGGGCATGCTTGGCCGCATTGTTCAGCAGTTCCTGGACGCATCGATACACGACCGTCCCCAGCCGATCCGGAACATTGCGGTCGCTCACGCCGAGGTCCGTGTGGACATTGAGCGCGGGGTAGGTCTCGGCGAAATCCCGGCAAAACCAATGCACGGCGGAGGCAGCCCCCAGATCGTCCAGGATCCTGGGGCGCAGGTTCATCGAGATCGAACGAATGGTCTCAGCCGTCTGTTGAATGCGCTCTACCGTGAGCCGAAACACCTCGCTCGCGTCGCCCAGCTGCGGATTGCGCAGCAATTCCAGACCGCGCTCGAGCGTGTACTTGACCGCGGTCAACGACTGGCCGACGCTGTCATGTAATTCAATGGCAATGCGCTTGCGCTCGCCTTCCTGCGCGCCGATGAGCTGCTCGGACAACGCCACCAGCTCGTTGCGTGAGGCGCGCAACGCCACTTCCGCCCGTTCGCGTCGGACGACCTCGTTGAGTAAGTTCCGGTTCGCATCACCCAGCGCCCGGGTGCGGGCGCGCACCCGCTCTTCCAGGCTGAGATTCAGGCGTCCCAGCGCACGCTGGGCGCGATGCAGCGCGGTGATGTCGGTCGCCACAAATACCGCCAGTGGGCCGGGCAGCCGGTCGGACGCACGGCCTGCCAAGCGCAGCGGCCGGATCGCGCAATGCACCTGGCGCTCGCCGAGCTCCTGTTGCAGCCCGTTCCGCGTACGGCGACCGCCGGCAATGTTCCGCAGCGCATCGTCGACGAAGCGCCCGAGAGCGCAGTCCGTGGTCCTGCAGTTTGGATGCAACACGCGGTGAACACGCTTGCCGAGCGCGCTGCGGACCGCGCCTAGGGACCAGTCCTCCAAAACGCGATTGGCACGCAACACCCGGCCATCGCGGCCGAGCAGGCATACCAGTTCCGCGAGCGCGTCGGCCGTGCCTTCCCATTCCAGCTTGGCCTTGGCAATCGCTAGCAGCGGGGCCGGACGGTGCGTCGCATCCGGCGGCCGTGTCACGCGTCCATTGCGTCGCGCCTCGGTCGATCGGACGACACGCAACCGGCGCGGCTCCTGTGGCGCGGCTCGAGGCCTCGCGCGCGGCTCGTCGCGGGAAGGGGCACGGACGATCTTGCGTCGGGTGGCCATGGGTGGATCAGTTTAGGCATGAAGCGGGACGCGTAAGCAATGCCCCGAGGAGAGTCCCGGAAAGTCGTTCCTCGAGGCCGGCTCGAATTCAAGATCGTGGGCTAATGAAAAACGTCAGTTAACAGTATGTGCCGTTACGTGCACAGCGCGGTTGTTCCTGCGAACTTTTTTGGCCTCAGACTGCGGCGTGTCAACCGGTTTCGGCCTGCAGCTTTAATGTTGAATCGACAGCCCGGTCCCTGCGTTTGCACCGCAGCCGGCGTAGGGTTTATTGTGGCAGCGGCGGTCTCCATCGACCAAGAAGCGGTGAGCCCCTCATGAATCAACTTTCTCGCGCCAACAGTGCGTGGTGGGACCGGCTCAGCGGCCGGCGCAAGCGAGCGTCTCAGCCTGAGACGTTGATCGTCAACGTCTGGCACGCCGTGTCGGTGCGCGCTGCGAAGGGGAGCTGTCCTGCGGCAACAGCCCTCGGCGGTCGGAGATTTCTGGCGCGCGAGGCCCCCAGGCTCCCGCTGCCCGGCTGCACAGCCGCCACCTGCAATTGCACGTACCAGCATCACGACGATCGGCGACGCCACAAGGATCAGCGAGCTGGCCAGCGCCGGGCGGTAGACCGTCCGTCACCGCCATCCTCGGCGACGGAGTACCAGGGGCCCGAGCGGCGGATCAATGGCTGCGGGCGACGCGCCGACGACGCGGCGGCCACGCGATGAAGCCGACGGCCAAGTACCATTCGATCAGTATCGTGCCGGGCCACCGCGCTTGCGCCGAAGTCGTGGCCATCGCGCATTGCCGGTTCCTGCCCGCCTGCGCTCCGGAACTCCCGCTGCCTGTCTGTCGGCACGACGACTGCGCCTGTCAGTTTCGGTACCACGCCGACCGACGACACGGACGGCGCCGCGCGCGCGACCGCAACGTTGAGGAAAGCGTCCAGGCGGCGGACTCGGGATCGAACCGGCGCACACCGGAACCGCGTCGCGCAGGGTAGCGAGCGCGCGCTGCCACCGACGGCCGCCGGAACGAGCGCGCGCTTCAGTAGTGCAGCTCGAGAAATACGATGTGGTTTTCGGCGCTGGGCCAGGCGCGACCGGCGATCCGCTCACCATTGAATTCACCGACCACGCTGCGCCCCGGGGCGCCGGGCACCGCGAGCCGCACCGTGGAGACCCCGGCGACGCCCGAGGGAATGCCGGGCGGCGGGCTCTCGCCATCCAGACTGATCCGATCCCTCGGCACGCCGAAGTAACCGCGCGGGCGCGTCAAGGTAACAACCGATGTGAGCGCACGGTCGGCATCCGTCAGGCACTCAGCTTGCAGGTTCACGATATCCGAGGAGCGCGGGAACGGCGAGCGGTAGATATGCGTGACCGCATAGCCCGGCGCGGTGACGACGAATTCGTACGCGGTGTGCCCGGCGGCGCGGAACGGGCCCCAGCGGCCGTCGGCGCCGATGGTCTTGCGATGCACGCTGGCGCCAATGCGCTCGCCGGTGGTGGGGTTAGTCGCAAACACCTCGAGGAGTCCGCCGACCAGTGGCAGGTTGCTTTCGAAGGCGCCGGTCGCGGGGTCGTTGTTCAGCCCGAGACCGCTCACCTTGCCATCGAGGATCACGCGCGCGGTCGGCGCGATGGCGAGTGTCGCGGGCTCCTGGCCCGTGATGAAACGGTAGGCCGCCGCGAACGCCTGCGGGCTGAAGGCGGTTTCGCGATGATCGATGCCGGGAATCACGACGTTGGTCGCACCCCGCAGTTCAGGCCCTGCGAAGGTCACGTGGGTGGGCTTGCCCTTGGCGCCGATCCAGGCGCCGTCGGGCTGGGCATACTTGTCGTTCTGATCGGAGCGGATCGTCAACCACTCGACCCCCGGGGTCACCTCGGCGCTGCCATCGCCCTGGTGATTGAGCCGCGTCAGGAAGGGCCCGCTGCCGTTGAATTCATTATGCGGACGGATTGCCGGATCCGCCCAGCCTCCATGGTTCGGCGTGCCGCTCAAGATGGCGTGCGACACCTTGGCGGCGCCACCGCCCTCCTCCGCCGGGGTCGCAATGTAGTTACGGATCGCATTGCCGCCGCGCGAGTTGCCGAACAGCACCACCTGGCGCGCGCCGGTTCGCTCGAGCACGCTATCGATCTCGGCGCTGAGATAACGCATGTGCTCGGTGGTCGAGGTGCGACCCGGCTGCGCCACATCATCGGCATCGCGCGCGTTCGGATAGGGAACATCGACCGCATACAGGCGCTCCCGCGGCCAGCCGTTGCTTTCGAAGCGCCAGATCGTCGTGATCCACAGGCCCGCGGTATCGCCGTTGCCGTGCACGAAGACGATCGGTGGCGGCGCCGGTACCCGCGGGCCGCTCGCACACGCCGCAAGCAGCGCCGCAGCCGCCAGACCGCTCAGCAGTGTACGGAGCGTGACTTGGATTTTCATGACAGGTAAGTGCTCACCGACCGACTCGACCGGCCGTCAG
>JBAVOB010000359.1:0-6296 GCA_049691655.1 Steroidobacteraceae bacterium | reverse complement strand
GGCGACCCGCACGCCGAGTGGCTCGTGATCGGGGAGGCACCGGGAGCCGAGGAAGACGCGCAGGGCGTCCCGTTCGTGGGCGCCGCCGGGCAGCTGCTGGATGCAATGCTGCTTGCCATCGGGCTGCCGCGCGATTCGGTTTTCATCGCGAACGTGCTCAAGTGCCGTCCGCCGGGAAACCGCAATCCGAAGCCCGACGAGGCGGCGGCCTGCCTGCCGTACCTCCTGCGGCAGATCGCGCTGATCCGCCCCAAGATCATGCTGGTCGTGGGGCGCATCGCGGCGCAGGCGTTGCTCGCCACCGACGCGTCGGTGGCGCAGCTGCGTGGCCGGGTGCATCGCTTCGGCGCGGACGGCACGCCGCTGGTCGTGACCTATCACCCGGCCTACCTGCTGCGCGCGCCGGGCGAGAAGCGCAAGGCGTGGGAAGACCTGAAGTTCGCCCGCGCCACTTTTCAGAACCTCGCTCCCGGAGGCGCCGATGGCCGCCGCACCTGAGTTCTCCGCGCAGCCGCTGCCGCGGCTGCTGATCCGGCCGATGCACGCGGGCGATGTGCCGCTGGTCGCGGCCATCGAGCAGGCTTCGTACCAGTTTCCCTGGAGCGAGAACATCTTCCGCGACTGCGTACGGGTCGGATACGTATGCCGCGCGGCGGAACTCGGCACGCGCGTCATCGGCTACGCGATCATGAGCGCGGGTGCGGGCGAGGCGCATATCCTCAATGTCTGCGTGGATCCCGCGTACCGCTGCCGCGGCCTGGGCCGGGCGGTACTCGAGCACCTGTTCGAGTACGCCCGCAGGGCGGGGCTGCACGATGTCTTTCTCGAGGTGCGCCCCTCGAACACCGTTGCGATCCGGCTGTACCAGTCGCTCGGCTTCGAGCAGATCGGTGTCCGGCGCGGCTACTACCAGGCGGTTGACGGCCGCGAAGACGCGACGGTGCTCAGGCTCGAGCTGGTCGCGCCACGCTGATGGATCTGCTGGAGCAAGAGGTCGCGCGGCGGCGCAGCTTCGCCATTATCTCGCACCCCGATGCCGGCAAGACCACGCTGACCGAGAAGCTCCTGCTGTTCGGCGGCGCCATCCAGATGGCGGGCACGGTCAAGGGGCGCAAGGCGACCCGCCACGCGACCTCGGACTGGATGCGGCTCGAGCAGCAGCGCGGCATTTCAGTTACCTCCTCGGTCATGCAGTTTCCCTACCGTGACTGCATCATCAATCTGCTCGACACGCCGGGTCACGAGGACTTCTCCGAGGACACCTATCGGACGCTGACCGCAGTGGACTCCGCGCTGATGGTGATCGACTGCGCGAAGGGCGTCGAAGAGCGAACCATCAAGCTGATGGAGGTCTGCCGCCTGCGCGCCACCCCGATCATGACGTTCGTCAACAAGCTCGACCGCGAGGGTCGCCCGCCGATTGACCTGCTGGACGAGATCGAAAAAGTGCTCGGCATTCGCACGGCTCCGATCACCTGGCCGATCGGCATGGGGCGCGGGCTCAAGGGCATCTACCACCTGCCCGAGGATCGCATCTATGCCTACATTGCGGGCGAGCGAGGCCGCGTCGGTGAAAACGTGGTGATCGATGGCCTGCACAGCGCGGCCGGGCGCGCGCTACTCGGCGATGAGGCGGCGCTCTTCGACGAGGAAATCGAGCTGGTGCGCGGTGCGACGGCGGCGTTCGACGTTACCGCTTACCGCGCTGCGCGCCAGACGCCGGTATTCTTCGGCTCCGCCATCAACAATTTCGGCGTCGAGGAGCTGCTGGCGAGCTTCACGACGCATGCCCCGGCGCCGCTCGCGCACGCGGCCGTCGAGCGCGTCGTCCGGGCCGACGAACGCGCGCTCACCGGCTTCGTCTTCAAGATCCAGGCCAACATGGATCCGCAGCACCGCGATCGCATTGCGTTCATGCGCTTGTGCTCGGGCCGCTACACGCGCGGCATGCGCCTGCATCAGGTGCGCCTCGACAAGGATGTGAGGATTGCGGACGCGCTCACCTTCATGGCCTCCGAGCGCACGCAGGCCGAGGACGCCTATGCGGGCGACATCATCGGCCTGCACAACCATGGCACGATCAACATCGGCGACACGTTCACGGAAGGCGAAAACGTCTCGTTCACCGGCATTCCGCACTTCGCACCGGAGATCTTCCGGCGTGCGGTGCTGAAGGATCCGCTCAAGGCCAAGGCCCTGCACAAGGGGCTGTCGCAGTTGTGCGAGGAGGGCGCCACGCAGCTGTTCAAGCCGCTGCGCAACAACGACCTGATTCTCGGCGCCGTGGGCCAGCTGCAGTTCGAGGTCGTGGCCTTCCGGCTGCAGGACGAATACGCGGTGCAGTGCGTGTTCGAGCAGGTCGCGGTGCACACGGCGCGCTGGGTCGAGGCGCCGGACGAGGCGCGCCTGCGGGAATTCCGCGCGAAGGCCCACGACCATCTCGCCGTGGACCATTCCGGGGCGCTGGTGTACCTCGCGCCCTCGCGTGTCAACCTGGCGCTGACGCTCGAACGCTGGCCCGACATCCGGTTTCGGGAAACGCGCGAGCACTCGCTCGTCTGATTCGCGGCGCGCAGGGGCGGCGGCCCCGACATTGCGTGGCGTCGCGCGCCCCGGGCGGTTAGCCTTGGCTCGTGCCACGCCTCCTCACCCGCCGACCCGTCGTCGCCTGGGCGCTCTACGACTGGGCCAACTCGGCATTTGCCACGACCGTGATGGCGGGTTTCTTTCCGATCTACTTCAAGCAATTCTGGAATGTCGGCGTCACGGCCACCGAGAGCACGTTCCGCCTCGGGCTTGCCAACGGGCTCATGAGCCTGATGGTGGCGCTGCTCGCGCCGCTGATCGGCGCGATCGCCGACAAGGGGCGGGCGCGCGTGCGCATGCTGGCGCTGTTCACGCTGCTCGGCGCGGCGATGACCGCAGCGCTGTACCTGGTTGCCCGCGGCGACTGGATCGGTGCGTCGCTCCTCTATGCCGCCGCATCGCTCGGGTTCTGGGGCGGCAACCAGTTCTATGATTCGCTCCTCACGGACGTCGCGGAGGAGCGCGACTACGACCTGGTGTCGGGCTACGGCTACGCGCTCGGGTACCTCGGCGGCGGGTTGTTGTTCGCGCTCAATGCCGCGATGGTGTCGGCGCCTGCCGCGTTCGGCATTGCCTCGGCGAGCGCGGCGGTCAAGCTCTCCTTCGTGTCAGTGGCGGTTTGGTGGGTGGTGTTTTCCGTCCCGGTCGTGCTATTCGTGCGCGAGCGCGGCACGACGGCCGCGTTGCCGATGGCGGCCGCGATCCGGTCCGGTTGGTCGGAGTTGCTGCGCACGCTGGGGCACGTGCGCGCGAATCGCATGCTGCTGTGGTTCCTGCTCGCCTACTGGTTCTACATCGATGGCGTCAACACGATCATGAAGATGGCCGTCGATTACGGGTTGTCGATCGGGCTGCACCAGGCGGATCTCATCAAGGCATTGCTCCTGACGCAGTTCGTCGGCTTTCCGGCCGCGCTCGGGTTCGGCTGGCTCGGTCAGCGCCTCGGCGCGCGCGCGGGAATCTTCATCGCGCTGGGCGTGTACGCGGCCGCGACTGCGTATGCGTACTTCCTCGATTCGGAATCCGAGTTCTACGGGCTCGCCGTGGTGATCGGGAGCGTCCAGGGCGGCATCCAGTCGCTGTCGCGTGCCCTGTACGGACGGCTCGTGCCCGAGGGCAAGGCGGGGGAGTTCTTCGGCTTCTACAACATGATGGGCAAGGCAGCGGCGATCCTCGGGCCCCTGCTCACCGGGACGGTTGCCCTGCTCACCGGCGACGCACGGCTCGCGATCATGTCGATCAGCATCCTGTTCGTGATCGGCGGGGTCCTGTTGGTCCGCGTGCGCGAACCGCGCCCGGCGGCGCGCCGCTAACTCGGCCGGAATGCCGCGACGGCGCGCGCGAAGGCGCCGGCGGGTATCGCGTGTGCATCCGTCCGCCCGAAGCGCAGCACGGCGTAGGCCGCGCAGAGCGACCGCACTTGCGCGGCGAGCTCCGGGCGGAGCCGTGTGACGCGGGCCGCGAAGTCGATCGGGCCTTCATGATCGGCGCGCCGGATGCCGGCGCGCGCGAGGTTCGCGCACAGCCTGGCGTATGCGGCGGCGACCGGATCCAGGCGCTCTCGATGAAGAGTGTGCCGCAGCTGCCAGCCAATCCACAGCAACCACAACCCGATCGCGGTGGCGACGGCCGCCACCAGCGCGCGCACGCCGGCATCGCCGAGCCCGAGCCGTGCGAGCAGCGCCGCCTGCGCGCGCAGATCATAGTGCTGCACGCGATCGCGCCACCAGGTGTCGGCCGCATCCCACGCGAGGCGCAGGCGCGCAAGCCAGGCGTTGTCGTGCACCAGGCGCGTCCGCAGGTTCATCGCGTCGGGCAGAAAATCGAACAGGCCGCGATTCAAGCGCTCCGGCGCAACGACGGCCGTCGGGTCGATGCGGGTCCAGCCCTGGCCGCTCAGCCACACCTCGGCCCAGGCATGCGCATCGGACTGGCGCACGATCAGGTAGCGACCGATCGGGTTCCACTCGCCCCCGAGGTAACCGGTGACTACACGCGCCGGCACTCCGCCGGCGCGCATCAGCGTCACGAACGCCGAGGCGAAATGGCCGCAGAAGCCACGCCGCGTGTTGAACAGGAAATCGTCGATCGAGTCGTAGTCGAGCTTGGGCGGAGTCAACGTGTACTCGAAACCCTGCGTACGGAAATACTCGAGCACGTTCGCTACAAACGCCCGATCGGTGGGGGCGCTTGCCTGGAGCTCGAATGCCAGCGCTGCGCTGCGCGCGTTGCGCCCGAGTGGCAGGTCGGTCTCGAGCCGACGCACGCGCCCGGGAAGTTCGCCGCCGGCGATCGCATCGGGGAATGAAGTGAGCTCGTAACTGAACGCTTCCGTTACGGGCTCTGCCGCAAGCAGCTGGTAGTCGGAGGTGAAGAAGAACGGCGACTCGCGCGGCACCGCCGGCTGCTCGAGCGCAAACAGCCAGGACTGATCATGCGGCTCGAGCGTGACGCGATAGCGATACCCCGGCCCGCGATAGCTGAGGGGCTGCTGCGTAAAATACAGGCCGCGCTCGCGACGCCACGTATAACCATCGAAAAGGTGCAGCACGGGTCCCCGCCAGTAGCGTTGCCGGGGCGGCGGCGGCGCGCCCTCGAAGCGCACGCGAAACGCCGGCTCGTCCGACTGGCTGAGGCTCGAGATGTCGCCCGGGCTCATGGTCTCACCGAGCCCGGTCACGGCGCTCTCGCTCGCCGGCAGGGCCCAGAACGAGCCGGCGATGCGCGGGAAGAACAGGAACAGGGCGATCGCGAGCGGTGCCGCGAGGGCGAGCGAGCGGCCCGCGAGCCGCGTGGCCTGCGTGAGACCAAAACCCGGCCGCGGCGTCGCCACGAGCGCGAGCGCCGCGCAGGTGAGCAGGAGGTGGGCGAAATAGAGCGGTACGCGGAGCAACCCCTCGCGGTCGAGGCACGCGGCGAGCAGCAGCACCAGCGCCACGGCGACGACGATAAGCCGGTCGCGCCGACTCTCGATCTCGAAGAGCTTCAACGAGCCCATCAGCGTCAGGAGCGCGGTGCCTGCGGACAGCCCATTCAGCGTGCGAAAGCGCCCGAGCACCGCGAGGACGACGCCGAGCGCGAGCAGCGCACGCGCCATGCGTCCCGGAACGCGTACCCGGCGGAACTCTGCAGCGACGCGAAAGCCGACGGCGCCGACGGCAATCACGGCGCACCAGAGCGGTACGCGGTCGATGTGCAGCAGCACACCCACGGCGAAGCTCGCAATTGCGGCGAGCGTAGCGGTGCGTGTCGCCGCGCCTGGGCCTTCCGCACGGCTCATGCGGCGGCTACCGTGACGGGGGCGGCGTCGCCGTACAACGCAAGCGCCGTCAGGCAGCGATCCCGTTGCGCGACGCCCTGCGCCGCCGCGATGCGCTCGTCCGGCAGGCGCAGGGCATAGCGCTCGCCACGCGCGTCGGCATCGACGATCCAGCGGCACAGCTGCTCGAGGCGGGCTTCGACGCCGAGGTTCGGCAAGGCGTCGAAGTCAAACGTGCGCTCCGCGAGCGCGGCGCTCGTGTATTCCTTCACCAGGAGCGGGGCGCCGCGCGCGTAGGCTTTCCAGGCGATCTGTCGCGGCGAATCGCCTTCCCGGAACGCGCGCAGTCCCGACCACTCGTCATCGCCCGGGCCGTGCAGCGCTGCCGCTCCGGAGCGGGCCCCCGGGGCATCCTCGGGCAGACGCTCCCCACGCGCGGCCGGGTACACGA
>JBAVOB010000358.1:0-3512 GCA_049691655.1 Steroidobacteraceae bacterium | reverse complement strand
GGGCCGCCGCAGGCGGCGAGCACCGTGGCGGCGCCCATCAGGATCGCCCCGACACGCATCGACCGTCTCCGCATGATGCGCTCCGAGCGACTGGCGCGAGGCGGCGATTCTCGCACGGGGAATCCGCCGCGCGCCATGCAGCACGGGCTATGATTCCGCCGCGATGAGACTCTGCAGCTTCACATACGCGGGCCGGGCCGCCTGGGGCGCGCTGACGGACGGCGGCCTCGTCGATCTCTCGGCGAGCACGTCATGGCCGACTCTGCAGGCCGCGCTCGCGGGCGATGCCCGCGGCGCGCTGGCGCGGGCGGTTACCGGCAGTCCGCGAATCGATTCCGCTGCCGTGACCTGGCGCAAGCCGCTGCCTGGCGATGACATCCGGTTTTTCTGCGTCGGCATCAACTACCGCAGGCACGCGCTGGAGATGGGCCGCGGGCTGCCTGAGAAACCGACGCTCTTCGTCCGCTTTCCTTCGAGTCTCGTCGGGCCGGACGAACCGGTGGTCGCGCCGCTCGCTTCGCGCGATTACGACTATGAAGGCGAATTGGCGGTCGTGATCGGCCGCGCCGGCCGCCGGATCGCACGCGAGCAGGCGCTCGATCATGTTGCGGGCTTTGCCTGCTTCGGCGATCACAGCGTGCGCGACTACCAGCGCCATACGACGCAGTACACTCCGGGGAAGAATTTCGACCGCACCGGGTCCTTCGGTCCGTGGATCGTCACTCGCGACGAACTACCCGATGTAGGCGCGCTGCATCTCGAAACGCTCCTCAACGGCGAGCTGCGCCAGTCCGCGCCGCTGGCAGATCTGATCTTTGACGTGCCGGCGATCATCGTGTACCTGAGCGAAGTGCTGGAGCTGCGACCCGGGGATGTCATCGCGACCGGCACGCCGTCGGGCGTTGCGGCTGCACGCGGTCCGGATTTCTTCATGCGGCCGGGCGATGTCGTCGAGGTGTCGATCGGCGGGATCGGCACGCTGCGCAATCAGGTGGTGGCGGAGCCGCGCTAGTTGCGGCGGTCCCTGCCGCGCAGCACTTTGCCGGGATTCATGATGCCCTGTGGATCGAATGCCGCCTTCACGGCGCGCATCAGCGCGAGCTCGGCTGGCGCCGCATAGCGCTCGAGTTCCTCGACCTTGCGCTGGCCGATGCCGTGCTCGGCGCTGAAGCTGCCGCCGAGACCCGCGACGAGGTCATGCACGGCGCGCTGCAGCGTCTCCTGCTGTGCGAGGAACGCCGCGCGATCCGCGCCCGCGGCGAGTCCGACGTTGAAATGCAGGTTCCCGTCGCCGACGTGTCCGTAGCAGACGAGCGTGCCGCCCCGGATATTCGCGGCGACCCAGGCCGAGCCACGCTCGACGAGCTCGGCAAGCCTGGAGATCGGCACCGACACGTCATGCCGGAGGCTCGCGCCGAGTGCTCGCTGCGCCGCGGGAATCGACTCGCGCAGTTTCCAGAACGCGGCGCGCTCCCGCCCACTTTGCGCGAGCGCGGCATCGAGCACGAGACCCGCTTCGAGCGCGGCGGCGAGGGCGTCCTGCAGCACCGGCTCGAGCGCATCGTCGGCGCGCGAGGAAGCCAGCTCGCACAGCACGTACCAGGGATGCGCGCCGGGCAAGGGGTCGCCGACCCCGGCGATGTGGCGCGCCGTCAGCTCGATGCCGATGCGCGGTACCAGCTCGAACGAGCTCACGCGATCGCCGCTCGCCTCCCGCAACCGGCCGAGCAATGCAACCGCAGCTCCAACGGACGGAACTGCGCAGAATGCCGTTGCCAGCGAGCGCGGTTGCGGCAGCAGCTTCAGGCTCGCGGCGGTGATCACTCCGAGCGTGCCCTCGGCCCCGATGAACAGGGAGCGCAGGTCATAGCCGGTGTTGTCCTTGCGCAGGGGCGTGAGCCCCGACAACAGGCTCCCGTCAGCGAGCGCCACCTCGATGCCCAGCACCAGGTCGCGCGTCATGCCGTAGCGCAGGACATTCAGGCCCCCGGCGTTGGTCGCGAGATTGCCGCCGATCTGGCAGCTGCCCTGTGAGCCGAGCGCGAGGGGAAAATAGCGGTCGACGGCCTCGGCCGCGCGCTGCACGTCCGCAAGCACGCAGCCGGCCTCGGCCACCATGGAGTAGTTCGTCTGGTCGATCGCGCGGATGCGGTTGAGCCGGCGCAGCGCCAGGACGACCTGGTGCCCGGAATCGTCCGGGACGCAGCCGCCGACGTACCCGGTATTCCCGCCCTGCGGCACGACACCAATGCGTCGCTCGTTGCAGAAAGCCAGCACGCGGCACACCTCGTCCGCCGATCGCGGCAGCACTACGGCGAGCGCCCGCCCGCGATAGAGCCGCAGGTGATCCACGACGTAGGGTTCAACTTCGCCGCGCTCGGTCAGTACCGAGTCCGCACCGGCGAGCGAGCGCAGCGCGCCGACCGGATCGCTGCCGCGCGCGGCCATCGCGGAAGCGACGCCCCCGGGTACCGGCGCGGCTTCAGCCGCGCTCGGCGCGCAGCGCGGCGATGCGCACGTCGAGCGGCGGATGACTCATGAACAGCTGGGTCCAGCCGCTCCCGGTGCCGCCCGAGATGCCGAAGGCGTTCATCTGGGCCGGTAAGCCGGCCGCGTCGTGCGCGGCCTTCAGGCGCTCCAGGGCGCCGATCATGTTCGCCGTGCCGGCGAGGCGCGCGCCGCCGTGATCGGCGCGGAATTCCCGACGGCGCGAGAACCAGGCGACGATGATGCTCGCGAGGACGCCGAGCAGGAATTGCATTACCAGCACGGTGGCGAAGTAGGCGAGACCCTGGCCGTTTTCGCTGCGGAACAAGGTCCGATCGATGATATTGCCGAGAATGCGGCTGAGGAACATCACGAAGGTGTTCAGCACGCCCTGGATGAGCGTGAGCGTCACCATGTCGCCGTTGGCAACGTGCGTCATTTCGTGGCCGAGTACCGCCTCGACTTCGCTGCGATTCATCCGCTGCAGCAGGCCCGAGCTGACTGCGACCAGCGCAGCATTGCGGCGCGCGCCGGTGGCGAACGCGTTGGGCTGGGGGGAGTCGAAGATGCCGACTTCCGGCATACCCACTCCCGCCTGCTGTGCCTGCGCGCGCACGGTGTTCACGAGCCACTGTTCGTCCGCGTTGGCTGGCTGCTCGATTACCCGCACGCCCATAGCGCGCTTGGCCATGAATTTGGACATCGCGAGGGAGATGAACGCGCCGCCGAACCCGAACACGGCGAAGTAGGCGAGCATTGCGCCAAAATTGCCGCCTCTCGCAGCGAGCGCCTGATCCAGGCCGAGCAGGCGCGCTACGATCGACAGCACGAGAATGACGGCAAGGTTGGTTGCGACGAACAGGAAAATGCGTTTCATAGCGCTTGGTCCATCCTCGAAGTGTTCAGTGAATGCCGGTAGCGGTCACGCTGTTGGACCGCGGCTGCGCCCGGCGGTTTCCGGCGCGCACTCTAGCGGGCACTGCAGCGTGTCGCCAGTCTTGGGGCATAGCCACGGAATTCAAGGG
>JBAVOB010000357.1:0-1871 GCA_049691655.1 Steroidobacteraceae bacterium | reverse complement strand
GTGCGCGCGTGCGCGTGCCATTCGGCCGCCAGCGCCTGGTCGGCGTCGTGATGCAGCAGGCCGTGGACTCCGAACTGCCGGTCGAAAAGCTGCGGCGGGTGCTCGAAGTGCTGGATGCCAGGCCGATCTTCGATGCAACGGCGCTCGAGCTGCTGCGCTGGGCGACTGACTACTACCATCATCCGGTCGGCGGCGTCGTGGCAGCAGCGATGCCACAGGCGCTGCGGCTCGGCACCGCGGCTGACACGGCACGCGAAATCTGGCTGGCCACTGCCGACGGCATGGGGGCGATCGCTCGCGGCGAACCGAAACGCGCGCCGGCCCAGCGCCGGCTGCTCGAATCGCTCGCGAAGCGCGACGGCATGGACGCCGACGACCTGGCCGCAGCGCAGCCACACTGGCGCGACGCCGCGAAGCCGCTCATTCAGCGCGGCTGGATTGCCTCGACGAGCCTGGCCGACGCGATCGATACTCCGGCTCCCCGCATGCGCCGCGACGGACCAGTACTCGGCCCCGAGCAGTCCGTCGCCGTCGAGGCGATCGTCGCGAGCCTCGATCGCTACGCCGCATTCCTCCTCCACGGCATTACGAGCAGCGGCAAGACCGAGGTGTACCTGCGCGTGATCGAGCGTGTCCTCGAGGCGCGACGGCGCGCGCTGGTGCTGGTGCCGGAGATCGGCCTCACGCCGCAGCTCGTCACACGCTTCCGCGAGCGCTTCGACACCACGCTCGCGGTGCTGCACTCCCGGCTCACCGATCGCGAGCGGCTCGCGGCCTGGCGCGCCGCCTGGTCGGGCCGCGCGCGCATCGTGCTTGGCACACGCTCGGCGGTGTTCGCACCGCTCGTGGATCTCGGCATCGTGATCGTGGACGAAGAACACGATGCATCGTTCAAGCAGCACGAAGGCGGGTTTCGTTATTCGGCGCGCGACCTGGCCGTGGTGCGCGCGCGCCTCGCGCAGGTACCTATCGTGCTCGGTTCGGCGACTCCCTCGCTCGAGACGCTGCACAACGCCGCGACCGGTCGTTATATGAAGCTCGAGCTGCCGAGGCGCGCTGCCGACGCACTGCCGCCACGCGTGGCACTGATCGACGTGCGCGAACATGCGGTGCAGGCGGGACTCGCGACGCCGGTCGTGCAGGCGATCGAACGGCACCTGCGCGAGAATGGCCAGGTCCTGGTATTCATCAATCGCCGCGGTTATGCGCCGACGCTCGCCTGCACAGCTTGCGGCTGGATCGCGCCGTGCCGGGACTGCGATGCGCGGCTCACGGTGCATCGGGGCGCCGACCGCCTGCGCTGTCATCACTGCGGCGCAGACGCGCCACTCCCGCAGCGCTGTCCGGTGTGCGGTTTCAGGGTGAAGGCGGTCGGTCAGGGCACCGAGCGCGTCGAGGAAACGCTCGGCGAGCTGTTTCCGGGCGTCGCGCTTGCGCGCCTCGACCGCGATGTCGCCCGCCAGCGCGGCGATCTGGAAGCGGTGATGGAGCGCGTGGCGTCCGGCGCAGCGCGCATTCTCGTCGGAACGCAGATGGTGACCAAGGGCCATCACTTTCCGAACGTCACGCTCGTGGTGGTGCTGAACGCCGACCAGGGGCTGTTCTCCACCGACTTTCGCGCCTCCGAGCGGCTCGCGCAGACGATCGTGCAGGTGGCCGGGCGCGCCGGCCGCGGCGCAAAACCCGGCGAAGTGCTGATCCAGACCGAGTTTCCCGAGCACCCGCTGCTCACGAGCCTGATCCGGGAAGGTTACGACGGCTTCGCGCGCACCGCACTCGCCGAGCGTGCGCAGGCCGCCTGGCCACCGTTCGTGCGGCTCGCGGCGGTACGCAGTTCCGCGCGCGATCCGGCGGCCGGCCTCGAGTTCCTG
>JBAVOB010000356.1:0-18306 GCA_049691655.1 Steroidobacteraceae bacterium | reverse complement strand
CTGCAGCTGTGCGCGCGTTTGCTTTGAGGGTGGTCCGGACGTAAGATGCGCGCCACACGGTTGCGGGGTGGAGCAGTCTGGCAGCTCGTCGGGCCCATAACCCGAAGGTCGTAGGTTCAAATCCTACCCCCGCTACCAATTCAATCAGAGAGTTGCGCCAGGACCCGCAAGGGGCCTTTGCATGTCGCAAGGCCGCGCCGGGGCGCAGACAGCCGAACGGTACCTGTGCGTGTTCAGGAGGCCGGCAGTGATCGCTATGTATATTCCACTATCTGTGTGCATTAGTCCCGATGGCGGCATCGGCGTCTAGCGCTTATGTTGCCACTCGGTAGTTAGGCATGGAAAACCCTGCGCAGATTTCGCGTCAGAAGATGCTTGAAGAGCGCGTTAAGGAGACCGCGCTGGAGGTCTGCAAGGAGATCGGTCGGCAGTATCCGCAATTAGCTCCCGACGATGCGATATGCGCCAAATTGGCGGCGAAAAAAGCGATGGTCAAGGTGTGAGAACTGGTCGCAGCGGCGCGCAAGGCGCCCGCCACGTAACCGCGGCCGCGAACGGTTCCCGCGCGGCAGGTCGCGAGGAGCCTCGTGGCGCGCGCCGGGTCCAGCCACGAAGTTCCAGGCCCGGTGGTGCGCATGTCGCTTCCCTCGTACGATTCCGGCGACCAGCCTAATTCGACGACCATCGGAATACGCGGGCCTGCCTGCCGCGTAGGCAGGAGCAGGTCATGACGACAAAACTCGTTTTCCTGGTGCCCGGCTTCTTTGGCTTCACGTCCATCGGTGCGGTCAGCTATTTCGAGGATGTGGAGCGGGCGCTTGGCAGCGCGCTCGACCGGCGCGGCGTCAAGGCGCGCATCGTGCGGTGCGTGACGCAGCCGACGGCCTCGATCCCGCGGCGCGTTGACACACTGCGCCGCCAGGTGATCGACAGCGGCGGTCTGAAAGCCCGGGAGCTGCACTTTGTCGGTCATTCGACAGGCGGCCTCGACGTGCGCATGCTGCTGACGCCGGGCTTGAAGATCGCTCACGGCGATACGGCAGAGCGCATCGCCCTCCTGACGAAGACGGCCACTTCCGTGACCACGCCGCACCACGGAACGCCGCTCGCCAATCACTTCGTCACCATCCAGGGCCAGACATTGCTGCTCGTGCTCAGTGCCCTTGCGACGTCGGGAGAGGGACGTGGCGCGATTCTCGCCGCGGCAAAGGCCATTGCGCTGGTTGCACGGATGGACGACTGGGTGGGATGCGCGCAGACGCAACTCGACCGGATCGCCGGGGGCCTCTTGCGCAAGCTCCGGTACGACCGCCGCGATCCTGCGTGGAAGTACCTCGACGACATCCAGCAGGACCAGGGCGCAGTGCTGCAGCTCACACCGGAGGCCATCGAGTTGTTTGAAGCCGCTGTCGCCGATCGCGCGGGGATCGACTACGGTTGCGTCGTCGCGGGCGTACCAACGCCGCGTGAGCAGTTCAGGATGAACGAACTGGGGGACCCGGAATATATCGCGCTGCGCGCGTTGTTCAGGCTGTTACATGCGCTGACATCTCAACAACACCCTCGTTATCCGTACCCGAAACCGACCAGGACGATACAGCGACTGCTCGACCGGGGACTCGGTTTCAAGGTCACTTCCGCCGCCAGCGACGGCTTCGTACCGACGTTGAGCCAGCTGCATGGCCGGGTGATTCACGTCGCGCGCGCCGACCACCTGGATGTGGTCGGGCACTACACGCTGGCGCGTGAAAGCGCCGGCGACTGGCTGCCTTCCGGGGCGGACTTTACGCGCGCAGCGTTCACTGCGACGTGGGAGGCCATCTCTGCGGCGATCGCGAGACCCCGCCTGGCGCCGCGCTCGAGCAGCGCCCCGCCAGACCCGCGGCGACCTGTACTCGCCTGACGGCTCACTGCAGCAGCCGGATCTCGCCTGCATTCTCGGGTCGATAGCCGCGCTTGTCGGCATAGAACGCACGGATCAGCGCGATATCGCGGTCCGGATTCCCGGTCAGGCTGAGATAAGCGCCGATCCCTACCGTGCGAGTCGCGTAATCGATGAAGCCCAGGCCGACCGGTAGACCGCCCTCTACCGCAATGCGGTAGAAGCCCGACTTCCAATGGTCAGTGCGGGAACGCGTGCCTTCCGGGGTCAGCGCGAGCCACATCCACTCGTTCCTGGCGAATTCCGCGAGCAAGGCGGTCACGAATCCCGAACGCTGGTCCCGCATGATCGGGATGCCACCGATGTGTCGCAACAGGCGTCGCAGCGGCCATCTGAAAAGAGTGTTCTTGCCGAGCCAGTGAAGCGGCAGTCCCGTGCCGGCCTTGTACAGCATGCCGATCACGAAGTCCCAGTTCGACGTGTGCGGGTAGACGATGATGATCCCCTTGGCGGTCGGGGGCGGCACGAGGACGCCGCGCCAGCCGATCAGCCGCAGCAGGGTCCGGGCACAACGCTGCAGCAGCGATGGGGAATGGTCGATGGATTTGGGCGGGCGCGGCTCCACGATGAATGTTTGCACAATCGAACGTTAAGTGGGAGCCGCGTCTACGGGATTATCGGTGCGAGCTCCCGATACCACTACCAGCTAATTTGCCGGTCCCTCGGCGGCACGCATCACGCCTGCTCATCCGCGACAATTTCATGCGAGACGTTGTCAACAATGACCGGGGACTCCAGGTACGTGACAGCGGGGTCGGAGCCGTATTTGTCCCGCACAAAGCTTTTCCAGCCCTCGGTGTAGAGGGCATCCGCGTCGGCCCTCGACCTCCAGAGGTAGATTCCGCCGGCCGTGGTGCCATCCTGAGAAAGAATGTTGTACTTGCGAATCAAGCCTTCCACACCTTGATATCTCGGAGCCGTGCTCAGGAAGATCGTCCGCGCCGCCTCGTGCGTGATCGGTTGAGGCAGCCGAAAAGTGGCAATCACGGTGATCATTTGGACACTCCTGTATGCGCGAGCGTGACTGTGGTGGGCATCCTGGCGGCTCGCCACCTCCGTTGCCCCGCGCGTGGCGGCAGAAGTCTGTAGTGTACGCATTGACCGCGTGATCCCCGGGGAACCGCGCATGAGACACCTTGCTGGCATTGTGCTTGCGCTGGCGCTGGCGCTCGCGCTGCCGCTCGTGGCGCGTGCGGCGCAGCATGCCAACCGCTGGGTCGATCCGTTCATCGGGACCGACGGAACCGGCCATACGTTTCCTGGCGCCAGTGTCCCGTTTGGTATGGTCGCGCCGAGCCCCGATACTGCCGACGCCGGATGGGATAACACGAGCGGCTACCAGTATCGCGCGCCGCGGATCCTCGGCTTCTCGAACAGCCACATGAGCGGCGCCGGCATCGGCGAACTGGGCGACGTGCTGCTGCAGCCGTCGTCCGGGACGCGCTGGTCCATCTCCACGACAGATTTCGGGAGCAGCTACGACAAGGCGACGGAGCAAGCACACCCCGGCTTCTACGCCGTCACGCTTCGCGATCACGCCGTGCGCGTCGAACTCTCGGCCACCCAGCGGGTGGCCGTGCACCGCTACACCTTCCAGACGCCCGGCCGCGCGCAGGTGCTGGTAGATCTGGCCCACATCATCCACTTTACGCCGGGGCCTCGAGCCACCCGCGCGGACAGCACCGTCGATCCATCCGGCGAGATCACGGGTAGCGCGCATCTGCGGAACTGGGCTGAGCGAGACCTGGCGTTCGTCATTCACTTCGATCATCCGATCGCCAGGGTGGTGCTGCTGCCGACACCGGCGGACGAGAAAGCGTCGCGCTACCTCCTGACCTTCGATCTCGGCACAGCGATGACGCTCGAGGCCCGGGTGGCGCTGTCGACCACGGACGTCGATGGGGCGCGCCGCAACCTGCGTGCTGTCGATGGCTCGAATTTCGAGCGGATCCGCAGGGATGCCGATCGCGCGTGGGGGGCGCTCCTCGATCGCGTCCAGATCGAGGCGCCGGAGCGCCAGAAACGCATGTTCTACACCGCTCTCTACCACGCCTTTCTCCATCCGAGCGACATTGCGGACGTGGATGGGCGGGTACGCGGCCCGACGGGCGCGATCATCACCGCCCGTGCCGGCCACTACTATTCGACGCTCTCGCTATGGGACATAGCGCGCGGCAATTTTCCGTTGATCGCGCTGCTCGTCCCGGAACGCGTCGACGGCATCGTGCTGACACTCCTGGAGCACGAGCGGGTGCAGGGCTACCTGCCGCTCTTCACGGCCTGGGGCGGGGAGACCTGGTGCATGATTGGCAACCCGGCGTTGCCGGTGATTGCGCACGCCGTCGCGACCGGCTTCACCGGCTTCGACAAGGCCGAGGCGCTCGCCGCGATGGTCGTGACGTCGACAGCGCCGCGCGCTAATGCGCCGACGTGGGCTCAGCGCGACTGGACGATCTACGAGCAGTACGGCTACCTGCCTTACGACCGCGAGCCGGGAGAGTCGGTCTCAAAGACGCTCGAGTACGCCTGGGGCGATGATGCGGTCGCACGCGTCGCGCTCGCCGCCGGCGAGCCGCAAGTTGCCGCGCGCTTCGCGGACCGTGCGCAGGCCTATCGCAAGATCTTCGATGCCGAAACGCAAATGATGCGGGGCCGCGCTGCGGACGGCACGTGGCGCACGCCGTTCGACCCGTTGATCGCGACCTCTCCGCTCAACAACCCCGGCGACTACACGGAGGCCAATGCCTACCAGTACACGCTGACTTCAGGGCTACACGACCCCCGGGGTCTCGTCGAACTTCTCGGCGGGCCGAGCGGCGGCGGCGAGTGGCTCGATCGTTTGTTCACGACACGCGGCCGGGGCGGTGACAAGTTCCTTGGCCAGGAAGGCATCATCGGCCAGTACGCGCACGGTAACGAGCCGAGCCACCACATCCCGTACCTCTATGCATGGACCGACCGCCCGTGGAAGGGCCACGCGTTGATTCGCCGCGTCACGCGGGAGTTCTATGCGGACCGGCCCGACGGCATCGCGGGCAACGACGATGCCGGCCAGATGAGCGCCTGGTACGTGTTCGCGACGCTCGGGTTCTATCCAATGGTGCCCGCGAGCGGCGACTACGTGCTCGGTGCGCCGCAGGTCCGCGCGGCGCGGATCGATCTCGCATCAGGCCAAGTGCTCGACATTCGGGCGGACGGATTCGGCGAGGGGCGGCCGTGGGCTCGCCAGGCGCGACTCCGGGGCGATACGCTGAACCCGCGGTTGGTCCCGCATGCGGATCTGGTCCTCGGCGGGCAGTTCAGGTTCACGATGGCGCCTCTCCCGCGCGTCAGGACTTGAGCCCCGGAGCCTGATAGGGCAAGTCCTGCGCCTTGTTCAGCATCTGGATCGCCTCTTCGACCGTGAGCAACACCGTCATCTCAGCGGAACGGAGTGAGCCGCGAGCGGAGATGCCGACAGAAAAGGCGGCTGCCGATGCGTTGTCCGGAGCCTCGATGAGTACCAGCCCATCATGTTCTCCGAACGCATACCAGAATCCATGAAGTTTCCCGCCAAGTTTCTCGATCACGGCGCGAGCCACTACGCGCCGGTCCTCGGGTTGCTTGATCAGCCTGGCCCATGCGTCAGGCGTGTAACTGAATCGCATTAGATAGTACGACATCTGAATCTCCATCGCTCATGCGAGGTCACTTGCTAAGAAATCCGCATCCCGCGTCAGCCCGGGATCAGGGATTGGCTACGTCACACTCGCGGCGTTACCCAATATTTCGACTTGATCGTCAGACGGTTGACTGCAATGGCGACGTCGAAACGCAGTTGGGTCTCGGCCCGGCCCCCGACTCCAGACGCCGTCCAGTCCGGCGCTCAAACATCTGTTCGCCCGAGCAGCGGCCGTATCAGATCGAGTGGCAGCGGAAACACGATGGTTGAGGTCTTCTCGCTCGAGATGTCCGCCAGCGTTTGCAGATAGCGTAACTGCATCGCTTGCGGCTGTTGCGCCAGGTTGCGCGCTGCCTCCACGAGCATCGCCGCGGCCTGGCTCTCGCCTTCGGCGTGAATGACCTTCGCGCGTCGCGTGCGTTCCGCCTCGGCCTGGCGTGCGATCGCGCGGATCATCGTTTCGGTGATATCCACGTCCTTGATCTCGACGCTTGCCACTTTGATTCCCCAAGCGTCCGTTGCCTGATCGAGGATGCGCTGGATGTCTTGATTCAGTCGATCACGCTGCGCCAGGAGCTCGTCGAGCTCATGCTGACCCAGCACCGAGCGCAACGTCGTTTGGGCGTATTGGCTCGTCGCTTCAAAGGGCTTGGCGACCTGTAAGACAGCCTTGCCGGCATCCACGACGCGGAAATACACGACCGCACTGACTTTGACCGACACGTTGTCGCGCGTAATGACATCCTGCGGGGGCACGTTCAGCACCACCACGCGCAGGTCCATCTTTACCAGGCGTTGCACCAGAGGCGCGACCAGGACGATGCCTGGACCCTTGACGCCGGTGAAGCGGCCGAACGTGAACATCACGCCGCGCTCATATTCGTTCAGGATCCTGATGAACGAGAGCAGCAATATCAGCAGAAAGACGACGACCGGTATTGTGAAGTACATGTTGATTCTCCCGAATAATCAGCTTCGGCTGGCGCTCAAGTCGGCAGCCGTTCGACGGTCAGCGTGAGTCCTTCAATCCGCACGATACGCAGTGCTTCACCGCTCTTGACCGCATCGCGCGTCACTGCCTGCCACAGTTCGCCTCGCACGCGCACCAGACCCGCGCGCTCGAAATCCTCGATCGCCACCGCGGTTTCCATGAGCAGCTGGTTCGTACCCGTGACGACCGGGCGGGAACGTGCGCGCACGGCGTAAGTGACGATGCCGAGGGCGACCAGGCCACCGATGAAACCCATGGCACCGAGCAACGGGCGTGCAATGGCGAATCCCGGCACGCTCTGATCCAGCAGCATGATCGAGCCAATCACAAAGGCAGCGAGTCCGCCCACGCCCAGAGCACCGAAGCTGCCGATGAAGCCCTCCGCGGCGATCAGCACGACGCCAAGCAGCAGGAGGGCGAGGCCGGCGTAATTGACCGAAAGGATCTGAAATGAATAAAGCGCGAGCAGCAGGCAAATAGCGCCGGCGACGCCGGGCAACACGGCGCCCGGGTTGTAACCCTCGAACAGCAAACCGTAGATGCCGATCAGCATCAGCAGGTACGCAACATTCGGATTCGTCAGCACCGCGAGCAACTGCGTGCGCCAGTCCGCCGTGACGCGTTCGACGGCGAGGTGCCGCGTGGCCAGCGTCAGCTCGCCGTGGGTGGTGGTGACCTTGCGGCCGTCGAGTTGGACCAGGAGGCCTGGGAGGTCACTCGCGATCAGATCAATGACATGTTGGTCGAGCGCCTGGCTCGCACTCAGGCTCGCGGCCTGACGCACCGCGGACTCAGCCCAGTCCGCGTTACGGTGTCGCAACTCAGCGAGGCCGCGAATATAAGCGACGGCGTCATTGACGGCTTTGCGCTCATGCGTATCGGAGGAAGTGGTCGGATTCGGTCGTTTGGCTGTTCCGCCGTCGTCCGCAGGCGGTGCGGCACCCGGGCCGCCCGTGTCGATCATTGGCACCGGCGTGGCCGCTCCGAGATTTGTCGCGGGCGCCATTGCTGCGATGTGGCTGGCGTACACGAGGTAAGTGCCGGCGCTCGCTGCGCGGGCCCCGGATGGTGCGACGAAAGTGACGACTGGGACCGGCGAGGCGAGCATTGCCTGAATGATCTCGCGCATGGAGGTGTCCAGACCGCCCGGCGTATCGAGTTCCATGACGACCACGGAAACGCCGCGCTGTTGCGCCGACTGCAGCGTCCGGATGAAAAACCGACTGGTGGCCGGACCGATGGCGTCGCGAATGTCCAGCACGACGGCGGTACCCGGGGCGCGTGTCGGTGACTGTGCACCGACCCATGGCACGAAGGCCGTCGCGACAAGGGCCGTTGCACACCACGCGGCGGGAACGCCTCGCAAAGCACGTGCACTCACGCGATCCTCCCCGGGACTCGCTCGCACTGAAGCCCGCGGCCACTGCACTATAGACGCTATCCGCGATCCGAGTAATCGTGGCTGGGCGCGCTTGCCGGTCCGGCTTGGGCAGCTCGTACACAAGCGAGCATCAACAGCCAGCGGCTGGAACAAGAGGCCCGGCGCTTTGCGCCGGGGCTCGTATGCGAACCGAGCGTGTCGCCGGTACGGACGCGCGAAGTCAGGCCCGCTTCTTAACGCGACCTGCCGCTCGCTGACGGCAGCTTTGGCGACGAGGGATTACACGGTTCGTGCCAGGGGCCGCAGTCGGTCGTGCAGGGCCGCCGCCGCTGGCAATCGTCCGCTCAGTCACGTCCAACAAAGCCGGCGACCCGGTGAACAACACCGCCGGCGATTGCGTCGGTCAACCGATGCTCTCCAAGGAGGGGAAGATGCTCGCGGGCAGCGGCAGTTGCGTCGCGCAGAATGTCGGCGGCGATTGGATGACCCTATCGTGGAAGCCCAATCAGGCCGGATCCGCCAAGTGTCTGGACCTGTACGGCTGCGTCGGGACGGTGGACGCCTACGGCAAGCTGAGAGGCATGACTTCGAGCGGCACCTGGGTGAGAACGCACGTCTTCGCCGAAGGCGCGCTGGGCATCCTGCAGTCGACGTACACGATGAAATGAGGGCTGCCGCCGCGATCCCTTGCCGGATCGAGCCGGTAGGGTGGGTCCCGGCCGTTGGCTTTGCGGCGACGAGTTTCTTCTCCCCAAAGTCTCAAGGGGGCCGGGTGTGGCCGTCGGCGCACACACGGTGCAGCGGTCCCGGAGTCTGAATCGTTGTTCTCCAGGGAAGCGGGTTTAGGCGGCAGGACAGACGTGTTCACAAATCCTGCGCCAGTCTCCCGGCTTCCCGACGCGTGTGATGCGCCTCACATCAGCCCAAGACCGACGCTGCTACGTTCGATCGCCGCGTACGTACCGGCACCGATGGATGCTGCGGAGGGCGACAGCTATGCGAAGGACAGGAACATCACTGCGCTCCGTGGCGGGTCTGGGCTGCGTCACGCTGGTGATGACCGGCTGCGCGACGATGAACCGGAACGAGTGCGCCGCGGTAGACTGGCAAACCATCGGCTACGAGGACGGTGTCGCCGGCTACTCCGGTGACCGCATCGCCGAGCATCGCAAGGCCTGCGCGAGGTACCACATCGCCCCGGATCTGGGTCTTTATCGAGCGGGTCGCGATCAGGGCCTGCAGGAATACTGCCGGCCCCAGAATGGCTTTCGAATCGGCGCACGCGGCGTCGCCTACAACGGCGTATGCCCGGTCGAATTGGAAAGCGCCTTCGTCAACGCATACGAATCGGGTCGGCAGCTCTACGCGCTGGAGAGTCGGGCGTCCAATGCGGCGAACCATCTCGATTCAGCGCGCCGCGAACTCGAGCACGTCGAGCATGAAATCGTCGAGAAATCGGCGGTGATCGTGGGCGGCGAATCGAGCAGCGAAGATCGCGCGCACGCTCTCGTCAGCACCCAGCAACTGGCCGAACGGGCGGGGCGGCTCAAGGCGGAGATCGTAGAGCTGGAACGGGACAAACTGCGCTGCGAGCGGGACCTCGAGGATTACCGCGCCACCAACCCACCGAGCGGCTGAGCGGCCACGCCGCGATCGGGTAGCGTCGACTTTGAGCGATCGCACCGGGCCGTCACGCCGAGCTATGCGTAGTTGACGTAGCGGGGCTCGTACATCCGCGACTGCAGGTATGCGAGAAGATCGGCGGGTCTTGCCAGCGTCGCGGCCCCCTGTTGGTAGGCGGTCGCGGCGACCGCGGCTGCTACATGGGCCGATACGTTACGCACCTGCGCGAGGGGTGGGTACAGGCTCCCCTGCGCGAGGTCTGCTCCGCTGACCTGTTGCGCGAGGGCGCGCGCTGCTGCGAGAAACATCTCGTCGGTGACGCGCGTGGCGCGCACGGCAACCGCGGCGAGGCCCACGCCCGGGAAGATGTAGCAATTATTGCCCTGGCGCGGAACGTGCAACCTGCCATCGAGCGCGACCCGATCGAACGGGCTGCCCGATGCGAACAAAGCTCGCCCGCTGCTCCACTCGTATGCCTGCTCGGCGGTGCACTCGGACCTCGACGTCGGATTGGACAGCGCGAACACGATGGGCCGCTGGTTGACCCTCGCCATGTCCCCGATGACCTCGCGGGTAAACGTGCCGGCGACCGCGGCCACGCCGATGATTGCCGTCGGCGCAAGCTTTCGCACCGCGCTCGGAAAATCGGCGATCGGTGGATGATCGTGCGCGTAGGAGAGTTTATGTGCACCGAGATCCTTGCGGCTCTTGACGACGAGTCCCTTCGAGTCGATGAGCCAGCAGTGCCGGCGGGCCTCGTCCTGGGCCATCCCCTCAGCGACCATCGCCGCGACAATCAGGTCCGATATCCCCGTGGCCGCCTCGCCGGCGCCAAGGAACACGATCCTCTGGTCGGCGAGCTTGCCGCCGGTGATGCGCAGCGCCGACATGATGCCGGCGAGCGCCACTGCCGCGGTGCCCTGAATGTCGTCGTTGAACGAGCAGATGCGGTCTCGATACCGATTGAGCAGCCGGAAGGCGTTGTGGTTGGCGAAGTCCTCGAACTGCACGACGATGCCGGGAAAGACTTTCTGTGTTGCGGTGATGAATTCCTCGACCAGTTCGTCGTAGGCGGCACCCGTCACGCGCCGCTGCTGTAGCCCGATGTACAGCGGGTCCTTGAGTAGCGCCGGGTTGTTGGTGCCCGTATCGAGGATCACGGGCAGGCATTGGTCCGGCCGGACGCCTGCGCAGGCGCTGTAGAGCGCGAGCTTGCCGACCGGGATCCCCATGCCGTTCGCACCCAGGTCGCCGAGGCCCAGGATCCGCTCGCCGTCGCTCACGACGATGATCGCGGCTTCGCGATGCGGCCAGTTGCGGAGGATCGTTTCGATCCGTCCACGATCGTTCGCGCTGATGAACAAGCCGCGCGGCCGCTGGAAGATGTGGCCGAACTGTTGGCAAGCGAGCCCCACCGTCGGCGTGTAGATGATCGGCAGCATCTCGTCCAGGTTGTCGATGACCAGCCGGAAGAACAGCGTCTCGTTGCGATCGTGCAGCGCGGAGAGATTCACGTACTTGTCCAGCGCGGACGGTTTCTGCCGGAAGTTCTCCAGCACGCGGCTCGCCTGCTCCTCGAGCGAGGCGACGTGTGCAGGCAGCAGCCCGCGCAGGCCCAGGGCGTCGCGCTCGGCGTCAGTGAAGGCCGTGCCTTTGTTGAGCGTCGGATCGCGCAGCAGAGCGACCCCGCTGGGAAACGGCACAGCGAGTGGCGATCGCGCGTTGCTAGGATTCTTCTCGGACATGCAAGCCTTTGCGCAGCTTAGAACATTCAACCCGAATGCGCGACAAGGTGCTGCATCGGCGTTGCGCGGGATTTACGCAGGCAATTGTGGGAACTGCGACTGTTCGCGTGGTCGCGCGTCACGTAGCGTTTCACCCCGGGTATCGGAGAAGCAAGGGGGAACCAGAATGGTCACAAGTAAGTATGCGCGAGGCGGCATGTCGCTCGCCTTCGCCGTGATGGGCTTGACCTTGGCCGGCAGCGTCGCGACCGCTCAGGAACTGAAGGAAGTGACGATCCAGTCGACCCGGGAGACGAAAATCATCGTTGGCCGTTCCTACAGCGGCGCGCCGATCGAGGAAATGACCTTGACCCGTCGGGTGGGGTTCAACGACCTGGATCTGGCTACGGCCGCGGGCGGAGCTGAGCTGGAGAAACGCGTTAAGGACGCCGCCCGTGCGCTCTGTGAGGAATTGGACAAACGCAATCCGCAATCGGAGAGGACTGCGTTGCCTTGCGCCAAGGCGGCGACCGAGCAAGCGATGGTTCAGGTCCAGGCTGCGATTGTTGCGGCGAAAAAGCCCTGAACACCCGGTGGAGGGGGCAGGGCAGCGCGACGGCCCGAATCGGGGTTCCCTCAACTATCGCCGGCGCCGGGCGACCAGCGCATTTCGTTCGTCGGCTTGAATCCGAGCGACGTATACAGAGGGCGGCCGGCCTCCGTCGCGTGCAGGACTACGCGATCGTAGCCTCCGGCGCGCGCCCACTCGATGAGTGTCTCCATGAGCGCTTTCGCAATGCCCCGATGTCGCCATGGGGGATCGGTATAAACGTTGACGACAAGGGGGACCGGCCAGGTCGCGACCCGAGTGCCGTCGTGCGCAATTCGCGGCAACT
Source organism: Steroidobacteraceae bacterium (assembly GCA_049691655.1). Lineage (GTDB taxonomy): Bacteria > Pseudomonadota > Gammaproteobacteria > Steroidobacterales > Steroidobacteraceae > JBAVOB01. Next base: position 6,088 of record JBAVOB010000356.1, on the reverse strand, counting down.
GCGGCTTGATGTGGGCCCCGGCACCGGCGATCACCTGATCGCCCCCGTCGAGCGCGAACCAGCCCACATAGGATCCATCGCCCAGCGCGACGGCGAGTGCGGACGTCGACTCGGCCAGTAGTTTGCTTGCCAGCTCATCCGATGGTACTTCGCCCATCTCGAGGAACATGGCGACCCGATGTCGGGCAACGGTCGCGGCGTCAGCGATTGTACAGCGGCGAATGCGGTAATCGCTCATGCTGGTCGCGCCCGATGAGGGCGCCGCTTCGCTCCGAAATGCCTGCCGCACCCGCGGGGGCGGTGCGTAGCCGCGTCCCCGGGCGGGTGCCGCAGGAGTGATGCCTACTTCAGGTTGAGCGTCTGGACTACCTCGGATCCCAGCACGCGGCGAATCTTGCTGCGATCCGCCTGGGCCTGGTTCGAGGCTGCGACCGAACCTTCGATCTGTTTCGCGATGGTGTCTCCCTTGACGATCCAGTCATCGAGCGCTGCATAGTTCTTGTAGGTGATCATCAGGTAGAGGTCCGGATCATTGTCGGAGCGCGGTCTCGCCACGAATACCTCGTAACCGACGATATAGCCGGCCTTCTTCGCAGCTTCCTGCTCCTTTTTCCAGACGGTATCGATCCAGTTCATGTAGTCATCGAAATGGCCGTCGATGGTTCGAATGGCCGATACCTCGGAGACGGTCCCTTCCGTGTAGGCATGATCGTCGGCGAACGCTGCGGCACCTGCCATCGACAGGCAGAGTAAAGCCGCGCCCGCTGTGAGCTGATGTTTGATCGACATGTGAAATCCCTGTGTAAGTTGAGTGTTGTTGTCGGGCTGAAGTGCGTCGAGCGTCACTCTGATCTCGTCACGCCAGCCCTTCTCGGACCGCGGAATTCTAGACTGATTCTGCGGTTTAGTCACACTCCGTGCGCCGATCACCCCGGACATGCCGCATCGCGCGCGCGGCGCCGTGAGCGCTATTGCTGTGCCGGCGAGTGACTCCTAAACTGCAGCGTCGGCACGCCTGCACGGCGCCGAAACGAAGACGCCCGCGACGATGCGGGCGTTTTCAGTGGAAAGCGTGATGACAATCGCGCGAGGAGTGGTCGAGCGTCGGGCATCCGCTGGACAATCACGAGCATGCGAAAGCCTCCGGTCCCCCATTTCAGGGAAGCGTTCACGCCGAAACTGGTCGTCGTCTGGCGCGAAGGTCTGCTCTCGAAGCAATGGCGCAGCGATGCCGTCGCGGGCCTGACGGTCGCGATCGTAGCCTTGCCGCTCGCCATGGCGCTCGGCGTCGCGAGCGGCGCTTCGCCAAACCAGGGTCTGGTCACGGCGGTCGTCGCGGGGTTGTTGATCTCTCTGCTCGGCGGGTCACGGGTGCAGATCGGCGGCCCCACCGGCGCATTCGTGGTGATCATCGCCGGCGTGATTGCGACGCATGGCTACGCAGGTCTGCTCGTAGCGACGCTGCTGGCCGGGTTGATCCTGATCATCGCGGGCTATGCCGGACTCGGCAAACTGGTTCGCTTCATTCCGATGCCGGTAGTGACAGGATTTACGGCGGGCATCGCTGTGATCATCGCGTCGAGTCAGGTAGGCGATTTTCTCGGGTTGCAGGCGGGCAGGGTGCCGGCCGAGTTCGTTGCCCGATGGGAGGCGTATGCGCGGGGGCTCGGCACGTTGAGTTGGCCCGCCCTCGGCGTCGGCTGTGCGACGCTCGGCGTGATCCTGCTATTGCGGCGCGTGCAGCCGCAGCTCCCGGGCTTCCTGATCGCGCTGGTCATCGTTTCGGCCGCTGTTGCGTGGTTGCATGTGCCCGTGGCAACGGTCGGTGATCGATTTCCGGCCATGCCGACGGGCGTGCCGGCACCACAAGTCCCGCAACTCTCGGTCGCTCTCATCCGGCACGTGCTGCCTGCGTCCTTCACGATCGCGTTCCTGGCCGGGCTCGAAGCGCTGCTCTCCGCGGTCGTCGCCGATGGCATGACCGGTTACAGTCATCGCTCGGGGCAAGAACTGGTCGGGCAGGGCATCGCAAATATCGCCTCGGCATTGTTCGGTGGCCTGCCCGCCACGGGCGCGATCGCGCGAACCGCTACCAACATTCGCGCCGGCGGCCGCACGCCACTCGCGGGGATGTTCCACGCGGTGTTTCTGCTCGTCTTCATGCTCATCGCGGGCAAGCTGATCGCGCATGTACCGATGGCTGCGCTCGCGGCGGTTCTGTTCCTCGTCGCCTGGAACATGAGCGAATTCGAACGCCTCCGGACGCTGCTGCGAACCGACATTGGCGAACGGGCGTTGCTGGTGCTGACGTTCGCCTTGACCGTGTTCGTGGACCTGACGGTCGCGATCGGCGTCGGCGTCACTCTCGCGTCACTCCTTTTCATGGCACGCATGAGCGAGTCCGCCGGAATCCTGCCCGAGCAACTCAGCGTCGATGATCCCGCCCAGCGGGCTTCGCTTCCAACGGGAGTGGAGGTGTTTCGCTTTGCGGGCCCGATGTTCTTCGGCGTGGCAGGGGAGATGCTCGACGTGCTCCATCGGCTGGGACGCACGCCGCAAGCGATCATATTGCGCATGGATCGCGTGCCGTACATCGATTCGAGCGGTGCGACGGCCCTGGAATCATTTATTCGTCAGGCGCAGGCCGATGGCACGCGCCTGGTCCTCTGCGAGCTTCGCACGCAGCCTGCAGCGTTTCTGGCTAGACGCTGGACCGGAGCCCAAGGCGCGGAGCGCACCGCCACGTTCCCGGCCGCACTGGACCTGCTTGCGCGCCAGGGCTAGCCGCGCGCGCCTAGCAGGCATTCGACGATCCGATCTGGACAAGGCGTCCAGTGCGGTCGTATCGTTTCGCTCGGCTTCCGAGCCGCAGGTCGGCGACGAACGCACACAACAAGAACAGGAGCGCATCGATGGATCCTACCGAGACCACGACGATGACCACCGCCCGCGATACCGCGGATCTCGCGAAGTTCGGCTACAAGCAGGAGCTGAAGCGCACGCTCGGCACGTTCAGCTCGTTCGCCGTCGCCTTCAGCTACATCTCGCCATCGACCGGCATCTTCACGCTGTTCGCGCTGGGGCTCGGCTTCGTCGGACCGTTCTTCTTCTGGAGCTGGCCCATAGTCTTTGTCGGGCAGCTGCTCATCGCCCTCAATTTCGCCGAGCTCTCGAGTCACTTTCCCGTCGCCGGCTCGGTGTTCCAGTGGACCAAGTACCTGACGGGTCGCAAGTACGCCTGGTTTTCAGGGTGGATCTACCTCTCGGCCGGCGTGCTGACCGTGACCGCGGTGATCGTCACGCTGCCGCTCGCACTGATTCCGACATTCAACGGTCTCGGCTGGGCGCTGCCGAACGACTTACCGACCCAGCGCAACATCGCGATCGTGACGCTGATCCTCATCACCGTGCTTAACATCTACGGCGTCAAGCTCGTCTCGATAGTCAACAACACGGGCGTCGTCTTCGAGATTCTCGGAATGGTGGTTTTTGCGGTAATTCTCGCTCTGGCGCACAACCACCAGGGTGCCGGTGTGATCTTCCAAACGGGCGGCACCAGCGTGACGGGCAGCTCGTTTCTCGCAGCAATGTTCATGAGTCTCTTCGTCATCTATGGTTTTGACACCGCATCCACGCTCGCCGAGGAGACCCGCAATCCGCGGCGGGAGGCGCCCAAGGCGGTGCTGTCGTCAATCGTGGGTGCATTTATCATCGGAGCGATCTTTCTCTGGGGAATGCTCGTCGCAATCCCCGATGTGAAGGATGCGGTAGCGAAAGGGCTGGGTCCCGTGCAGATCATCGAAGCCAATCTGTCACCCGCGTTTGCGACGCTCTATCTGCTCGTGGTGTCGGCCGCGATCTTCGTCTGCTGCCTCTCAATCATGACGGCCACCATCCGGCTTGGCTTCGGGATGGCGCGCGACAATCAGTTGCCTTTCTCCCGGATCATGCAGAAGGTGAGCCCGACCCTGCACACGCCGGTCGGCGCCTGCATCGTCGTGGGTCTGCTCGCGGCGGTCCCGCTCTTGCAGTACGCCGGCGCGGCCTACATCGCCATTGCGGCTACCGGGATGATTTACCTGAGTTACTTCCTTGGGAATCTGGCAACACTCAGGGCTCGCTTGGGTGGTTGGCCACGGACCCGGGCACCGTTCTCGTTGGGCAAGTGGGGCGTCCCGGTCAACGTTCTCGGGCTACTGTGGGGCGGCAGCATGCTCCTGAACTTCGCCTGGCCCCGCGTCTGTTGCAATCCCACGCCGCTCGAAACCGTCACGGGCGGCGAGCAGTTACTCAACTTCCATGTTGCGTTCTTCGACCATGTGCCCGTCCTCTGGACCGTCTTCGGCGCGATTCTTCTAATTGGCGTCGTCTACTTCGGCGTGGTGCAGGCGCGAAAACCGTTCACGCCGGTCATTCCGCCCGAGGATGCATGAGAGCCCTCGAGGCAGGGTCGAATCGTGCTTCGTGGTCGACAGCCGCTGCCGGCTGAGCGGTTTCGCCGCGGCGAGTAGGTTTGATATCCGCCTCACCAGTGACGTGCATTTCCGCAGCGCCATCGTTCGCATTCCGGGCCCGGCGTTTGCGGCCGGACTGACGACATCGGCCGCACAGGGCCGTCCGGACCTGGGCAAGGCCCTCGAGCAGCATGACGACTACTGCGAGGCACTGCTTGCTTGTGGCGTCGAAGTCACGGCGCTGCCTCCCGACGAGCGGTTCCCGGATAGCGTGTTCGTCGAGGACACCGCCGTGGTCGCGGTCCGCGTGGCGGTGCTGACGCGACCGGGCGCGCCGTCGCGCGTCGGCGAGGTGCCAGAGGTTGCGGCTGCGCTTCGTCAGTTCAGGCCGGAGCTCGAGCAGATTGAGCCACCGGGAACGGTCGATGGGGGCGACGTCTGCCAGGCCGACGATCATTTCTTCATCGGATTATCCCGCCGCACGAACGAGGTCGGCGCGACGCAACTCGCCACAATCCTCGCGCGCCACGGATACGCGGCATCCATGGTGGACATCCGCGGACATCAGACCTTGTTGCACCTGAAGTCGGGTCTCGCCTATCTGGGCGACCGCCGCTTCGCCATTGCGAGCGAGGTTCCGCGGACCGCGGCGCTCGCTGACTACGAGATGGTAGAGGTCGACGCCGCCGAGACTTACGCTGCGAACTGCGTGCGGGTCAATGGTATCGTCCTGGTTGCGGCGGGCTATCCGAAGCTCACGGCGCGGCTCGTTGAATTCGGGCTCGCGGTTCGGCATGTCGAGGTGTCCGAGTTCAGGAAGATGGATGGCGGGCTGAGCTGCCTGTCGCTGCGGTTCTGACGTACACGGAATTGACGTGTCCGGGAGAGGTCGCACATCCGCGGCCGCGAGGCGGTGCAAGGCGCCATCGGCGGGCGGAAGACCGAGCTAGCGTGGGGGTGTTCCGGTCTTTTGCAGGCTGCGCATACGGTGCATACTCGCCGCGGCTCGGGATTCACCCGGGGAACACTGGGGAGAAGAAGATGAAGAAGATGCTTGCATTCATCCTGCTGGCAGCGCCGATGGTGGCCAGCGCGGATTATCTCGATGTCATCGAGGTCAAGCTCAATGACGGCTGCAGCTTTCAGCAATATTTGCAGATTGCGCAAGACTTCAACGCACAGTTCGGCGAGAAGAATGCCTACAGGGCGGAAGTGCTGATGCCTGTGCAGAGCCCGACCCTCACTTCGTTGTACTGGGTCGGACGCACGAAAGACGCGGCGACCTTTGGCAAGGCCTGGGACACCTGGCGGAACCAGCTTTCGGATCCGAACTCGGTCGCGGCCAAGCTCTGGGGGCGTTTCAAGGCCTGCAGCACCAATCTGTCGCGTCGCGGGTACGACACGTACTAGCTGGTCGCCGCTCAACCAGCCACTGAACCGAAGACGCCCGCGACGACGCGGGCGTTTTCCTTCTGCGCACATTTGCGGCCACGTGTACGGTTAGAATTCGCTGAGGCGCCCGACCCCGGAGAGTAATGATGACAGCAAGGCTGCAGACATGGATTGGTCTATGCGCCGCGGCCGCGGCCGCAGCCGTCGCTGCGTCGCCGGCCCTGGCCGCGACGGAATACCGC
>JBAVOB010000355.1:0-4027 GCA_049691655.1 Steroidobacteraceae bacterium | reverse complement strand
AAGGACACATTATATTGAATCCGGCTTTATTGCAAGGACACCTTGTCATTTCGGCGCCACGACGGACCCCGCGTAGAACACCTCGCAATGCCCGCCTAACAGTTTCTTGGCCTGCCGGAAGAGTTTGCGCATCGGCCCGGTGAACGAGCCAAGAACATTCGGCTGTTCCGCTTCCGGCTGCTGGAACGGGCCGTAAATCTTCTGCTGTACCCGGGCGCAGCCCTCGCTGTCGATCATCGCCACGGTCACATCGTCGAAGCGCCGCGTGACGAAGTCGAGCCCGCCCTTCAGCACGACCCGGTTCTGCTGTGTCGCCATGGCCACGTCGATCGCGTGTGCAATCCCATGTTCGACCTGCCACTTGGAAACCAGGGTGCGAACCGTGGTGGTGCCGTCCGTGCCCCCAAAGGCACGCGCGAAGTCGAAGCCCTTGGTGATCCCCACGCCCAGCGGGCCGACAAAGAAAAACGCGCCCACGTCGACGAGGTTGAAGCTCTGGCTTTTCTCGTAGGTGGCAAGTTTCTTGTCGAGGTCCCCGATCTGGAGCTTGAGATTACCGCCATGCAGGGAAGCCTCTCCCGCGGCGCTGCGCGTCAGCGCGTCCCAGGTCTCTCCTTGCAGCGACAGATTCGCGGAGAAGTCCATGGCGCCCTCGCCAACAGGTTTCGGCGAGAGGGTCTTGAAGTACTCTTCGATCCGCAACTTCTCCAGGCTGTAGCGAACATGGTAAACCGGCACCGGGACGGAGAGATCCGCCTCGATGCGGCCCCGTCCGTCGCCGCCGAACAGGCGCATCGTGATGGGATCAATAGCGAGAATGCCTTTCTTCCCATCGACCGAGAGCTTCACGTCGGACGCAGTGAAATCTTCGGTGCGGACCTGCCCGCAGGCGAGCTGCGCGATGAACGACAGGTTTCGCAGGAAGCCTGCGCTTTCCCCTGCCGACTGCTGCAGGCCGCTCACATTCAGGCTGCAATCCGCCGCCGCGAAGCTGCTCGCCGACTGCTTGTTCAGCTTGCCGTCACGGTCCCTTTCGAGGGCGATCCTGAGCCCCTTGAGCGCGACATTCTTGATGCGCACCTCTTTGTGCAGTAACGGCAGGAATTCGACCCCGAGGTCTACCTCCCCTGCCGAGGCAATATCCGCGCCGCGCCTGCTCGCGTGTACGTCAGCGAGCGCCAAGTGCAAGCCGGGCAGGAAGCCGACGCTGACCCGACCATTGACTTTGACGTCCATCTCGAGTGCCCGCGAAGCACTCGCTTCCACCCGAGACTTCGCATCGGTACGCAAGAGCCAGGCCGACGTCAGGGCGGCGAGGACCACGAGCCCGGTAAGGCCGCCGGCCGCGAACAGAAGGAGTTTCGATGTCTTGGACATTGCGCTGCCGTCAATCCGGCGTGCCGCTCGCGTGCAGGCTGTTTACCTACCGATCTTCGATCGTACCGGTCGACACCGCTATTTCATGACCTGAGCGTACATTTTTCCTGCAGCCGCGTAACACCCGCAGGCGCTAGCCTGCAGGCCGCGCCCGTCGAGGATGGTCATGTTGCCCCGACTGTAGCTGATCAGCTTGCGCTTCTTCAGCGTGCTGGCCGCGCCGGTCACACCTGCGCGACGCACGCCCAGCATGTCGGCCATGAATTCCTGCGTAATGCGAAACTCATTGGCGCGCGCCCGATCGCGAGTCATCAATAACCAGCGCGCGAGCCGTGCCTCCACGACATGGAACCGGGCGCAGGCGGCCGCTTGCGTGAATTGGCTCATCCGCACAAACAGGTAGCGATTCAACGTGCGCTTCAGGTTTGGGCAGCGCTCGAGCTCGCGGGCAAACTGGGCGGCGTCCATCCGCCAGGCGGGGCCTGCGCCCTGCACCAGCGCCCGCAGCGGCGCCACCTCCACGCCGAGCGCCAACGAGGCTCCAAACATGCCTTCCGTGCCGACGAGTCCCACTTCGAGCCGCGGACGCCCGCCGACCGAGTAGATGAGCGAGATGAAGCCGCCGGTGGGAAAGTAGACCTCGCGCATCCGATCGCCCTGCTCGCAGAGCACCTCGCCAAAGGGCAGCACCACACGATCGCAGCGCGCAATGATCGACCGCCTCTCGGCGGCCGGCAGGCCGGCGAGCAGCAGATTGTCTCGCCCGATCGTTGTCGCTGCCATATTGGGAGCTACTTTGCCTGCTCGAAGTTGCGTGCGATCCATTGGCTGTGCCGCGCTCCGGTTCAAATTACCGCGCCGCCGCCAGCCGGAAGAGACTGACGATCGCCAACAGGACGACCGCCCCCAATAGCGAGACACCCACGCCAATGACGGTGAAATTGTTCTGATTGATGGTGGACACCCCAATGTGCGGGCTCAGGAACCACCCGCCGAGGAGCGCGCCGGCGATTCCGACCGCTACATTGAGCACCATTCCCTGCCGCGGGTCGGTTCGCATGATCAGGCTCGCCACCCACCCGATCAGTGCCCCAGCCACGAGCCAGATAAGGATATTCATGGACCCCGCCTTCGTCGATTGACGATCGCCAGCATGCTAAGCGGCCGCTTCGCGCCGGTCTGTACGCAAGCGCACAGAGCCGCCCGATGCCATGCTGCTAATCTGCGCGCAATTGATAACGCTCGGAACCCAAAGCGTGTCCGGTCCCTTGACTACGGTATCTCCCCGCCGGTCCGCTGGGCGCGCGCCCGCTGCGTGTCTTGCCCTGGTCGTGGTCGTCGCCGCGGCCCTCGGCGGCTGCGCCGGGCTGCCACCCGGCGCGGACTTTCCCAAGACTGCGTCGGTGGCGCTCGCTGCGCCCACTCAGACGCGTCTCGGGGCGCAGTTCGCCAGTGCCGCGGGCGAACACGGCGGCCACTCCGGATTTCGCATCATTACGGTCGGCGTCGACGGCTTCCTGACGCGAATGCAGCTCATCGGCGCAGCGGAGCGAACGCTCGATCTGCAGTATTTCATCTTTCGCGGCGATGAAACCGGCCGCCTGCTCACGGAAACCCTGTTGCGTGCCGCCGATCGCGGAGTGCGCGTGCGGGTGCTGATCGACGATGGCGATACCGTCGCCGGCGATGAGCAGATCATCGCCCTCGATGCCCATCCGTCGATCGAGATCCGGATCTTCAATCCGTTCGCCTATCGCGGACACCGGAAGTTGCTGAGAAACCTCGAGTTCCTGTTCAACATCCGCAGGCTCGACTATCGAATGCACAACAAGCTCCTGGTGGCCGACAACTCGGTCGCCCTTATCGGTGGACGCAACATCGGCAACCAGTATTTTCAGATGGACCCGGAATCGCAGTTCGCCGACGACGATGTCTTTGCCGCCGGTCCGATCGCCGCGCAGCTCTCTGCGACATTCGATGAGTACTGGAACAGCGCGTTCGCCATTCCGGCCGAGGCACTGCGCCATCGCAAGGGAATTGCCGCCGCCCTGGCGCGGCATCGCGAACGGGAGCACGCCAATCCCGGAGCGCAATTGCAGACGCTGGAGACCGGCGGCATCGATTACATGAAGCGCGTCGCGACGGGCGAACCCTATGCCGGCTTGCTCTCCGGCCGCCTGCCGCTCGTCTGGGCGCACGCACAGGTCGTCTGCGACAGTCCGGACAAGAAACAGGTCGAAAGCGGCGCCAAGCGCGGCCGGCTGATGATGCGGTCCGTAGCCAAGAGCGCGAGCGCGGCGAAAACCGAGCTGCTGATGGTCACGCCGTACTTCGTGCCCGCGGACGAGGAGCTGCAGCTGCTGCAAGATCTGCGCCAGCGCGAAGTGCGCGTGCGCATTCTGACCAACTCGCTCGAGTCGGCCCCCGAAGCATCGGCCCACGCTGGCTATCGGCGCTATCGCGTGGGGCTGCTCGAGAACGGCATGGAAGTCTGCGAGGTGCGGTCGCTCCTCGGTAGTACGCGGGGCAGCGGCCAGACGGTCGCGGTATCGCGCTTCGGCAACTATGCATTGCATGCCAAGCTGTTTGTCTTTGACCGCCAGCAGCTCTTCATCGGTTCGATGAACTTCGATCAGCGATCGAAACGTCT
>JBAVOB010000354.1:0-15189 GCA_049691655.1 Steroidobacteraceae bacterium | reverse complement strand
GTGCAGAGGCGTGCCGGCGGCGGCCGGCGGCGGATTGAGCTCGTCGTACACCCGCAGCAGTGCCGCGCTCTGCGCATGCAGTTCCTCGCGATGCTCGCGGTAATACTCGGCGGCACGCGTGAGCACTTCCCTGAATGGCGGCATGCCGTAGCGCGCCTCCTTCGGGAAATACGTTCCGCCGAAGAACGGATGCTGGTCGTCGTGCGTCAGAAACATGGTGAGCGGCCAGCCGCCGCCGCGCTGCGCGAGCAGCTGGTGCGCGACCTGGTAAATCTTGTCGAGATCCGGGCGCTCCTCGCGGTCCACCTTGATGTTGACGTAGAGCGCGTTCATGAGCTCGGCGGTGTCGGCGTCCTCGAAGGACTCGTGGGCCATGACGTGACACCAGTGGCAGGCCGAATACCCGATCGACAGCAGGATCGGCTTGCCGGACTCGCGCGCGAGTGCGAGCGCCTCGGGCCCCCAGGGATGCCAGTCCACAGGATTGTCGGCGTGCTGGCGCAGGTACGGGCTCGTCTGCGTCGCGAGGCGGTTCTGGCGTGCTGCGGCGGAGCGTTGCATATCTGTCATCGGCGCGCGATTCGGGTCCGGTAGAATGGGCGGTCATCATAGCGGATCGGATTAGCCGGTCGGCTGGCCAGTCACCCGGGCATCCTGCGATCATGAGCGAAAACCCCGTGCTGAAACTGAAGCGCGGCGAGGATCGGCGCCTGCGCGCCGGGCATCTGTGGGTGTTCAGCAATGAGGTCGACACCGCGGCAACGCCCCTGACCGCCTTCGCGGTGGGCGCGGCAGTGCGCGTGCATTCTGATCGCGACCAGTTTCTCGGCCACGCGTATGTCAACCCGCACGCGCTGATCTGCGCGCGGATCGTGGGGCGCGACCCCGCGCAGCCGTTCGACGAGTCGCTCATCGCGCAAAGGCTGCGGGCCGCGCTCGCGCTGCGCGAGCGGTTGAGCCGCGCGCCGTACTACCGGCTGGCCTTCGGCGAGTCGGATGGATTGCCCGGCGTGGTGCTCGACCGCTACGACGATGTGATCGTCGGCCAGGTCGCCACGGCGGGGATGGAGGTGCGCAAGGCCGACATCGCGGCGGCGGTGCGCCAGCTGCTCGCGCCGCGAGCGATCGTGTGGAAGAACGATTCGGGCGCGCGCGACCTCGAAAACCTGCCGCGCGTGTTCGAAGTCGCCTGCGGCGAGGCGCCGGAGAAACTGCAGGTGCTCGAGAACGGTTGCCGTTTCGAGGCGCCGCTCGCCGGCGGGCAGAAGACCGGCTGGTTTTACGATCAGGCGGCGAACCGCGCGGCGCTGATGCGGTTTCTCTGGCCGGGCGCGCGCGTGCTCGATGTCTGTAGTTATGTGGGAGCGTGGGCGATCACGGCGCTGCGGGCGGGGGCGGCCGCCGCGACCTGTGTCGACTCGTCCGAGGCCGCGCTCGCGCAGGCGTCGCTGAACGCCGCGGCCAACGGGGTGCAGGTCGTGACGCTGCGCGGCGATGCCTTCGATGTGCTCAAGGCCCTCAATGCGCAGGGCGCGCGCTTCGATATCGTCGTGCTGGATCCGCCGGCGTTCGTGAAGCGCAGGAAAGACCTGCCGCAGGGCGCGGCCGCTTACCGCAAGCTGAACCAGCTCGCGCTGCCGCTGATCGAGCAGGCGGGGCTGCTCGTGTCCTGCTCGTGCTCCTGGCACCTCCCGGGCGAGGATCTGCTGGACGCGATACAGGCTGCCGCACGCCACTCGAGCCGTTTCCTGCAGTTGCTCGAGGCGCGCGGGCAGGCTCCCGATCATCCGATCCATCCCGCGATTCCCGAGACGCGCTACCTGAAAGCGTTCTTCTGCCGCGTCACGCGCGAATGAGCCGCTGACTCGCGAACCCGCTACACTTTGCACCGATGCTCGAGTATCCCGGCTTCAACCCCATCGCCATCCAGCTTGGGCCCGTGAAGGTTCACTGGTACGGGATCATGTACCTGGTGGGCTTCGTCGGCGCATGGTGGCTCGGCCGGTGGCGCGCGCGGCGTGCCGATTCCGCCTGGAAGCTGCAGGAAGTCGACGATCTCATTTTCTTCGGCATGCTCGGCACCATACTTGGCGGGCGCATCGGCTACGTGCTGTTCTACGGGCTCGGCTTCTGGGCCGAGGACCTGCTCTATCCGTTGAAGATCTGGGCGGGCGGCATGTCCTTTCACGGCGGCTTCCTCGGCGTGCTCAGCGCTTTTGCCATCTACGCGGTGCGCCACCGGCGCCGCGTGTGGGACGTGTTCGATTTCACCGCGCCGCTGGCAGGCATCGGGCTGCTCGCTGGCCGGCTCGGCAACTTCATCAACGGCGAGTTGTGGGGCCGCGAGACGACCGTAGCGTGGGGGATGCGGGTCGACGGACGCATCGTGCATCCCTCGCAGCTGTACGAGGCCGCGCTCGAGGGTGTCGTGCTGTTTACCGTGCTCTGGTGGTTTACCTCCACGCCGCGCCCGCGGTACGCCGCGTCCGGCTTGTTTCTCGTGCTCTACGCCGCAGCCCGCCTGCTGGTGGAAACGGTGCGCGTACCGGACGTGCAGCTCGGTTATCTCGCCGGCGGCTGGCTCACCATGGGCATGGTCCTGACCGCGCCGATGCTGTTCGCCGGCGTCGCGCTGCTCGCAATGGCGTACCGGCGCCGCGAGCCGACCGGCAACCTCGTGCGGCACCCATGAAGGCGTATCTCGATCTGCTGCGCCAGGTGCGGCTGCACGGGGCCCGCAAGACCGATCGCACCGGAACGGGCACGCTCGCGGTATTCGGCCCGCAGTTGCGCTTCGATCTCGCGGCAGGATTCCCGCTGGTGACCACCAGGAAGATCCACGTCAAGTCCGTGGTGCACGAACTGCTGTGGTTTCTGCGCGGCGAGACCAACACGCGTTACCTGCGCGAGCACGGGGTGACGATCTGGGACGAGTGGGCCGATGAGCGGGGCGAACTGGGGCCCGTCTACGGCAAGCAGTGGCGCTCGTGGACGGCACCGGATGGTCGCGCCATCGACCAGATGGCGCGGGTCGTGGAGCAGCTGCGCACGGACCCGTATTCGCGCCGCATCGTCGTGAGCGCCTGGAACGTGGGCGAACTCGAGCAGATGGCGTTGCTCCCGTGTCACGCTTTCTTCCAGTTCTTCGTCGCCGGCCGGCGGCTCTCGTGCCAGCTCTACCAGCGCAGTGCGGATCTGTTCCTCGGCGTGCCGTTCAACATCGCTTCCTACTCGCTCCTGGTGCACATGCTGGCGCAGCAGTGCGACCTCGAGCCGGGGGAATTCGTCTGGACCGGCGGCGATTGCCACCTCTACCTGAATCATCTCGAGCAGGTGGAGCTGCAGCTCGCGCGTGACCCGCTGCCCTTGCCGCAGCTCGCGATCCGCCGGCGGCCGCCTTCACTGTTCGATTACGAGTTCGAAGACTTCGAGTTCCACGACTACCGGTACCACGCGCCGATCCGCGCGGCCGTCGCGGTCTAGGGTGCGCAGCGCCCGCGGCTCACTCCTGCACGCGCCCGGACCGCAACGCCTCGTTGAAGTGGCGCCGGCAGAGCGGCAGGTAGCGCTCGTTGCCGCCGATCTCGATCTGCGCGCCCTCGCGCTCGACCGTGCCGGCGCCGCTCACGCGCACCACCATGGTCGCCTTCGCGCCGCAGTAGCAGATCGTCTTGATCTCCACCAGGTTGTCCGCCCAGGCGAGCAGTTGCGCGCTCCCGGGAAAGGTCTCGCCGCGGAAGTCCGTACGCAAGCCATAGCAGAGCACCGGGATGTCGAGCTCGTCGACTGCGCGCGCCAGCTCGCGCACCTGCTGCGGCCTCAGGAACTGCGCTTCGTCGAGCAGCACGCAGGCAAGCGGCGTCTGCGCATGCACGCCCGAGATATCCGCGAACAGATCGTCCTCGGGGGAAAAATGCCGTGCGTCACCACTGATGCCGATGCGCGACTGCACCCGGCCGCCGCCGCGGTCGTCCACCCGCGCCGTGTAGACCAGGGTCCGCATGCCGCGCTCCCGGTAGTTATGGCTCGCCTGCAGCAACGCGGTGGACTTGCCGGCGTTCATGGTCGAGTAATAGAAATACAGCTTCGCCACCGCAGGCCCCGCGCCGCCGCTCAGAATTCCACGAGCCCGACCACGGCGCCGGTCATGCACGAGGCCAGCGTCGCGCCGACCAGCGAGCGGAAGGCGAGGTCGTTCAGATCGCCGCGCCGCTCGGGCGCCATGGCTGCGATGCCGCTGATCTGGATCCCCATGCTCGCGAAGTTCGCGAAGCCGCATAGCGCGTAGATCGTGATGAGTCGCGTGTGCGCGGAAATGGCGCTGGGCGGGATCTCGGCGAGCTTCAGATAGGCGATGAACTCGTTGAGCACCGTCTTGATGCCGAGCAGGCTCCCGGCCCCGACCGCCTCGCTCCAGGGTATGCCCATCAGCCACGCGAGCGGCGCGAACAGCCAGCCGACGATGCGCTCGAGCGTAAGCGGCGCGCCGGCCACCGCCGGCAGCAGCCCAACGGCCAGATTCACCAGTGCCACGAAAGCGATCAGGACGATCAGGATCGCGATGACGTTCAGCCAGATGTGCAGTCCATCGGTCGTGCCGCGGGTGATGGCGTCCATCGTGCTCGTGTAGATGCGCCCCGGCTCCGCGTGATCCGCGGACTGCAGGTCATCGGGCAGCATCACGTGAGCGAAGAGGATGGATGCGGGAATCGACATCAGCGATTTCGTCAGCAGCTGCGACAACATGTCGCTGAAGTGGTGCTGCAGCATGGTCGAGTACACCACCATCATGGAGCCCGCGATCATTGCCATGCCGGCGGTCATCAGCAGCAGCAGCTCGTAGCGCGTCATGCGGGCGATGTACGGTCGCACGAGGAGCGGCGCCTCGACCTGCCCGACGAACACGTTGGCGGTGACCGCGAAGCCGGCCGGCCCCGTGGTACCGAGGGTCTTCTCGAAAACCCAGGCGATACCGTGGATCACGATCGGCAGGACGCGCCAGTACCACAGCACCGCCGACAGTGCCGAGACTACGATGATGATCGGGATTACCTGGAAGGCGAAGGTCGACAGCCCGCCCGCGTTCGTGACGGCAAAGGGCGGCGCGCCGCCGCCGACGAAGCCGAACACGAACGACGTGCCGGCGCGGGTCGCCTCGGACAGCGCCGCGACGGCGCGGTTGAGATAGGCGAGCGCATCGCTGATCACCGGCACTCTCAGGAGCAGCACGCAGATCGCGAACTGCAGCGCGATCGCGACCCCGACGATGCGCAGGCTGATGTGGCGCCAGTTCGAACTGAACGGCAGCGCGACCAGCACGAATACGACGAGGCCGAGCAGCGCCTGCAGGACGAGTGCGATGGACATGCGGATCACTTCCTTCGATCGGGTGACAGGCTAGAGCAATTTGATCTCGCGCAGCCGCTCGAGCAAGTATTCGTCGGCGGTGATCGGCGTCGGGTAGCGGTCGGGGCGCGCGGGCGTGACGCAGCCGGGGAGGGTGCGGATCAGGTAGTCGGGATTGAAGTGCAGGAAGAAAGGCATCGAGAAGCGCGCGTGGCGCGCCCGCTCGGGTTCGGGATTCGCCACCCGATGCGTGGTCGAGACGAGCATGTGGTTGGTGAGTCGCTGCAGCATGTCCCCGACATTGCAGACGAGCGAGCCGGGCGCCGGGTTGACGGCAAGCCAGCGGCCGTCGCGGTCGCGGATCTCGAGCCCGGGCTCCTCGGCGCCGAGGAGGAGCGTGATCACGTTGATGTCCTCATGCGCGCCGGCGCGCCGGTTGGGCGGCGCGCCGGTGACGGGCGGATAGTGGATGATGCGCAGGACGCTGTTGCCCTCGTTGACCTTGTCCTCGAAGAACTCGGGCGCGAGCGCGAGGTGCCGCGCGATGGCACGCAGCAGGCGCCGGCCGATCGCGTCGAACGCCGCGAACACCCGCAGCGTGACCGCGCGAAAGCCCGCAATCTCCTCGACCCAGAGGTTCTCCGGCATGCAGCGCCGGTAGCGGTGCCCGGCGGGCAGCTCGCGTCCCACGTGCCAGAATTCCTTGAGATCGTGGTGCGTCGCGCCCTTGGCGGTCTCGATGCCGAAGGGCGTGTAGCCGCGTGCGCCGCCCCCGCCCGGGACGCAGTACCGCCGCTTGACCGTCTCCGGCAGGGCGAAGAAGCGGCGGTAGATCGCGAGGAATTCGTGGAGCAGGGGTTGCTCGATGCCGTGGTCTTCGACGATCACGAAGCCGAAGCGTTCGTACGCGCCGCCGATCGACTGCGCGAACGGGCCGCTGTCGACAGCGCGCAAGCTCAGGCTCGGCAGACCGGCGTCCATGGCGCGTTGTAGGGGTTAGCCGTGCGGCGCGCAAGGCCCGCGCACGGCGACATCGACCCAGACGAGGCGATGATCCGAGCTGACAGCCCCGCCTTCGCCGACCAGGCGGTACAGCGGGTGGTCGCGATCCGGCCAGAACACGCCCGTCGCGCACACCTTCAGGTCGCGGGACGGCAGCACGTAATCGGTGCGCAGGTTCCCGGGTCCACTCCCCGCGTCCTCGAAGTCACCGGTGTCGGTGAGGGGATCGCCGTGCTGCGCGAGGTTGGCGCCGCGCTGGCGAGCCGCCGCGTTAGCGGCCCCGACGCTGCGCGGCGCAGTGGCCTGCACGCGCGGATGGTGCAGGAGCTGCTGCACCGCATGATCGAAGGATTCGCCGTCGACCGGGTCGGCGTTCAGGTCGCCGAGGAGCACGAAACTTCCATCCCGCAGGCCGCCGCGCCGTCCCGCATCGTCGCGGATGTACCGGTCCGCGCCGGGGCTGAGGTAATCCGCCCAGAATCGAATCTCATCGTGATTGCGGCGGCCATTGCGATCCTCGGGACCATCGAAGGACGGTGGCGTCGGGTGGCTCGCGAGCAGATGCACGGTGCGACCCGCGATGCGAACGGGCAGATCCCAGTGGCTCTTGGAGCTCAACGGCAGCACCGCCAGCGCCTCGGGCGGGTACCAACCCGGCGGAATCAGCGCGCGGGGCATCGCGCGCCAGAGGAGCTTGCGGAACGTTCGTGCCTGTCGCGCGAGCAGCGGGTAACGCGAATAGATCACCATCCCGTACTGTCCCGGGAATTTTCCGAAGCCCAGCGCGTCGTCGGGGCCGTCTGAGCGGCCGTCGTGGTTCAGGTCGAACGCTGACGGCACGCCGGTGTTGACCGGTGCCGAGTAGACCTGCGGGAAGTCGCTGGCTGGCGCACCGCCTTGCGGCACTCCGAGGTAGTTACGGAGAAACGCGCGCGGCGCCTCACCGCTCGGGTCATAGTCGAACTCGTTGACGAGCAGCACGTCGGGGCGCACGCGCTGGACGATTTCGGCGACCGCCCGGATCTGCGCGTCCTTGCCGCTTTCGAGATCACGCAGCAGCTCACCGGGTGCGGCGCGGTTCAGGCTGGCGTTGAAGGTCGCGAAGCGGACGACGCCGTTTTCACCCGCGGCGGCGACGGGCGTCGCACCGATCGCCGCCGCCAGGGCGACCAGGAAGCGCCGCACGCGCGGTGCGACGCTTCCTACCGCGGCGTTCAGAACTGGGCCCGCAGCGACACCTGGAGGGTACGCGGGGCGCCAACATTGTAGGTCGGCGAGGATCCGGCCTGCACGCCGGGAATGGTGATCGCGTTGTTGCGCGAGCTGATGCTGCCGAGATACACCTTGTCGAACAGATTCGTGACGTTCAACTGGGCCGACCAGGTCTTGCCGCCGAAAGCCGTGAACTCGTAGCTCGCATCGAAATCGGCGAGGGCATACCCCGGAACCTGTTCGTCGTTCACATCGGTTGAGAACCGCGAGCCGACCTGCTTGCCCTGCAGACCGAGCCGCCACTGCGGGAGCGGCCGGTACTCGAGGCGTCCGCCGAATGTCCACTTGGGCGTCTCCACCAGCTGCTTGCCCGCGGTCGGGAGCGATGCGGTGAGGGAAACGGGGATGTTCGCTTTCACCTTGCTGTGGCTGTAGGAGACCGAGGCGTACCAGGTGAATTTCTCGGACTGCTGGAAGCCGATTTGCCCGTCGAGGCCGCCCTGATCCACCGAGCCGACGTTGCGATCCACGAATACCCCGAGCACATCGTCGAAGGAGCTGACGATGCGGTTCGCGTACGCGGTCGACCACAGGGACATGGCGCCGATCAGCCGGCCGTCGCTGTAGCGGTAGCCGACATCGACGCTCCGGGTCGTTTCCGGCTGCACGTATGGATTGGCCAACGAGCCGTCGGCGAGCCGCGTGACGGTGTACAAGTTATCGGTGCGCGGCGCCGACAGGCCCTCGGCGTAGCTCACGAACAGCGCTGCGGCATCGGACAGCTTGTAGGTCAGGCCGACGTTCGGCATTGTCTTGCTGTATTTCTTCTCCGCCGTGTATGGCTTGATGAACTGCGTCGAGCCGGTAGCCGTGAACGTCACGTTGCCGTTGGCGAGCGTGGCGTTCGGCGCCTCGGTGGTGCAGCGCACGTTGCTCGAGCCGTTCTGCGAGTAGCAGTACTGGTTCAGATCGCGCGTGAAGTGCGGCGATCGCACGCCCGCGCTCAACGTGAGCTTGCTGTCGAAGAACTGGCCACGGTACTCGACGGCCGCCTGCTTCAGGTCCGCGATCGAGTAGCGGTCGCGGCTGCGCAGGAAGCTGCCGTCCGCGCCGAAAACCTTGCGGCCGCGTTTGCCGCCGAAGACGTTTTCGGTGTCGCCGTTCGCTTCCAGGTAGGTCCATTCTCCCGACTGGCGATGACGGCCGCGGTCCACCGTGTAGGCGACCCGCACGCGATGGTCGGGGTTGATGTCCCAAATGAGGGAACTCGTGCCGCCGAAGCGGTGCGTGTTGGTCACGCTCGGCGCAAAGAAGCGCACGGTATCGAGCGTATCGCCGTCGCCGTTGAGATCGGCGCCGGTCACGGTCGCGGTGCCGATGATGCGCTTGTCCTTCTCCGAGATCGTGTCGGTCTGCGTGCCGCCGTCCGCAAGCACGTACTGGAACGACGGATCCACCGTGAGTCGCAGCGCATCCGTCAGGTGCCAGCTCGACTGCAGGCGGATGTTGCCGGTGTTCGAAGGGTTGATCTGCCGGCCGTAATAGTTGCTGCAGGCCGAGGGCGCCGGGCCGCCGCCGGTCGGCACGGTCGAGGACGCGTCGTTATCCGCGACGCCGTTCGTGCCCGGGAAGCTCGGCCGCGTGCAGGTGGCATCGAAATCGAAATGCGGACCGTTCGTCTGGAACTGCGCAAGCGTCAACGTGCGGATGTTGTTGTTGCGATTCTCGTTGTAGTGGGCCGCGAGGCTCACGAAGCTGTCGTCGCCGACCGGCTGGTAGAGGCGCAGGTTGTACTGGTTCTTGCGCAGGTCCCCCAGGCCCTTGAACTTGTCGTAGCTCTGGTGCGAGGCGGCGAAGAACGCCGAGGTGCCCCAGCGGCCGAACTTGCCGGTGTCGAGCAGCCCCAGCGCACGCTGGTAGCTGTTGCTGCCGCCGGCGAGCGTCAATAACCCGCCGAAGGCCTCGGCCGGCTTGCGCGTCAGGTAGTTAATCGTTCCGCCCGTGGCAGACGCGGTCGGCGAATCGACATCCGTCGTGCCGAGATTGACGTTCGCGCGTTCGATCAGCTCGGGATCGAGCTGCTGGTTGGTGAACACTGCGTAATTGCCGGTGTCGTTGAGCGGAATGCCGTCGAAGGTGAGCGACACGCGGTTGCCGTCGAAGCCGCGCAGGCGGATGTTGCCGCCCGAGGAGCCGTACGGATCGTTGTTCGTGAAATTGAGCCCGGGCGTCAGGTTCAGCGTCTGCACGATTGTCTGGCCGATCGGCTGCGTCGCGATGAATTCCTGCGTCACCGAGGACCGCGCCTTGCCGGCCGTCTCCGCGACCATGATGCCGTTCACGCTCGCCTGCTTGCGCGTGGACGTCACGACCACTTCCTCGAGCTGCGAGGCGGTCGACTGGGCGAGCGCCTGGTCGATGAAGCCGAGCGATGCAAGGGCTGCCACGGCGCACACGCCGTGTCGTAGAACGCGCGATGACATAGGAATCCCCCGGAGTGTTCTTGTGCGCCAGGCCGAGCGCTCGGCCGACTGCGATTCTATATGCTCATACCTGCGGATTGCGCTTTCGTGACCGGGCAGCGGGCCGGCAGCGCCCGCCGGCGCAGTTACCGCAGCGTGAGTGTTGCGCCGACAGGACAGTGGTCCGAGAGCTTGAACCGCGCCACGTCCCCGTCGGCGTAAACGACCCGAATGAAACCATTGCGTTCGATTTGTCTCGCAAGTTCCCGGCCGTAAAGGGAAGTGTCGATGTAGGAGTCATAGGGGTCTGACGCGGCGCACTTGACAAAGCGCCGACCCGCAGTGATGTCAGTCAGCCGCGCCGCCGGTGGATCAGCGTCATTGATCTCGGGGCCGAGGTTGAGCACCTGGCCGGCGGCATCCCGCGCTGGTCCCCGTTCGAGCGAAAAGCGCCGGTTGAAGTCGCCCGTCAGCCCGAAGCGTCGGCCTGCACCGGCCTGCGCATCGATCCAGGCCTCGAGCGGCGCGACCTGCCTGGAGATCAGCCGGCAGGCCCTCTCGGCTGCAGTCAGCGGGCCCTGCGGACAGCCGGACTTCAGGTGCACGCTCATGAGCGTCATCTCATTGCGGGTGCCGGGGAAGAGCGTCACTACGGCGCCGCGGCGCACTTCGTCATCGAGCGAAAGCGGCAGGTAGTCCGCCTCGCAGCGATGCGGAAGCCCGGCGCGAATCGCGAAGCCATTACGCTGCGGTTGCATCCGGCCCGCGAAGCAGTAGTCGTAACCGGGGAACACCAGCCGTGCCGCCTCAGGCCCGTCGACCTCGGCGAGCGCCACCACATCCGCATCGAGCTGGGCCGCGTAGCGGCGCAGCGCGGCGAAATCGCCCGGCCCGCGCCGCAGCTCGTCGCGGACGTTACAGGGCATGACGCGCGCTCCGCCGACCCGATTCTCGGTGCCGCGCGGCACGCAATCCGCGGCGAGCGCATCGAAGGCCTGCGGACTCATGAGCCATTCGATGTTCCAGGAAGCGATGCGAACCTGGTCGCGCGCCGCGCCCTCGTCCCAGCGCCGCACGCCGGGCAGCGCGAGCGGGTCGGGCGCGGTCGCGAGCAGCGCGTACTTGCGCGCGAGCTGCTGCGCGCCGCACTCCTCGCGTGGCGCATCCTGCGCGCAGGTTCCGGCGAGGAGGGCGCGCTCCCAGCCGCCGTACATCGCGTTTGGCATGACGAACCAGCGCGTGCCGATGAGGCGCGACAGCCGCTCGCGATCGCCGACGAAACGCGGCCGGTCGGAGAAATCGCCGAGATCGTCACCGAAGAGCGCGACGATCCGGTAGCGCTGCGCGAGGAACTGCCGGCGCGCGGTCTTGCTGAGCGAGTTCCACTCCGGTCGCTCGCCCCGCAGCAGCAGCGCTTCCGGGTCGGAGGCGAACGGCAGGCCGAGTGCCAGGAGATTGCGGCGCGTCGCGCTCTTGCCTGGACAGGCATCGCCGTCGCGCGGATTACCGTCTGCGCAGCTGCGATTGGTGACGTAGAAGATGCGATGACCGCGCTGCGCCGCTTCAGTGAGGAAGCGCTGGGCGCCAGGGAGCGCGGGCGCGGCGGCTTCCTCTACCCATGCGCGCCAGCTCGGGGCCGAGTATGGCTGGTGATCGCGCACGAGGCGCGCCTGGTAATACGAGTTGTCGAGCACGGTCTCATCGAGGTCGAGCACGATGGCGGTCGGGAGCGGCGCAAGCTGCGTCTCCGGCGTGTCCCACTGCTCGAGCGCCGCGCTGCCGGGAGCGCCCATCTGATCGAGCGCCCGCCGCGCGGCGCCGTACGCCTGCTCGGCCAGCATGCGGTACTCGGCGGCGTTCTGCATCCAGAGTACGGCGTTCAGCTGCTCACGGCTCGCGTTCTCGTCCGCGGGCGCGGCCGTGCCGCAGCCGACGAGCAGCGCGACGGCGAAGATCGAGCGTGTCAGGCATGGGAGTCGGATGTGCATCGCTGGCTGGCTCCGGGTGGGCGTGCCGCGGGGATTGTAGCGATCGCCTACAATTCACGCATGCCGCTGGTCTCGCTCATCGCTGCAGTCGCCGACAACGGGGTCATCGGGCGCGGCGGCGCGCTGCCGTGGCGATTGCCGGAAGATCTGCGGCGCTTCAAGGCCGTGACGCTCGGCAAGCCGATTCTCATGGGGCGCAGGACCTGGTTGTCGCTCGGCCGGCCGCTACCGGGGCGCGAGAACCTCGTGCTGAGTCGCGACCCGGGATTTTCGGCGCCCGGGGCGAGCGTCGTGCATTCGCTCGAAGATGCGTTGGCGCGCTACGCGGCAGCGGCGGAGATCATCGTGATCGGCGGCGCAGAGCTCTATGAGCTCGCCCTGCCGTTCGCGAACCGCGTGTACCTCACGCGGGTCCACGGGCGGATCGACGGCGACACCTGCCTGCGCGGGCTGCGCGCCGCGGAGTGGCGAGCCACACACCGCGAAAGCTGGCCGGCCGATACACGCCACGCTTTCGCAATGACTTTCGAGACACTGGAGCGGGTCGCGGACGCTCGCGATGCCACGTCCTAGAGCGGGGGCAGGCGCGCTTCGATGAGCTGGCGTACGCGGGTGTCGCGCAGCTGCCCGGGATCCGCGGGAACCTGCGTTCCCACGATCGCATCGATTTCGTCCAGCAGTTGCTGCTGGATCGTGCCGCGCCGCTGCGCCTCGGCGTAGGGAATCTCCGGGTGGAACATCACCATCGAGTAGCGCGGAATGAAGCGACGGGGAAATTCGCGCTCGAGCGCGAGCGCGAGCGTCTTCTGGCCGACAAATTTCGGGTCGCGCACCGTGTCGCGCATCTCGACGTAGTTCTCGAGCGCCATGGCGGCGATGGCATCGGTATTCGGCCGGCGCTCGCGGCTGAAGGCCGCGAAGGCCGCCTGCCAGCTCGCACTGCGCTCGATCAGCCGATCGAGAACGATGCAGTCCTCGAACGCGCAATTCATGCCCTGGCCATGAAAGGGAACGATCGCGTGCGCCGCATCGCCGAGTAACAACACCTGGCCGTCGAGGTGCCAGGGGTCGGCGAACACCGTGCCGAGCCGACCCTGGGGATGCTCGTGAAACTGCGCTGCGAGGTTGGCGATGAATGGCACGACATCGGCGAATTCGCGCGCGAAAAACGCCTGCACGGCCGGCCCGTCCTTCAGGGTCGCAAAGCTCACGGGCCCCGCGCGCGGCAGGAACAGTGTCGCCGTGAACGTGCCGTCGGTGTTCGGCAGCGCGATCAACATGAAGCCGCCGCGCGGCCAGATGTGCAGGGCCTCGCGCTGCAGCACGTGCTGGCCGGCGCTTGCGCCGATCGTGAGTTCCTTGTAATCGTGGTCGAGCAGGTCTTCGCGGTCCGCCAGCAGCTCCGCCGCGACGAGACTTGCCCGCACCTCAGAGCCGGCGCCGTCGGCCGCGATCGTCGGCGCGAGCGCAACCTCGTAGTCTCGACCGGCCGCCGCATCGCGCAGGCGCAGTTTCGACTCACGAGTTTGCAGTCCGAGGCATGGGTGCCGGAAGTGCAGCTGGACGGCGGGTTGGCGAGCTACGGCTTCGACCAGCGCCACCGTGAGCGCCGCGCGCGAGATCGAGAAGACTACCTCGCGATCGCTCTGGCCGTAGGGCAGCAGCGCGGTGCGTCCGTCGGTCTCGTGAATCAGCCGGCCGCGCATCGGGACGAGCAGCGGGCGGATGTTCGGCATGACTCCGGCCTGTTCAAGCGCGCGGATGCCGCGTGCGGCGAGCGCGAGATTGATCGAGCGACCGCGCTCGGCCACGCCGCGCCGCGGATCGCTGCGCCGCTCGTAGACGCTCACGGGAAAACCGCGCCGCGCCAGGAGCAGCGCGGTGAGTGCGCCGCCCGGGCCGCAGCCGACGACGTTGACGGGCGCCGGGGAAATCACGGTACGCCTCCGGTGACTGACTCCGCGAGTGCTGCGGCCGCGCGCCACACGTCCTCGAAACTGTTGTAGAGCGGCGCCGGCGCCAGGCGGATCACGTCCGGCTCACGAAAGTCGCCGACCACACCGCGCGCGCCGAGCCGCTCGAACGCCTGGCGGTTGCGCTCCGGCGTCGCGGCCACGCGGATGGACAGCTGGCACCCGCGACTCTCGGGTTCAGCCGGCGTAAGGATCACCGCTCCGACGCCGAGGCGGCTGCGCACCAGAAACTCGAGCCAGGCGGTGAGCGTCCGCGATTTCTCCCGCAGCCGCGCGAGACCTGCCTGCTGGAAGATCTCGAGCGAAGCGAGGAGCGGCGCGGCGGAAAGTATCGGCGGATTGCTCACCGCCCAGCCGGGCGCGCCGGGTTCCGGCACGAAGCCAGGTTGCATCGCGAATCGCGTCTGCGCGTCGTGCCCCCACCAGCCGCTCAAGCGCGGAATCGTCACCTCACGCGCATGGCGCTCGTGGACAAAAGCGCCGCCGATGGCCCCGGGACCGGCATTCAGGTATTTGTAGTGACACCAGACCGCAAAATCGGCCTCGCTGTCGTGCATCGCGAGCGGCACGTTGCCGATCGCGTGCGCGAGGTCGAAGCCGGCGCGGGCTCCGACCCGACGCGCGGCGCGCGCGATCCGCGCGATATCGAACAACTGCCCGGTGCGAAACTGCACGCCCGGCCAGAGGACCAGCGCGAGCTCCGCGCCGTGGCGCGCGATTGCGGCATCCAGATCTTCCTCCCGGATCGCGTGTTCACCCGGGCGCGGAGCGAGCTCGATCAGCGCCGTCGCAGCGTCGAGTCCGTGCCAGGCGATCTGCGAGGTCACGGCGTGGCGGTCCGAGGGGAACGCGCCCGCCTCGAGCAATACGCGGAAGCGCGCGCGCGTCGGCCGATAGAACGACGCCATCATCAGGTGTAGATTCACGGTGAGCGAATTCATCGCGATCACTTCGAGCGGCAGCGCACCGGCGAGCCCGGCGAGACCTGCGGTCAGCCGCGTGTGATAGTCGATCCAAGGCCGGCGCGCAGATTCGTGACCGGCCACGGCGAGCCGTTCCCAGTCCGCGAGTTCCTCGAGCACGCGCGCGCGCGCCGCTTTCGGCGCGAGCCCGAGCGAATGACCGCACAGGTAGGCGAGCGGCATTCCATCGCGGCCGGTGGGCAGGGCAAAGCGCTCGCGAAAGCCGCGCAGCGGATCGGCGGCG
>JBAVOB010000353.1:0-16407 GCA_049691655.1 Steroidobacteraceae bacterium | reverse complement strand
ACTGGGCCGTGCTCCGAGCACACGATCGCCTCGCATCGCGCTAGTCGACAGGCGGCTGCACCGACACAGCACAAGACGGCAGGCGATTGCTGCACGAGTAATACGAACTGTCCCTGCGCCTGCCCGGCGCAGGCCGCGGCGCTCCTCACTTCGCCACAACGCCTCGTAGCAGAACCGGTCCCTCCACCGGCCGCGACGCCAGCATCTGGGTTCCCGCCGCAGCCGCCCGAGCGGCTTTTCCGTCCGCCCATCCTCTGACGCTCCTGCCGGCCCCCACGCCGGCACAGATCTGACGTCGTTTAGATCAGACGGATCCGGGCGCGCACTGCGCGTGCGTCCCCGGGGAGGCAGCGCGTGAATTACCTGGAACGTTCCTGGCCGACGCGGCTGGTCGCCGGATGGCTGCTGTGCGCATGGCTCGCGCCCCTCAGCGCCGGCGAGCCCGAAGCGCTCGGCGCAAGCGAGGCCAGCCTGCTCGATTATGCGGAGAGCCATAGTCCACAACTCGCGGTGATGGCGCTGGAGTACGAGGCCGCGCGAGCCCGCGCCGACGCCGTGGGCCGCTTCGAGGATCCGACTGTCGAAATCGAGCTGCGCGACATCGAGCGCAACGCCTTTTCGCTGTCGCCCAGCGCAGCAGGTTCGACCCGCTATCTTGTTTCGCAGTCGCTGCCGTTCTTCGGCAAACGCGATCTCGAGCAACGTATCGCCCGCAGTGAGGCAGAACGAGCGGGGGCGCTTCGCATCGACACCCGGCGTGATGTGCGGCAACGAATCGGCGCAGCGTATGCGAGCTACTGGTCCGCCGGGCGGTCGCTGCAGGTGCTGTCCGAGCTCGCGCAGACCCTGGATGCGCTCGAGGCGCTCGCCCGCGCGAGATATGCGTCCGGCCTCGCGCCGCAACAGGATGTGCTCAAGGCCGCCGTCGAGCGCAGCGAGCTCGCGCGCCGCCGATCAACCTTCGAGGCGATGCAGCTCGAGAGCAGCGCGGCCATCAATGCTGCGCTGGCGCGCGCCCCCGACGCCGCCCTTGCCCCGCCGCGCTCACCGCCGCCCGCCGCGACCCTTCCGTCGCTCGAGGAACTTCACCAGCGGTTGCGAAGCGAGCACCCTGCCCTCGCCGCAGAACGCGCGACGGTGGACAGCGCGCGTCTGTCCGAGCAACTGATACATCGCGGCCGTTACCCGGACCTCACGCTGGGAGTCGCACCCATCCAGAGAGGATCCGCGCTCGAGGCCTGGGACGTCATGCTCGGATTCACGCTACCGCTGCAAGTCGGCCGCCGGCGCGCGCAGGAACGGGCTGCACACTTTACGCAGCTCGCGGCTGAGGCGCGTCGCAACGCGCTTGAGACCGATCTCGCCGGATCGCTCGGCGCGAGCTGGGCTCGATGGCAGGCCGCCGAGCACCAGAGGAAACTGTTACGAGACACATTGCTGCCACTCGCACAGGCGAACTACCGCTCGGCGGTTGCAAGCTACCAACTCGGTTCGGTCGATTTCACGACGCTGCTCGAGGCGCTGCGAGAGTGGCGCGGGAGCGAACTCGACCTGATTGAAATGGAGCTCGACGCACGCCTGGGCGTGCTCCAGATCGAGCGATTGGCTGGAGGCCCGCCATGAACCGTCGACTGCCGCTGATCGTACTCGTGACCGCCATCGCCGCTGCGGCAATCGGCTACCTGGCCGGACATCGCGCCGCGCCAGGGAGTGCGGCGGCCACGGTATCCGTCGTCGCCCCGGCGGCAGGTAGCGCAGGCGCCGAACCGAGGCGCGTTCTGTACTACCGCCATCCGATGGGCCTGAAGGACACCTCGCCTGTTCCGAAGAAGGACGAGATGGGCATGGCCTACATACCCGTCTACGCTGACGAAGAGCCCGGAGCGGCACGATCGGTCACGCTCTCGCCGGAGAAAATCCAGACCCTCGGCGTCCGCACGGAGCTCGTGACTCGTCGCATGCTTGAACGGACGCTCCTGGCTGTCGGCACGGTCGCCGTGGCCGAGCCGCGGCAACGCACAATCGCTCCGCGCTTCGAAGGTTGGGTCGAGCAACTCCACATCGATGCGACGGGACTTGCGGTGCGGCGCGGTGCACCGTTGGTCACTGTCTACAGCCCGCAGGTGGTCACCGCCGAAGAGGAGTACCTGATCGCGCTCGAGAGCGAGCGGGCGCTGGCCGCTGGCGCCGCCGCCACGAGCGGGTCCACACCCGCGGTACCCGGCGCGAGCCCGCTTGCGCGCGCCGCGCTGACGCGCCTGCGCAATTGGGGCGTGCCTGAAGGGGCGATCACGCGCCTCGAGCGCGAACGCGTTGTCGCGCACAGTCTGACGCTCGTCCTACCGATCGACGGCACGGTGCTCGAGAAGAATGCGGTCGCCGGTATGCGGTTCATGGCCGGCGAGGTGCTGTATCGCCTCGCCGACCTGAGCATGGTCTGGGTCATTGCGGAGGTTCATGAACAGGACCTGCCATGGTTGCGCCTGGGGCAAGCGGCGCAGTTCGAGACCGCGGCACACCCCGGCGAGCGATTCACGGGACATGTCGGCTTTATCGCCCCTACCGTCGGCGCGGCGACACGCACTGTCAGTGTGCGCGTCGAATTCGAGAACGCATTCGGCAAGTTGAAGCCCGGCATGTTCGGTCGGCTTACGCTGGCCATTGCGGGCTCGGACGCGCCGCGACTCGTCGTGCCGAAAAGCGCGGTCATCGACTCGGGCACCCGGAAGGTCGTGCTCCTCGCACGGGAAGGCGGACGTTTCGAGCCACGCGACGTCAGGGTGGGTCTGTCAGGCGCGGAATTCATCGAAGTCACAACGGGACTCACCGAAGGAGAACGTGTGGTGACGTCCGCCAACTTTCTCATCGATGCTGAGAGCAACCTCCGCGCCGCGCTGAACGGAATGAGCCCGCAGGGTCCTGGCGCTGCCGGTGAGGCGCGGGGCCCTGCTTCCACGGGCGAATCCGAATCTGTGGACGAACACGAGCATCACGAGCCCTGAGGAGCCGCGCGCCATGCTTTCGCGTCTCATCGAATGGTCGACCCGCAACGCGGTTCTCGTCCTCGTCGCGACCGGGATGGTGACGACGGGGGCAACCTACGCGTTGTTTCACACCGCCGTTGATGCCCTGCCCGACCTCTCGGAGGTGCAGGTAATCGTCTATACCGAGTACCCCGGCCAATCCCCCCAGGTAGTCGAAGACCAGGTCACCTACCCGCTGACGACGGCGATGCTCGGCGTCCCGCGCTCCAAGGTCGTGCGCGGCTTCTCCAACTTCGGCGTCTCGTTCGTCCACGTCATTTTCGAGGAAGGCACCGATCTCTATTGGGCCCGCTCGCGCGTGCTCGAGTACCTGAGTTCCGTCACGGCGCGCCTGCCGCCGGGAATTTCCCCTTCGCTCGGCCCCGATGCAACCGGCGTCGGCTGGGTTTACCAGTATGTCCTCAACGGCGCGAACCACACGCTGGCCGAACTGCGAAGCCTCCAGGACTGGTTCGTGCGGTTCCAGCTGACCAAGGCACGAGGCGTCGCGGAGGTCGCCACTGTCGGCGGCTTTGTGCAGCAGTACACGATCGTCGTCGATCCTATGCGACTGCGGGCGTATGACGTGCCGTTCGCCCGCATCGCCGATACCGTCCGCCGCAGCAACGCCGACGTCGGCGGCCGGGTGCTCGAGATGAGCGAAACCGAGTACATGATTCGCGGGCGCGGCTACCTCAAGGGCACGCAGGACCTCGAGGCGCTGGTAGTCAAGGCCGCGGCGGGCGTGCCGGTGCTGTTGCGGGATGTTGCAAGGGTCGAACTGGGCCCTGACGAGCGCCGCGGCGTAACTGACCTCAATGGACAAGGCGAGGTGGTCGGCGGAATCGCGGTCGCGCGCTCCGGGCAGAACGCACTCGCCGTGATTCGCAACCTCAAGGACCGCGTGAAGGAGATCACGACTGGCCTGCCGCAAGGCGTGACGCTGAGCGCGGTCTACGATCGCTCGACGCTCATTGCGCATGCGATCGATTCACTGCGCCGCACCCTGCTCGAGGAGAGTCTGGTTGTCGCCCTCGTGTGCGCGCTTTTTCTGCTGTACGCCCGCAGCGCGCTCGTTGCAATCGTGATGCTGCCGATCGGGGTCCTCATCGCCTTTCTCTGCATGGGAGCGCTCGGCCTCACTTCGAACATCATGAGCCTCGGGGGCATCGCGATCGCGATCGGGGCGATGATCGACGCCACGATCGTCATGATCGAGAACGCTCACAAGCATCTCGAGCGCGCCGCGCCGCACGAGGCGCGTGCCTCCGTGATCATTGTCGCATGCAAGGAGGTAGGCCCTTCCCTGTTCATCAGCCTGCTGATCATCACGGTGTCGTTCCTGCCGGTGTTTGCCCTGGAGGCGCAGGAAGGCCGGCTCTTCAAGCCGCTCGCGTATACCAAGACCTTCGCGATGGCGGGCGCGGCGGTGCTTTCCGTGACGCTCGTGCCGGTGCTGATGCTGCTGTTCATTCGCGGCCGCATCCCGCCCGAGAACAGGAATCCGCTGAATCGCTGGCTGATCCGCGCCTACCGCCCCGTGATCGAGGCGGTGCTGAAGCGGCCGATCGTCGCCGCGATCGCCGCGCTGCTCGCGCTCCTCGTCAGCGTCTATCCGGCGCGACGGCTCGGAACGGAATTCATGCCGACGCTGAACGAGGGGACGCTTCTCTATATGCCCTCCTCGCTCCCCGGCATGTCGGTCACCAAGGCCGCGCAGCTGCTGCAAACACAGGATCGGATCATCAAGCGGTTTCCCGAAGTCGATTCGGTGTTCGGCAAGGCAGGCCGCGCCCTGACCGCAACCGATCCCGCGCCAATCGAAATGTTCGAGACGGTGATCAACCTCAAGCCCGAGCGTGAGTGGCGCGGCGGCATGACTGTCGATCGGCTGATCTCGGAACTCGACCAGGCGCTGCAGCTCCCGGGTATCGCCAACGCCTGGACGATGCCCATTCGGGCACGGATCGACATGCTCTCGACCGGCATTCGTACGCCGGTCGGCATCAAGGTCTTCGGCTCAGATCTGCAGGAACTCGAGCGCCTCGCGACCCGCATCGAGCAGATCGTTCGCGAAGTGCCGGGTACGACCAGCGCGTTCGCGGAGCGACTCACCGGTGGGTACTACCTGGACATCGTACCGCTCCCGGACGAGCTGGCACGCTACGGACTGGCGATTGGAGATGTGAATGACGCCATTGCGATGGCGATCGGTGGCGAGACTCTGACAACGACTGTCGAGGGGCGGCAACGCTATGCCGTCATCGCTCGCTACCCGCGGGAGCTGCGGGACAGCCCCGAGGCCATCGCGCGCGACGTGCTCATCTCCACGAGCGAAGGCGCGCAGATTCCCCTGGGCCAGCTCGCCCGCATATCGATATCCCGTGGCGCGCCCTCGATCCGCACCGAGAACGCGCTGCTTTCTGCCTACGTATACGTCGACCTGCGCGGCCGCGACATTGGTAGTTATGTCGCGGATGCCAAGCATGCGGTGGCCGCAGGCGTCGCGCTGCCCCCCGGATACTTCATCAGCTGGAGCGGCCAGTTCGAGTACCTGGAGCGCGCGATCGCGAGACTCAAGATCGTCGTGCCGGTGACGCTCGCCATCATCTTTCTGCTTCTGTATCTGAACTTCCGGCGCTCCACCGACACATTGATCGTCATGCTCACCCTGCCCTTTGCGCTCGTCGGCGGCGTATGGTTGATGTGGGCGCTCGACTACAACCTGAGCGTGGCCGCCGCCGTGGGATTCATCGCCCTCGCAGGCGTGGCCGCCGAAACGGGTGTGGTGATGCTGATCTATATCGATCAGGCTGCACGCCGCATGCGTGCTACTTGCGCGGCCGATGGGCGCGCGCCGACGCTCGCTGATCTGCAGGAGGCGATCCGCTACGGCGCGGTTGAGCGGGTGCGGCCCAAGATGATGACGGTTACCGCGATCATGGCGGGTCTGCTGCCGATCATGTGGAGCACCGGGACCGGCTCCGAAGTCATGCGCCGCATCGCCGCGCCGATGGTGGGCGGCATGGTGTCCTCCACCATTCTTACCCTGATCGTCATCCCGGCCGTGTATGCGCTTGCATACGGCCGACTCCTCGAGCGCGCGCAATCGACCCGGTAACCGCGGCCCCGAGCCGTCCGGCTAGCGCACGCCTGCTCTCGCCTACCAGTGCATGCCCTGCGTGAGCTGCGCGAACGCTGCCTGTTCCGGCGAAAGCTCGACATCCTTCTTCGCACCGTCCCTGCGGGTTTGCGCGGCCGCGGACTCGGGGAACATATGGAAGGCGGTGTTGAGGATGGTCTGCGTCGTCTTGGGCGCAACGGCGTGGAGGATCGCGCCGAATACGCCGAGGCGCGTCGCAATGCGCACCGGCCGGCTCTGGATCGCCTCCGCGATGAGGTCGGCCGCCTCTTCCGGCGTCAGCGTCGGCACGCGACTGTAGAGATCGGTCGGTGCGATCATCGGTGTCTTGACGAGCGGCATGTTGATCGTCGTGAAGGCGATGTTGTTGTGGGCGAACTCGCTCGCGGCGCAGCCGGTGAACGCGTCCAGCGCCGCCTTCGACGCCACGTATGCCGAGAATCGCGGCACCTGGGTCAGCACGCCTATGGACGAGATATTGATGACATGCCCACCACCGGCCTTGATCATGGACGGCAGGAATCCCATGATCAGACGCAGGCTGCCGAAATAGTTCAGGGCCATCGTCCGCTCGAAGTCATGGAAACGGTCGAAGGACGAGGCGATGCCGCGCCGGATCGACCGTCCGGCGTTGTTCACCAGGTAGTCGCAACGCCCGTATTTCTCGAGCACGGCCGCGACCACCCGGTCGCACTCGGCGAGATCTGCCAGGTTGCAGGAGAGAAATTCTGCGGATCCGCCCGCTCGGCGGATGTATTCGAGCACCGGCGCGGCCTTCTTCTGGTCGCGCGCCACGATGACGACGCGCGCGCCGGAGCCGGCCATCTTATACGCCGTCGCTTCGCCGATGCCCGAGGTGCCGCCGGTTACGACCACCACCTTATCCTTGACCTTGCTGGCCAGTGACTCGTCTACGAAGCGCTCCGCGTCGAGGTTGGACTCCCAGTAGGTCCACAGGTGCGCGGCATACTCCTGCAGGCGCGGAACCTCGATTCCGGATCCCTTCAGGGCCTTGGCGCACCTCGCATTGTCGAACTGCGTCGGGTAGTCGATGAAACTGAACATCTCTTTCGGGATGCCGAGATTCCCCAGGATCTGCTTCTGGATGCGCTGCACCGGCGCAAGCGACATCGCCGAGTCGACCACGAAGTCCGGTATGAAACCGAGCATCTTGGTGTCGAGCCGCATGGTCATCTGCGGCGCATGGGCAGCCTTCGCGAACGCGTTCAGCGCCTCGCCCACGGTAAGCGGCTGCGGGTCGGTGAGGTGAAAGCAGCGGCCATCCAGGCCTTTCCTGTGCGCGAGGAAATCCATCGCGTCTACCACGAAATCCACGGGCACGATGTTGATGTGGCCGCCTTCGATGCCCACCGTTGGCATCCATTCCGGCAAGACCGCGCGCATCTTCTGGATCAACTTGAAGAAGTAGTACGGACCATCGATCTTGTCGATCTCTCCGGTCTTCGAGTGACCGACCACGATGCCCGGCCGATATATGCGCCACGGACGCTTGCATTCCGCGCGCACGATCCCTTCGGAATCGTGCTTGGTGCGGAAATACGGGTTGTCGAGGTTAGTGGCCTCCTCGAACATGTCCTCGCTAAAAACCCCGGGATAGAGGCCCGCCGCGGCAATGGAGCTCACGTGGTGAAAACACCCGGCGCTGATCGCCTGTGCAAACCTGACGGCGTTGCGCGTGCCTTCCGTGTTCGCCTTTTCCTGGCTCGCGGCATCGGCCGACAGGTCGTAGATCGCGGCCAGGTGGAAAACGTGCGAGATCTTGCCCTTCAGCCGCGCCAGGTCCGCAGGCGCGACACCGAGCTTCGGCTTCGCGAGATCTCCTACGATCGCAACGACGCGATTCGCCCCGCTCCCCCAGCGAGCGCGGAGCTCATCGAGCTTCCTGATCGAATGCTTGCGAACGAGGACGTACACCGTCCCCTCGCGCTGCAGGAGCTTGTCGATCAGGAAGCGACCGATGAAACCGGTTGCGCCGGTTACGAAGTAGGACATGCAACTCCTCCTGGAGTAGCGTTCTTTGTTGTCGTCGGCCGCGAGAGCCGACCGCACAAGGTACTAGAAAAGCAGTCGCGTCGCACCGGGGATCGCCGCACTGCACGCAGCCATTTTATAGAGAACTGTTCGCGTGGACGAAAGCAGATGGCTGCGCAATCCCGGGTCAAAAGTCCTGTAAGTTACCCGCATGCCAAGTCCCCAAGACCCCATGCCTGCGACGTCGCCCCCCGAACCCGCACCGGCTCTGCCAAGCGGCCGCGCGCCTCCCGGCGCAGCTCTTTTCCCGAACTGGGCGCCAGGTGCCAAGGATGCCGTCGGTACCGCCCTCGGGGTGTCGCGGCTTTGGTTCACCGTCGCGCAGGGCATCGTCACCGAGGTTTACGCGCCACGGGTCGACATTCCGCAGCTCAAGGACCTGGGTTTCATCGTCGGGGATGGCGCGAATTTCTGGGTTGAACTGCGGCGGCTCGGGTCCTATTCCGTATCCTGGCTGGATGACGCCATCCCGGTGATCACTGTCACCCACCGCCATCCACGCTTCACGTTGCGGATCGAGCTCTGCACGGATCCGGACCGCGATGTGCTGTTGGTCGATTTCGAACTCACCGGCGACGCAGCACTGCAGCTGTACGTCCTGGCGGCTCCACGCATTGGTGAGGACCTTACGCAGAATCGGGCGTCGGCAGGCGACTGGGCAGGCCGCCCGGTCCTGTGGGCCGAACAGGGTCCTTTTGGCCTCGCTGTTGCGGCGATCGACCGCGGGAGTGGACCGGGTCTGCTGCGACGCTCGGTGGGCTGCGTTGGCGAAAGCGACGGCTGGCAGGATTTCGAACGCAATGGCTGCATGAGCTGGCACTACGCCGAAGCAGGACCAGGCCAGGTGGCACTCACCGCACAGTTGCCGCGTGCGGGAACTCTTGCACTCGGGGTATCGGGCAGCCGCGAGGCCGCGGCGACGCTCGCGCTGCAATCGCTGGCGGCAGGCTTTGCAGCAATCCGCGACGCTTACGCAGCAGGTTGGCGCGATTGGCTCGCGCGCCTCGCCCTGCCGCCGAGACTGCTCGCGCTCGCAGACCCGTTGCCCGCACTGCTGCGGCGGTCGGCGACTGTCATCAAGATTCATGAAGACCGCACCTTCCCCGGCGCATTCGTCGCGAGTCTCGCGGTTCCGTGGGGCGAGTCGAGCAGCAGCCGCGGCGGATATCACCTGGTATGGGCGCGCGACCTCGTCGAGACCGCCGGCGCGCTGATCGCGATCGGTTGTCATGCGGATGCGCGCCGCATCCTGATTTACCTCATCGCCACGCAGCAGGCCGACGGACACTGGCTGCAGAACCAGTGGCTGGGCGGAAAACCGTTCTGGCAGGGCATCCAGCTCGACGAAACTGCGTTCCCGGTGCTACTGGCAAGTGCTGTGGCAGAGCGCAACGCGCTCGAGGGCGTGAGCGTCATCGACATGGTCCGCAGGGCGTTGCGTTTCATCGCACGCGAAGGTCCGGTCACGGGCCAGGATCGCTGGGAGGAAGACACCGGGATCAATACGTTTACGATCGCGGTCGCCATTGCGGCGCTCGTGGAGGGCAGCCGCTTCCTCGAGGGACGCGAGGCCGAGTGCGCGCTGATGCTGGCCGATGCCTGGAACAACAGCATCGAGGAGTGGACCTGGGTGAGCGACACCGCGCTCGCGTGCGAACTGAAGGTACCCGGTTACTACTTGCGCGTCGCGCCAGGCGACGTGCTCCTTCACGAAGGCGGCAAGCAGGAGCATCTTCTGATCAAGAACCGCGCGGACGACCCGGGACTCGCGGCTGGAGAACAGCTCGCGATCGACTGCCTGCAGCTCGCGCGCTTCGGCCTGCGCAACGTCGATGGTCCGCACATGGCCGCGAGCATTCGGGCCATCGATGCGCTGCTCAAGTCCGAGACGCCGAACGGTCCGGTCTGGCATCGCTACAACGGCGACGGCTACGGCGAGCACTCCGATGGCGCGCCATTCGACGGTTGGGGGCAAGGACGTGGCTGGCCGCTCCTTTGCGGTGAACGCGGCCACGCCGCGTTGCTCGCTGGCGAATCCGGCCTGCCGTTCCTGCAGATCATGAGCCGCATGACCGGGCGCGGCGGGCTGCTGCCCGAGCAGGTCTGGGACAGCGCGCCGATCCCCGAGCATGGATTAGCCCCCGGACTGCCGAGCGGCTCTGCCATGCCGCTGGTGTGGGCGCACGCCGAATTCATCAAGCTCGCCCTGAGTCTCGCGGCCGGCGTACCCGTCGATCGTCCGGAGCGAACCTGGGCGCGCTACCGCGGCAAACGGCCCCAGCTCGACTTCATCCTTTGGCGTCCGCGCCAGCGCGTCCGGCAATCAGCTGCAGGCCAGGAAGTGCGGTTACTGCTGGCGGAAGCGGCGCGAGTTCGCTGGGGTACGGACGGTTGGCAGAACGCCGGAGAAGTAGCGACGGAAGACTGGGGGCTCGGGCACGTGGCGCGCCTGCCGACGACGGAGTTGCGCCCCGGACGGCGCATCGATTTCACGATCTATTGGGTGGATCAGGCCGTCTGGCAGGGCGAGGATTTTCACATCGACGTGGGAGCACCACCATGATTGCGATCGATCTCACGGGGCGGCGTGCCCTCGTGACCGGAGCCAATTCCGGGCTGGGCCGCGCCATCGCGCTCAGCCTGGCGCAAGCCGGGGCGCGCGTCGCGGTGCACGCATTGAATGACAAACCGAGCGCGGAAGCGGTGGTCGCGCAGATCAGGCAGGCCGGCGGCGAGGCGCAGGCCGTCTACGGCGATATCACACAGCCTGCGCAGGTGGCCGCGTTCTTCGCGGCGGTCGATGCGGCCTTCGGCGGCCTCGACATCCTCGTCAACAACGCGGGGATCGACGGCGCGCGCGCGCTGTGCGCCGACAGCGACCCGGCGCGCTGGCAGAGCGTGATCGCGGTAGATCTGCAAGGTCCCTACGATTGCACGCGTCAGGCGTTGCGACGCATGGTGGCGCAGGCAAGAGGCGTCATCATCAACATCACATCCGTACACGAGTTCATTCCGTGGGCGGGTTTCAGCGCCTACACCAGCGCCAAGGCCGCACTGTCGATGTTCACCAAGACAGTCGCACAGGAGGTTGCGACCGAGGGCGTCCGCGTACTCGCCATCGCCCCAGGTGCGATTCGCACACCGATCAATGCCGACGTGTGGGGCAATCCCGAGAGCCTGAAGGATCTCGATCAGAAGATCGCCATGAATCGCCTTGGCGAACCCGAAGAGATCGGGCGCGTCGCGGCCTTCCTCGCGAGCGACCTGGCGAGCTACATCACCGGCACCACCGTGGCGGTGGACGGCGGCATGC
Organism: Steroidobacteraceae bacterium; assembly: GCA_049691655.1. Classification (GTDB taxonomy): domain Bacteria; phylum Pseudomonadota; class Gammaproteobacteria; order Steroidobacterales; family Steroidobacteraceae; genus JBAVOB01. The sequence goes on along the minus strand of JBAVOB010000353.1, from coordinate 4,877 downwards.
TGATCTACCCGGACTTCAGCCACGGCGGCTAGCCGCGGCGACCTCGCGGCAGCCGGGAGCTGCGCTCAATCGAGCAGCGGATGTCCTGCGGGCAGCGTGTGCGCATACCACATCGCCAGGCGATGCCGGATGGTCTTCTCGCTGACCTGCTCTTCCGGCATCGGCTGAATCAGCTTGTCGTGTACGAGCAACCGGTATACGTACAACGCTTTTGCGCTCGCCGAGTCCGTCGCCTCGAATACCACGGCACCACGCCCCTCCGCGTACTGCATCCCAGCCTGCAGCCCCGCCTTGAACAGTTCCGCTTCGTGCTTGAGGCGTTTCAACCCGGCGAGCGCTCCGCGGTGATTGGTTCCGTCTGATCGATGCGTCGCAGATCTACGTGGCGATCGCCACCCGCAGTTTCCTCGACCATGTCCATGAACCGGTGGTTCCACAACACATCCGAGCTGAGATATGCATGCCGCGCGTGCATCGTCTGCGACACGGTTTCGTCGAGCCCGGTGATCGTCACGAGCAGCGCGAAATCGGCGTGCCGCAGGTCCGCCTCCGTGAGTTGGTAGAGCGGGCTTGCCGGTGTGATCGGGTGCATGACGAGCCACGACAGCGAGAAAATCGGCGTCTCCGAGCGCGCCAGCGTCAGGTCGTAGAACCGACGCATTGCGGTGCCCTCGCGTGTCGTTTCCTGGCGCAGCAGGCTTACCTGGACCCGCGCGGCGATCAGCGAGTTGCGCCGTTCATTGGCGGCCCGGAGCATCAGCGTCCGCGTCCCGTCGAAATCCGCGACCACGGCCACCTTGCTGAACCGGATGCGCGCAATCGGCAGCGAAACCCGGGCGAATGCCAGCATCGCTATCAAGCCAACCGCGAGCAGACCCATCATCGCCTCAATCGTGACCAGCACGTGCCCGTACATGCTTTGCGGATACATCGCACCATAGCCGATGGTCGTGAAGGTCTGGACGCTGAAGAAAAAATGATCGAGAAACGAACCAGACCGCGCTCCGGCGATCGCCGCATCGCCCAGCGTATAAAGCAATCCGAACAACGCATTCAAGGCCAGGAATCCCAGCCCGAGCAACGCCATGAATGCGGACCAGGGCAGTCGCAAGGCGCGGTGATAGAAATCGCCCCGATCCGATGAAACCGTCTTGATCGTCGTACGCGTAAACGGATCGAACGTGCGGCGAATCAGCTCGGGTTCCCTGGCCATTTCAGCGCCGTTCCTCGCCCGCCGGCGAGCTCTCCTGCCAGTCTGCGAACAAGAACGTCAGGGCGCCCGGAAGCCGCCTGGCCCACGCATCCTCGTTGTGCACGGCGTCCGGATCGACGACCACGCGGAAATTCGTGTCATCGTACCCCGCGGCCTTGAAGTTCGATTCAACGATGCGGATCAATCCGACCATGCGGTCGTTGATCTTCGGCTCTCCGGCTTCGCGACCGCCGAACCCAATGAACACTCGCTTCGGGAGAGCGATCAGCGGATTCGTATCGCGAACGAGCTGCCCCATGCCAATCCACAGGGTGGGGCTCTCCACCAGCGCGTAGCCGAAGACTGACGGTTTGGCGAGCACGGCGTAGAGAGCCGCCACTCCGCCATAAGACGATCCGCCGATGCCCGTGTTCGGGTGCCCGCGCAGAGTGCGATATCGCGCATCGACGAACGGCAGAATCTCGTGCGTCAGGAAATCCGGGAATCGCTGTCCGGCCGGTTCCGGCATCTCGGCGTCACCGATGAAGTCCTTGTATGGCAGGTACTCGTACGGGCGCTTCGTGCCGGCGTGGTCCACGCCGACAACGATGAGCGGCGGTATCGCCCTTGCGGCAATCAGCCGATAGACGGTTTCGTCGACGCCCCATTCCCGGTGGCTGACATCCGAGAGGCACGCATCGAAGAGATTCTGGCCATCGAGCAGGTACAGAACCGGGTACCGCCTGGCGCGGTTCTCCGGGGCATCGTAGCCGGGTGGCAGGAGAACGCGGATCGTGCGCGTATTGCCGAAAATACTGCTGTCGAGCGCGTGCAGGCGCAGATCGCCAGAGACCGTCGACGCGCACGCCGGAGCAGGCGCGGCCCTGGCGAGGCCACAAGGCACGGCGGCCAGCGGGATCAACGCCACGGCCAAGGCGAGGCGTCGGCGGACCGTCGCATCACGCAACTCGGGGGTCGACATCGTCGATGCTCCTCGAAGCAATGGGCCGTCGCCGATCAGTTCACCGCCCGATGGCTGTGCGCGGGTCGGAAGGCGCCCGCTCCAGCGCGATGTTACCCTGTCAGCGGATGGAGTTTCGATCGCCATGAATAGTCGGCCATTCCCTCTCTACCCGATTCGCCGGGCCGCTCAGGCTCTGTTCGCGGCGCTCCTGCCGGCGCTGGCGGCAGCCGCGCCCTCGAGCCATTTTCAGTTCAGTGTCGTGGATCGCTGGAAGCTGCAGGGAAGCGGCGGCTGGGACCTGCTGACCCTTGACGCAGCACGCCACCGCCTGTTCATCGCTCGGTCCGACCGAGTGGAGGTGGTGGACGCCAACACCGGGACGTTGCTCGGCCGCATAGCCAACACCGCCGGTGTCCACGGCATTGCGCTCGCTCCCGAACTGAATCGCGGCTATACGAGCAACGGCCACACCAACACGGTGACAGAGTTCGATTACAGCACGCTGCAGAGCCTGCGCGAAGTGCCAGTATCGGGATCGAACCCGGACGTCATCCTTTACGAGCCTGGCGCCGAGCACCTTTTCACCTTCAATGGTCACAGCAACAACGTGACCGTCTACGACGCGCGTCCGCTGACCGTCCGGGCCACGATTTCCCTGCCGGGTCCGCCCGAATTCGCCGTCCTGGGGGGCGATGGGCGCATCTACGTCAACATCGAGAGTGAACCGGGACGGCTGGCCGTCATTGACGCCGCGAAATTCTCGACCGTCGCGACCTGGCCGCTCGAGGGCTGCGACGGCCCGACCGGATTGGCTCTGGATGCCGCTCGGGCTCGGCTATTCTCCGCCTGCGCGAATCAGGTCATGGTAGTCACGGCTGCGCGTAATGGCCGGCAGTTGGCGCGTCTGGCGATCGGTGCGCACGCGGATGGCGCGGGCTACGATGCGCGGCGCGGCCTCGCCTTCACTTCGAACGGTGTCGGCACGTTGACCGTGGTGCATGCCGTGTCACGCGATGGCTATGCCGTCGCCACGACGCTCGCAACGCAGCCGGGCGCGCGCACGATGGCCCTCGATCCGGAGTCCGGGCGCATATACCTGGTCAGTGCGGACTTCGGCGTGTCGCCGCCCGCGACCGCCGAACATCCACATCCGCGCGCCGCGCCGCTGCCCGACACCTTCACTATACTGGTCGCCGCGCCGCATGCGGTAACCTGTGACTGCAAGACCAATGCCGGCCGCCCGAGTCGATAGGTAGCGGTACAGCGCAGGAACTCCAAGCCTGCCGCGCGAGGAGCCCCGCATGCGCCCAAGCCTGAACATCCTCGGTCCGGACCTTATCGCCAAGATCCTCGAGGAGGCGAAGCGCGTACTGGGCGAAGTCGGCATGGAGATTCGCGGCAGCGGGTTGCGTGAGCTTCTGCTCGCGCACGGGCTGCCGCTCGATCGCACCGGCGAGCGCGTGCTGTTCCCGCGTGCAGTCGTCGAGCAGGCGATCCTGGACGCGCCGCGGCGCTTCTGGCTCTACGATCGCGCGGGTGCGCCCCACGCCGATATCGGTGACGACCGGGTGCATTTCGTGCCCGGCTCGTCCGGGCTAAAGGTGCTCGACCACCGTAGCGGCGAGACCCGCCTTGCCAACTCGACTGACTTCGCCGAATACGTCCGTCTGGGCGACGGCCTGGCCCACATTCCGTACCTGGCCACCGCCTTCTCGACCAACGATGACATCGAGTCGCAGGTCTCGGACGCCTGGCGCCTCTACATGACCCTGACCAACTCCAATAAGCCGGTCGTATCGGGCGCGTTCACCGAGCACGGCGTACCGCGCATGGTCGAGATGATGCAGCTCTTCCGGCGTGACCGTTCCGACCTCGTCGCGCGCCCAATGTCGATCTTTACGATCACGGCGACCGGTAACTTTCGCTACAGCGAGGACTCCTGCCAGAACCTCGTCGACTGCGTCGAGGCCGGCATCGCAGTCGAGATCGTACCGGTGACGCTGATGGGCCTGATCGCTCCCGTCACCATCGTAGGCGCGACCGTTTTCCATACGGTGGACGTGCTTGCGGGAATCACCATGGCGCAGCTCATCCGGCCGGGCACCCCGGTCCTCTTCGGCGGTGCGCCCGCCACCTTCCACATGAAGATTGCCAGCTCCCCGATGTCAGCGATCGAAGCGCTGCAACTCGACGCTGCGTACGTCGCTGTGGCCAAGTCGCTTGGCCTGCCTACCCAGTCCTATATGGCGCTGTCCGATAGCCCCCTTCTCGACGCCCAGGCCGGCGCCGAGACATTTGGCAGCGCGCTGATCGCCGCACTCGCAGGAGTCAATTCCGTCTCGGGCCCCGGCATGCTCGACTACCTGCTGGTCTTCAGTCTCCCGAAACTCGTGTTCGACGACGAGATGTGCGGCCAGGCATTGCGCTTCGTGCGCGAGGTGAAAGTGGTCGATGACCTGCCGGTGGACCGGCTCGTCGAACAGCTGTTGGCGGACCAGCATCTGATCCTCGCCGAACACACCACCGCTCACTGGCCGACCGAGCTCTATCTACCCGGCTCGGTCGTCGATCGCGACAACCGCGAGGCGTGGATGCGCCAGGGGTCCAAGGACACCTACCAGCGGGCTTGCGACGAGGTCAACCGTCGCTTGGCTGCATACCATCCACTCGTGACCGATCCGGCTGTCGACGCGGAGCTGCGAGCGATCATCAAGTCCGGTC
>JBAVOB010000352.1:0-2583 GCA_049691655.1 Steroidobacteraceae bacterium | reverse complement strand
GCACTGAGCCGCTCAGATTTCCACCTGCCCGCCGGCTTCCATGATGCGCGCAGGCGGCACGCCGAAATGCGCGCCGGCGAACTGCGCGTTGTTGGCGAGGAACACGAACAGGCGCTTGCGCCACGGGCTCATGCCGCGTGGGCCACCAACCACGATGTCGTCGCGCCCGAGGTAGTAGATCGCGTCATCGGTGCGGAATCCCAGTCCCGCGCGCTCCGCGTCGCGCAGCAGTCGCGGCACGTCCGTCGTTTCCATGAAGCCGACGTGCGCGTGCACGCGATAGAGTCCCGGCGCGATCGTCGACACCTGCACGCGCGCGCCGCGGATGACGCGTGGCACGGGCTCGGTCGATACCGTCATCAGCACCGTGCGCTCGTGCAGCATGCCGTTGTTCCTGAAATTGCGCACCAGCGTGCGCGGTATGTCTGTCGGGTTGCTGGTGAGAAACACGGCGGTGCGATCGACGCGCGCGGATGGCGCCTGCGCAAGATCCCTGAGGAATGTCTCGACGCTGCGTTCCTCGCGCGACAGGCGCGCGGATACGATGGCCCGGCCTTTCTGCCAGGTGCGCATCACGCCGAACACGAGCAATCCGTACAGCACCGGGAACCAGCCGCCTTCGGCGATCTTGCCCAGGTTGGCGGTTACGAATCCGAACTCGACCACGCCGAGCGCCATCATGACGCCGAACTGCAGGCGGACGGTCGCGCCGGAGCGCGCGCTGAGCAGCACCAACATCAGGATCGAGTCGATCAGCATGGTCGTCGAGACGCCGACTCCGTAAGCCCCTGCCATGCCGCCGGAAGAGCCGAACGCGAACACCAGCCCGAGCGTGACGGCACACAGCCACCAGTTCACGAGCGGCACGTAGACCTGCCCGATCGCCTGGGCTGAGGAATGCTCGACGCGCCAGCGCGGCAGGTAGCCGAGCTGCTGGCACTGCCGCGTAATGGAAAACACCCCCGAGATCACTGCTTGCGAGGCGATGATGGTCGCGGCGGTCGCTAGCAGCACGAGCGGCAGGAGCCATGCGTTCGGCGCCAGCAGATAGAACGGGTTTCGCAGGGCCGAGGCGTCGCGCAGCAGCAGCGCGCCCTGCCCGAAATAATTGAGGAGCAGCGCCGGCCAGACGATCAGGAACCACGCGCGGCTGATCGGTCGCCGGCCGAAGTGCCCGAGATCGGTGTAGAGCGCCTCGCCCCCGGTCACGCAGAGGAAAACGGCGGCGACGACCGCGAGCGCCACGCCGCTGTGATCGGCGAGGAAGCGCACTGCGTAGTAAGGATTCACGGCGAGGAGCACGGTCGGCTTGGCGGCGATCGACACGGCGCCGAGCGCTGCGAGCACCGCGAACCAGAGGATCATGACCGGCCCGAAGGCTCGACCGATAAACGTCGTGCCGCGCTTCTGGAGCGAGAACAGCGCGAGCAGCGTCAGCGCCGCGAGCGGCACCACGGCAGCTTCGAGGTGCGGTGCGAGCAGCTCCAGGCCCTCGATTGCGCTCATGACCGAGATGGCCGGCGTGATCACGCCGTCGCCGAAGAACAGCGCGCAGCCGCCGAGGCCGAGGAGCGAGAGGAGCAGGGCGTTGCGCCGCGGCGCTTCGGACAGCACCAGCGTGGTGAGCGACAGGACGCCGCCCTCGCCGTGATTGTCGGCGCGCAGGACGATGCTGACGTACTTGGCGCAGATGATCAGCGCGAGCGACCAGAAGATCAGCGACAGCACGCCGAGAATCGCGAGCAGGTTGATCGGCACGGCCGCGGCCTGGCTGAAGCAGGCGCGCAGCGCATACAGCGGACTCGTGCCGATGTCGCCGAACACGACACCGAGCGCCGCAAACGTCAGGCTGGCCGGCGAAGCGTGGTCCTCCTCGCCCGGTCCGGCGCTCACGCGAGGCGTGCCGCCGACATGTTGATGAATTGCAGGAACTCCGCGCGCGTGCGCGCATCGGAGCGGAACGCTCCGGTCATGCGGCTCGTCACCATCGATACCCCGCGCTTGTGGATGCCGCGCGTCGTCATGCACTCGTGCGTGGCGTCGATCACCACTCCAACGCCCCGCGGCCGCAGCACCTCGTCGATGCAGCTCGCTATTTCGGCGGTGAGTTTCTCCTGCACCTGGAAGCGCCGCGCGTAAGCCTCGACCACGCGCGCGAGTTTCGAGATGCCGACGACCTTGTTAGTCGGCAGATAACCGACGTGCGCGCGGCCGATGATCGGGGCCATGTGGTGCTCGCAGTGCGATTCGAAGGGAACGTCGCGCAGCACGACCATCTCGTCGTAGCCGGCGACCTCCTCGAAGGTGCGGCGCATGAACGCCTTGGGATCGACGCCGTACCCCGAGAACCAGTCGCGGTAGGCGCCCACCACGCGTTTCGGGGTGTCGCGCAGCCCCTCGCGACCCGGGTCGTCGCCCGCCCAGGCCAGCAGCGTCCGCACCGCTCCCTCGGCCTCTGCCTGTGTCACTTTCGCTGCGCGGCGCTTCGCCATCGTGTCGACTCCCTAGTAAAGCGCGCCCGCAGTGCGTGCGGGGGCGGCGGGCGAATCCTACGTTATGTCGGGACGCCTGTGGCAGCGCGGC
>JBAVOB010000351.1:0-6888 GCA_049691655.1 Steroidobacteraceae bacterium | reverse complement strand
CACCGGTACCGCGGCCGGCTGCGCGGCATGGGCCGCGCGCGCGCTGACGGTGCCCAGCAGGGCTTCGAGTCCGCGACCCAGCCCGATGCGTTTCTGGCTCATGGATTGATCATAGCGAATTCAGCGGCGCGACTGCGCTCGCCTGCGGGGCCTCGCGCTGTTCTTCCTCGCGGCGGATCATTTCTCCGGCCAGGGCGAGATAGGCGAGAGCGCCGCGCGAATCCTTGTCGTGCAGCAGCACGGGCTTGCCGAACGAGGGCGCTTCGGCGAGCCGGACGTTGCGCGGCACGATGGTGCGGAACACCTTGTCGCCGAAGTGCATGATCAGCTGCGCGCTCACCTCGTTGGCCAGGTTGTTACGCGGATCGAACATGGTCCGCAGGATCCCCTCGATCTCGAGCCCGGGATTCACGCTGTCACGGATCTGCTCGATCGTGTCGACGAGCGCCGTGAGGCCTTCGAGCGCGTAGTACTCGCACTGCATCGGAACGAGCACGCTGTCGGCGGCGACGAGCGCGTTCACGGTGAGCATGTTGAGCGCCGGCGGACAGTCGATGAAGATTATGTCGAATTGATCGCGGATCGGGCGCAGCGCGTTGCGCAGCCGCAGCTCGCGGCCGGCCACCATCGTGAGCAGGCGCACTTCGGCAGCGGTAAGATCCTGGTTCCCGGGCAGCAGCGTGAGCCCGGCCGCCGCCTCGATCGGGATGAGCGCCGCAGCCGCGTCGCACTCCCCGAGCAGCACTTCCGCCGAACTGCGTTCGAGCTGCGCCTTCTCGACGCCGCAGCCCATGGTCGCATTACCCTGTGGATCCAGGTCGATCAGGAGCGTGCGCCGCTTCATGGCCCCGAACGAGGCGGCGAGGTTGACGGCGCTGGTCGTCTTGCCGACGCCGCCCTTCTGGTTTGCGACCGCGATCACTCGCCTCATGGCAGGGAGTCTACAACCTGCAGCAGGGCGCTACAGCCGCGCCAGCAGCATGACGTGACGCTCAGCGGCGACACCCGGTACCTCGACCCGGTGGGACGCTTCGAGCTTCCATCCCCGGGGAAGCGCCGCCACCTCCTCGGCCGGATACCGGCCCTTCATCGCGAGCAGCATGCCGCGCCGCCCGCACAGGTGCCCCGCCACCCGCACGATTTCGGCGAGGCTGCCGATTGCGCGGGTGAGCACCGTATCGAAGGGCGTCGCAGGCTCCCACTGCTCGGCCCGCGTCGCCACGATCCGCACGTTGGTCAGCCCGGTGGTTGCCACGGCCTCCTCGAGGAAACGCGCCTTCTTCTGCGTGGCTTCGATCAGGGTGTAGTCGCGGGCCGGGTCGGCAATGGCAAGCGGCAGGCCCGGGAATCCCGCGCCGCTGCCGACGTCGGCGATTCGACGGCCGCGCAGATGGGGCAGCGCGGTGAGCGAATCGAGCAGGTGCTTGCGGGTGATGTCCGCCGGGTCGCGAATCGCGGTGAGATTGAAGCGTTCGTTCCACTCGAGCAGCAGCGCGACGAGGCGGCCGAGACGATCGAGCGCCACGGCGTCGAGTGCGACGCCAAGCTCGCGCGCGCCGGCGGCCAGAATTTCGGTGGGATCCTGCAGACCGGCATTCATGAGTCAGCGGCGGCGGAACGGCGCACGCGTCAATTCGTCACGAGCTGCGCGACGAATTCATTCACGGCGAGTGTGTCGAGCTCATCGAGCCTGGCGAACAGCCCGAGGATCGCTGGTACTCGGTTCGCCGGGAAATGCGCCGCGACGCTGCCCGCGAAGCGCTGCCCGATGAGCGGTTGCGGTGCACCGTACACCTCGCGCGCAAGGCTCTCGATGACATGGCTGCCGAGCGGGCGCACGAGTCGCGCGGCGCGCTGACCGGATGGCAGGCCAGCGAGTGGCCGGCGGCGCGGACCGGGTGCGGCAGAATCGGACGCGCCTGGCTGCATCGCCAGCAAGGCAAACTGCAAGCCCCGGCTCGCAACGTCCGCCGTGGTGTACACCGCGCGTGAGGCCGCCGGTCCGCCGCGCGGCGTCGGGCCGTCGTCGTCGATCGCACTGTCAAGCGCGCCAACGATCTGCGCCGCGGACCCGCCGAGCAGTCCCGTGGCAACCGCCGCCGCGGCAGCCCGCGCCGCCGTCGCGCACTGCTCACTCGCCTGCAACGCCGGTGAGCCGAATGCAAGCGTGCCGCGAATCTCACAGGCCTTGACCAGCGCCGTGAGCAGTTCGCGGACGGTCGCGGGACGCCGGCCCTCCATCCTCGCGCGCCGCGCCAGGTGATCGCTCAGCGCGAGAATCGCAGCGAGCGCGTCGGCCGGATGATGCCGATCCGCGGCGGATCCCGCCTCCCGCTCCGCGGCTCCGAACAGGATTCCGAGGCTGAACGCTGCCTGCACCGGATCGAGTTCGAAACTGGTGCCGGGAACGCGCGCGCCGCCCGGCATCGTGGCGCCGCGCACGATCGGTCCGATGAACGGGCGGCACGCCGGCGAGTGCAGCGCGCGGAACGCCCGACCAAGCGCATCGCGCAGGACGAGCCGCGCGCCCTGGTACGCGGCTTCGCCGGTCGGAGTGAACTCGCGCACGTACTGCGCTATGTCCTGCAGCACGACCCCGGCCGCAGAGCGCGCAGGGTGCAGAGGAACGGGATCGGGCGGCATGTGGAGTCCGGATGATTGCCCGAGGAGCGGCCGCCTACGGCGCGATCCGCACCACCGTGCGCCCGATGATCGTACCCCTGAGGTACGCGTCGAACGCATTCGGCAGCTCATCGAACGCGATCGTGCGCGTCACGATCCGGTCGAGATGGCGTGGCTTCAGGTCCGTGGCAATGCGCTGCCACACCTGCAGCCGCGTTGCACGCGGCGTCGCGGAGGAGTTGATGCCGAGCAGGTTCACGCCTCGCAGGATGAACGGCATGACGCTCGTCCTGAGTTCCGCGCCACCCGTGAGCCCGATGCTCGCGATGTTGCCCCAGAAATCGACAGTGCGTGTGAGCCACGCGAGCGTTTCGCCCCCGACGTTGTCGATCGCACCGGCGAATCGCACGGTCTCGAGCGCGCGCGAGCCGTAGTCGATCTCGGCGCGCAGCAGCACCTGCGCTGCGCCGAGCGCCCGCAGGTAGTCGGCCGACTGCGGCTTGCCGGTCACCGCGTGCACCGGGTAGCCGCGTCCCGCGAGCATGTCGATCGCGATGCTGCCGACGCCGCCCGTCGCGCCCGTCACGCAGATCGGGCCCTTCGAGGGATGCTGGCCGTTGTGTTCCATGCGGTGGATCGCCAGGCCGGCGGTGAAGCCCGCGGTGCCGAGCGACATTGCGGTCGCCGCGTCGAACCCGGCCGGCATCGGGATCACCCATTCACCCTGTAGGCGGGCGTACTCGGCGTAACCGCCGTCGTGCACTTCGGAAAGGCCGCAGCCCGTGACCAGCACGGAGTCGCCGGCCTTGAACCGCGGGTCGCGCGTCGACTCGATGACGCCCGCGAGGTCGATGCCGCCGACCAGCGGGTACTTGCGCAGGATCTTGCCTGCGCCGGTCGCCGCGAGCGCGTCCTTGTAGTTGATACCGGAGTGCGTCACGCGGACGACGACATCGCCCGGGCCGAGGTCATCGAGGCTCAGCTGCTCGAACCGCGCGACGACCTTGCGGTTCTCCTCGTGAATGCGCAGCGCCTTGAATGTCTTCACTGGCTGCGCTCCAGCCAAGCCAGCAGGCCGTCCGTGTTCAGGTCGAGGTCCTTGCCGAGCAGCGCATCCACGCGCTCGTCGGGGAGCGTGACGCCATGCTCCCGCGCCCGCCGCAGCCACAGCGCGCGCATGTCCGCGCGGATTCTCGCAGCGCGATCCGCCACGGTAGCGTGGCGCAGTGCGATGCCAGCGAGCTCGGCGACCTGCGACTTGAGATCCTCGCCGAGCCGCGCGAGATCCTCGACCCGGCCAAAGTGCATCAGGAACATCGCGCGCGGAGCGCAACCGAGCAGCCGGTCGATCGAAGCGATCAGCTGTTGGGGGTCGAATTGCGTTGGCGTCGTGGTCGGAAAGATGAACGGCCCACGCGCGGTATCGAACTCGCGATAGGAGATGCCGAACGTGTCGCCCGCAAAGATGCTGGAAGACACTGGATCCACGATGCATTGATGGTGCAGCGCGTGGCCGGGCGTATGCACGAACTCGAGCGTGCGCCCCGCCAGGGACAGCTTCTGTCCGTCGGCCGTGACGAGCACGCGCTCCGCGGGGATCGGGACGATTTCGCCGTACAGCCGGTGGTACTCCGCCGCGCCGTAGACGGCGATCGATCCGGCGATGAGCCGGACGGGATCGATGAGATGCGGTGCGCCGCGCGGGTGCAGCACCGCGTGGGCGTTCGGGAGCGCGCGCATCAGCAGTCCCGCGCCACCCGCGTGATCGAGGTGCACGTGCGTGAGCAGCACATAGTCCACCGCCGCGGGAGCGAGACCGGCGTGCTCGAGCGCCTCGAGCAGCAGCGGCACGCCGTGATTCGGACCGGTATCCACGAACGCCGCGCGGCCGTTCCACTCGATCAGGTGTGCGGCGGCGAGGCCTGGCCGTACGTAGTCGACGTCGATCGTCGATATGCCGTCGGCGTGTCGGCTGAAGCGGAGCATCGCAGGATCTCTGGTTCTGGTTCCGGACCGGACGCAGCGCCGCGCTTCCGGTGCCCGGCGCGTTCGGGCACCATAACACCATGACAAACCGGTTTGCGACCGCGGCCTTCGCCTGCCTCCTGGCCGCCAGCCCGTGGCGGCCGATCGGCGCTCAAGCGGCGCAGGGAGCGAGCGCGCCGCTGAGCGAAACCCGCGGCAACCTGGTGCTCGACGGCATTCCTGCGCTGCATGAAGGCCTCACGGCGCGCCTCGAGAACTATCTGCAATCGCGCCAGGCGTCGTTCGTCGACTGGTTGCCCGACGGGAGCCTCCTCATCGCCACGCGCTTCGCGGACACCGAGCAGCTGCACCGCGTTGCGGCACCGCTCGGCGCACGCGAGCAGCTCACCTGGTACGGCGAGCCGGTGAACTCCGCCCGTGTACCGCAGGTGGCGAACGCCGCTGGGTTCGCGTTCCTGAAGGACCGCGGCGGGGACGAGAACTCGCAGGTCTATTTCTATCGCTTCGCAGATCGCAGCGCCCGGCTGCTCACCGACGGCAAGTCCCTGCACGGTGGCCTGCAGTGGTCGCCCGACGGCAAACGCGTCGCCTACTACGGCAACGACCGTGACGGCGTGAGTTACGACATCTACGTGGCCGAGCCGGGCTCCGGTGCGCTGCCGCGCCTCGTGGTGAACGGCAACCGCGCGACGTGGTACCCGCTCGGCTGGTCACCGGACGGCACGCGGCTCCTGCTGCTGCATTACGTTTCCATCAGCGAGGCTTATCTTTATGCGGCCGACGTCGCGAATGGGGCGCTCACGGCCATTGACGCCGGCAATGGCAAGGAGCGCATCGGCATCGACGATGCCAAGTTCGCCCTCGACGGCCGCGGCGTCTACCTGATCTCCGACAAGGGGAGCGAGTTTCGCCAGCTGCGTTACTACGATGTCTCGAGCGCGCGGTCGCGAGTGCTTACGGAGCGGATTCCGTGGGACATCACGGCGTTCGATGTCACAGCCGACGGGCGCTACGTTGCCTGGGTGGCGAACGTCGACGGCCTGAGCCGCCTGACGGTCGTCGATACCGCGCAGCAAAGCGATCTCGTGCTGCCTGCGATGCCCGCGGGCGTCATCACTACGCCGCGCTTCGACCGCGGCGGCCACCGCCTCGCGTTCTCGCTCGAGTCCGCACAGTCGCCGCGCGATGTGTTCGTGCTCGATCTCGAGCGCAGCGCGCTCCTGCGCTGGACGCAGAGCGAGACCGGCCCGGTCGACGCGAGCAGGTTCGTCGCCGCGGAACTGCTGCGCTTTCCCAGCTGGGACCGGGTGAACGGCAAGCCGCGACAGATCCCGGCGTTCGTGTACCGGCCCGCGACTCTGGGGCCGCATCCCGTGCTCATCAACATACACGGAGGTCCGGAGTCCCAGTACCAGCCGACGTTCGATGCATGGACGCAGTTTCTCGTGAACGAGCTGGGCTTCGTCGTCGTCGCGCCGAACGCGCGCGGCTCCTCCGGCTACGGCAGGACTTATCTCGCTCTCGACGACGCCACCCTGCGCCAGGACGCGGTGCGCGACGTCGGTGCGCTGCTCGTCTGGCTCGGGCTGCAGGCCGATGTCGATCGCACCCGCATTTTCGTGGCCGGCGGCTCGTACGGCGGCTTCATGTCGCTCGCCTCGCTCGTGGCCTACGGCAATCGCCTGCGCGGTGGCATCGATGTCGTCGGCATCTCGAATTTCGCCACGTTCCTCGAGAACACTGCCGCCTACCGGCGCGACCTGCGGCGCGCGGAATACGGCGACGAGCGGGATTCGAAAATGCGCGCGTACTTCGCGGAAATCTCCCCGCTCAACAATGCGGCGGCGATCCGCAGCCCGCTGTTCGTCGTGCAGGGTCTCAATGACCCGCGCGTGCCGGCCGCGCAGTCCGAGCAGCTGGTGTCCATCGTGCGCGGGCACGGTGGCGAGGTGTGGTACCTCGCGGCGAAGGACGAAGGCCACGGCTTCCGCAAGAAGTCCAACCGTGACTTCTACCTGAAGACCGCCGCCACGTTTCTCGAGCGGCTCTCGAAATGATTGCACCCGCCCGCGACCGGCGGGCAGGGCCGTTCAATTCTTCGCTGAGAACCAGCTGGTGCGCTTGGGAACCGTGCCGAGCACCGGGCGGCGCTGCGAGTAGTAGGCGGCCAGGTCGGCGACGTCGCTATCCTTGAGCTGCCCGGCGAACACGGCCATGACGGCGTTCTTGCGCTCGCCCTTGCGGTACTCGTTGAGCGCGCGCGCGAGATAGTCGTCGTAC
>JBAVOB010000350.1:0-1694 GCA_049691655.1 Steroidobacteraceae bacterium | reverse complement strand
ATGCGCCGCTGCGCGCGGCGCGCGCCCGGACCGGCGCGAGCTTCGACCGCGAGTTCGGCGGCTTTGGCGGCGCGCCCAAGTTTCCGCATCCGGCGACGCTCGAGCGCCTGCTGCGCGACTGGCACAGCACGCGCGATGCGTCGCAGCCCGACCTCGAAGCGCTGTACATGGCGACGCTGACGCTCAAGCGCATGGCGGAAGGCGGACTGTACGATCAGGCGGGCGGCGGTTTCAGCCGCTACTCGGTCGATCGCTACTGGATGATTCCGCACTTCGAGAAGATGCTGTATGACAACGGCGCGTTGCTCGCCGTGTACGCGCAGGCAGCACTCGCGACCGCAGACCAGTTCTATGCGCGCGTCGCGGGCGACACCGCCGCGTGGATGCTGCGCGAGATGCGCTCTCCCGAGGGAGGCTTCTACTCGAGCCTCGACGCGGATTCCGAAGGTCACGAAGGCAGGTTCTACGTCTGGGACCGGGCCGAAGTGCAGCAGACCCTCACCGCCGAGGAATACGCGGTCTTCGCGCCACGCTTCGGCCTCGACCGCGAGCCGAACTTCGAGGGTCGCTGGCACCTGCATGTCTACCAATCGATCGAGCAGGTGGCGGGCGAGCGGTCCATCGAGGCGACGGCGCGATTGATCGACAGCGCGCGCCAGAAACTGCTGGCGAGCCGCGAACGCCGCGTGCGACCGGGCCGGGACGAGAAGATCCTCACGAGCTGGAACGCCATCGCGATTCGCGGGCTGGCGGTGGCGGCGCGCGCGCTCGAGCGGGCCGACCTGGCACGGGCCGCCGGGCAGGCGCTGGATTTCATCCGATCCAGGCTGGTGCGTGCTGGCCGCCTGCTCGCCACGTACAAGGATGGGCGCGCGCATCTGAACGCCTATCTCGATGACTATGTGTTGCTCGCGGATGCGATCCTCGAGCTGCTGCAACTGCGCTGGCGCGGCGAGGACCTCGAGTTCCTGCGGATGCTTCTCGACAGCGTGCTCGATCACTTCGCGGACGAGGCCGGCGGTTTCTTCTTCACCTCGGACGACCATGAGGCGCTCATGAGCCGCATGAAGTCCTTTTCCGACGATGCGACACCGTCGGGCAACGGCATCGCGGCGCGCGTGCTGCTGCGCGCGGGTTATCTGCTCGGCGAGACGCGCTACCTTGCGGCCGCGGAAGGCGCGCTGCGGGCCGCGTGGCCGGGGATGGAAAGCCAGCCGCAGGCACACATGACGATGCTGACCGCACTCGAGGAGTTCCTGCGCGCCCCGGAGCTGCTGGTTTTGCGCGGCGACGCGGTCGAGATCGAACGCTGGGAGCGAGAAATCGGACGCCTGTATGCGCCGCAGCGGCTGGTGTTCACCGTGCCGTCGGACGCACCGGCGCTGCCCGCGGCGATCGCCGCCAAGGCCGACCGTGGCCGCGCAGTCGCCTATGTGTGCCGCGGCCCGGTCTGTTCCGAGCCGATCGAGTCGCTCGCGGCGCTCGTGAATCACCTGCGGCTCGGACTCAGCGCCACCTGAACGGGGACCTGATCGCCGTGGGCGATGCCGTCGTCATTTACCGCTCATCCGATCCGCTCGAATGCGGGGAGCGCGCCTTCGTGCTCACGGCAGTCGGCATCGCGAGCGAGCGCGCCTTCGACGGCGAGCAGCACGTGCTGGCGGTGGACGAGGCGCACGTGGCGCAGGCCCAGG
>JBAVOB010000349.1:0-14117 GCA_049691655.1 Steroidobacteraceae bacterium | reverse complement strand
CCCCCGGCACCGTCGACCTCGCGCTCGCGCATGCCGCTCGCCTGCTCGGCGACCAGCCGGCGCTGGCTGCCGAGCAGGCGCGCGAGATCCTGAAGCTCGTGCCGCGACACGCCGGCGCCACGCTAATGCTCGGGCTGGCGCTCGGCCGTGCGGGCCACGGCGAGAAGGCGGTGGCCACGCTGCGCGAGGCGCTGCGCCTCGATC
This sequence comes from Steroidobacteraceae bacterium, assembly GCA_049691655.1. GTDB lineage: Bacteria > Pseudomonadota > Gammaproteobacteria > Steroidobacterales > Steroidobacteraceae > JBAVOB01. The sequence continues at coordinate 13,913 of JBAVOB010000349.1, read as the reverse complement.
CAACGATGCCCGAGGCGTGGCTCGCGCTCGGGGACCATCTTGGCGCGATGGGCGACCGCCGGGGCGCAACCGAGGCCTATACCCGCCACCTGCGTCATGCGACGCGCGATCCGCGCCTGATGCAGGCCGCGGCGGCGCTCGCCGAGAACCGAATCCCCGAGGCCGAGGCGCTGCTGCGCGAGCATCTCAAGGCCTTGCCTACCGATACGGCAGCGATCCGGATGCTGGCGGAAGTGGCCGCGCGGCTGGGTCGTTACGGGGATGCCCAGAAGTTGCTGGAACGCTGCCTCGAACTCGCACCGGAATTTTCTGCCGCGCGCCACAACTACGCCCTCGTGCTGCATCGGCTCAATCAGCCGGAGGCCGCGTTGCGCGAGGTCGACCGGCTGCTCGCGTCCGACGCGCGCAATCCGGGCTATCGAAATCTGAAAGCGGCGATCCTCGGACGCATCGGCGAGTATGGCCAGGCGCTCGAGTTCTATGCCGGCGTGCTCGCCGATTACCCAAACCAGCCCAGGGTCTGGATGAGTTACGGCCACGCGCTGAAGACGGCGGGGAACCAGGCGGAGAGCGTCAAGGCTTACCGGCGCTGCAGTGAACTCGCGCCCGGGATCGGCGAGGCCTGGTGGAGCCTCGCGAATCTCAAGACCTTGCGCTTCACGACAGCGGACATCGAAGCGATGCAGGCGCAGCTTGAGCGCATCGATATCTCCGAGGAAGACCGCTTCCATTTTCATTTCGCGCTCGGCAAGGCGCTCGAGGACGCGGGCGAGTACGCCACATCGTTCAGTCACTATGCGCGGGGTAACGCCCTGCGGCGCGCGGCCATCCATTACGACGCTGACGAGAACGCGAAGCATGTCCGGCGATCGAAGAAAACGCTTACACGGCAGTTCTTCGACGATCGCCACGGCTTCGGGGACCCGTCGCCGGATCCGATTTTCATTGTCGGATTGCCGCGCTCGGGGTCGACACTGCTCGAGCAAATCCTCGCGAGTCACCCGGCTGTCGAAGGGACGATGGAACTGCCGGATATTGGCGGGCTGGCACGCATGCTCGGCAGCCACACGCCGGGGACTGGCGGCTACCCCGAGGTACTCGCGACCCTGGGTCGTGAGGAATGCGCGGCGCTCGGCGAGCGTTACCTCAGCCAGACCCGGATCCAGCGCAAGACCGCCGCGCCGTTCTTCATCGACAAGATGCCCAATAACTTCGCGCACGTCGGGCTGATCCACCTGATTCTGCCGCGCGCGAGCATCATCGATGCGCGGCGTCATCCGCTCGGCTGCTGCTTCTCCTGCTTCAAGCAGCATTTCGCGCGCGGCCAGCATTTCACCTACAGCCTCGAGGAAATCGGCCGCTACTACCGCGACTACGTGGAACTGATGGCGCATTTTGACTCCGTGCTACCAGGACGGGTGCACCGCGTCATCTACGAATCGCTGGTCGATGACACCGAGACGCAGGTGCGAAGCGTTCTCGATTACTGCGGTCTGCCGTTCGACGCGCGGTGCCTGCAGTTTCACGCGAACGCCCGGGCGGTGCGCACCGCCAGCTCGGAGCAGGTACGCCAGCCCATCTTTCGCGAGGGCGTCGACCACTGGCGGCACTACGAGCCATGGCTCGATCCGCTCAAGCAAGCGCTGGGACCCGTTCTGGAGAGTTATCCCGACGTAGCGGTGTTTTAAGTCAGAGCGGACCGACGTACACTCACAGGGGGGATGAGGGAGGACGTTCCATGACACGCGGTCGAAAGAGAAAATTACGGCGCACGATGCAGGTCGCGATCGGGATGGCCGCGGGCCTGCCGCCGGCGGCGTTCGCACAGGAGCAACCGCAGGCCGGCACCCTGGAAGAAGTTGTCGTCACCGCGCAGAAGCGCGAAGAAAACCTGCAGAGCGTGCCGCTCAGCATCCAGGCGATCGGCACGACCAAGCTCGAAGAACTGCACGTCACGAATTTTCAGGATTACGTCAAGCTTCTGCCGAGCGTGTCGTTTCAGGGGGCCGGGAACGGCTCAGGCTTCGGTCCCGGTTTCAACCGCGCTTACATGCGTGGCGTCGCCTCCGGCGATACCGGCAACCACTCCGGGCCGCGGCCGAGCGTCGGCATGTATCTCGACGAACAGCCGATCACGACGATCCAGGGCGCGCTCGACATCCACATCTATGACATCGCGCGCGTCGAGGCGCTCGCGGGCCCGCAAGGCACGCTGTATGGAGCGAGTTCGCAGGCGGGGACGATCCGCATCATCACCAACAAGCCGGACACGCGTGAATTCAAGGCGAGCTACGACCTGCAGGGGAGCTTCGTCAAGAACGGCGGTGGCGCGGGCTACACCGGCGAAGGCTTCGTCAACGTCCCGTTGTCGGACCGTGCGGCGGTGCGCCTCGTCGGCTGGGTCGAACACGATCCGGGTTACATCGACAACGTGGCGGCGACGCTCACGTATCCGACCGAAGGCAAGACGATCAACAATGCGTCGGTCGCGAAAGGACACTACAACGATGCGGACATCAGCGGCGCGCGCGCCGCGCTCAAGGTCGACCTGAACGACAACTGGACCGTGACGCCGGCGATCATGGGCCAGGACACGCAGACCCACGGGTTCTTCGGCTTCGACCCGGCGCTCGGCGATCTCAAGGTCGCGCATTTTCTTCCAGAGCGAACCTCCGACCGCTGGTACCAGGCAGCGCTCACGCTGCAGGGGAAAATCAGTAATTTCGACGTCGTTTACGCAGGTGCCGCGCTCAGGCGCCATGACGAGACGCAGCAGGACTACACGGACTACTCGTTCTTCTACGACAGCTGCTGCAGCTACGCCTCCAGCGCTTACATCTTCGACGATGCCGGCAATGCCGTGGCCAATCCGTCGCAGTTCATCCGCGGCAAGGATCACTACAAGACCGATAGCCACGAACTGCGCGTCTCCTCGCCCAAGGACTGGCGCTTCCGGTTCGTCGCGGGCCTGTACTGGCAGCGCCAGCGGCACGAAATCGAGCAGCGCTATGTGATCAACAACATCGCGACTTCGATCGAGGTGCGGTTCTGGCCGGATACTTGGTGGCTCACCGAGCAAGTGCGGGTGGATCGCGATTCGGCATTTTTCACCGAGATGAACTACGACCTCACGCCGAAGCTGACGTTGACCGGAGGTATCCGGTTCTTCAAGGCGAAGAATTCCCTGGAAGGCTTTTTCGGTTACGGTCTCACGAATGATTTCACGTCATCAACCGGCGAGAAGTCCTGCCCGACACCGAACGTGCGCGGCGTGAACGGCGCGCCGTGCACCAATCTCGACCGGCAGTTGGACGAATCGGGCAATACGCCGAAGCTCAACCTGAGCTACAAGATCACCGACGATCACCTGGTCTACGCCACCTGGTCAAAAGGCTTCCGCCCGGGCGGCATCAATCGGCGCAACGCTACAGGAGGCGTGCCGCTGCCGCCGTACACGGCGGACTTCCTCAAGAACTACGAGGTCGGCTGGAAGACCACCTGGCTCGGTAATCGCCTGCGCTTCAACGGTGCGTTGTTCCAGGAGGACTGGAAAGACTTCCAGTTTTCCTATCTCGGGCTCAATTCCCTGACGGAGATTCGCAACGCGGGCTCCGCGAGGATCCGCGGCCTGGAGACCGAGGTGCAGTGGGCGGCGACTAACAACCTGACGATATCGGGCGGACTCGCCTTCATGGATCCGAAATTGACCGAAGACTTTTGTAAGAACCTTGACACCAGCACCGGCAAACCCAAACCGCGAGCCACGTGCGAGGCGGATTTTTTTGCACCGAGCGGCACACAGTTACCAGTGACCTCAAAAGTCAAGGGAGATGTCACGAGCCGCTACACGTTTAATTTGGGCGGATACGATGCCCACGTGCAGGGGACGCTCACCTATCAGGGCAGCGCCTTGTCGACGTTGATTCCGAACGAGCGCCGATTCTTGCCGGACCAGCGCGCCTTTGAAGTGCTCGATCTTACCGCTGGGCTCCACAACGACAGGTTTGCGGTCGAACTCGTCGTTAACAACGCCCTCGATAAACGGGCCGATGTTTCCCGTTTCGTGCAGTGCCCGGTGTTCCAGCCCGGCACTGGCGGCAGCGCGCCTTTTTCGTCGACCGTGATCTGCGGAAACCGGGCGTATATCCAGACGAACGTACCGCGCACGATCGGCATCAAGTTCGGGCAGAAGTTCTGAGCCGCGCCCGGCCGAGGCGCAGGGTCGGCAGCAGCGCCGCCGCGAGGGCTGGCCCAATCCTGCGGCGCGGCTCGCTCACCGGCTCAGGTGCCGAGCATCAGACGGTGGAACAGATGCACGCCGCGCTCGCGGGCAGGTGAGTAACGCCCGCGGGCAAACGCGGCCGAGTGAAGATTGCGGTGCACGGCTTCGCAAATCGCCGCATCTTCCGCCTGCACAGTCTCGTTGAGGGCCAGTAACTCCTGAAATCGGGCATCCGTCGCGGCGCCGGGCGCTGCATCCAGCGCGAACCAGTCGAAGCGGACCACGGTGTGATCTACCCCGAGCGGCATGACGACGTTCGTTTGCAGCTGATCTTCGTAGAAGTTCAGCATGACGTTCGGGAATAACCAGAAGTAATGCGCTGCGTCGCGCCCCGTGCCGGAACGGAAGCGGGTTGCCGTTGCCGCACGAACCGGTGCGCGCTGCAGTACCTGGCGCGCACCGAGTTCGACGACATAGGAGTGGCAGTCGATTTCCTTCTCGAGCGCCGGATGCACCATCGGAATGTGGTAGCCCTCGAGGAAATTGTCGACATAGAGTTTCCAGTTCGCCGCGACCGGATACTCCCGCCTTAGCACGTGTCGCATGCGCTCGAGGCCGAGCGGCGCGCAACGCGCCGCGAGTCCCGGCAGATATTCATCGAACGGCAGCGGCGCGCGGCCGAGCGAGGCAAACAGCAGCGGCCCGAAGGCGTGCACGGCCACGGACTCGAGATGCACGCCCGAAGCGTCGAACTCGAGCGCGCCGTCCATCTCAGGCGCCTTGAGCAGGCGACCGGCCAAGTCGTACGTCCAGCCGTGATAGCGGCAGATGAGTCGCGTCGCATGGCCACAGCCCGCTGCAATCGGGCCGGCGCGATGCCGACAGACGTTGTAGAAACCGCGCGGCGTCCCGCCGTCGTTCACGAACAACAACGGCTCCTGTCCCGCCTGCACGGTGAAATAGTCGCCCGGTTTGCCGAGCTGCGCGGCGTGACCGACCAGCTGCCAGCCGCGCGCGAACAGCTGCGCTTCAGCCTCGAGTCGGCGGGGATCGAGGTAAAAGGCGGCCGGGGGCGTTTGTGCGGCGTCGGCATCCAGCGCCGATCCCGATTGCAACTCTTCGGCACGCCTCACTCCCGGTCTCCCCCGTGCCCGCTCCTGACCCAAATCCCGGATGTACCCGCGGCACCAGTCTGGTAGCCTTGGCACCCCTTGTAAACTGCCCGGCCACCGGGAAATTCTAAGGAGGGAACCGTGCCAGCCGACGAGAAACAGATGCCCGCCGACAATCCGTATACACAGACGTACGTCGTCAAGAAGGGCGACACTTTGTCCAAGATTGCGGATGAGGTCTACGGGGACAAGATGCTGTATCCCAAGATTTTCGAAGCTAACCGGGACATCCTGAAGGATCCGAACAAGATCCGCCCCGGCCAGAAACTGCGCATTCCTTGATAACTAGAACCCAAGGGGGAGTGAAATCGATGATGAAGAAATCCATATGGTTTGCCGCCTTCGCCGCCATGGCGCTCGCGGCTGGCTGCGCCAACATGAAAGAGCCGGCGACCAAGGCCGTCGGTGACGTCGAGGCGCAGGTCACCGCGCTGGCAAGCGATGGCTCCAAGATGCTGCCGGACGAGTTCTCTGCCGCGCAGACTTCGCTCAACTCGCTCAAGGCGAAGCTCGCGTCGGGAGACTACAAGGGCGTAATGGCGGATGTGCCGACGCTCAGCTCGCAGGTCAGTTCGCTCAAATCGGCACTCGATGCCAAGCGCGCGGAACTCGCCGCGGCCGCGGAGAAGGCCAAGGCCGACTGGGCCGGATTCAGCACCGATCTGCCCAAGATGGTGAGTGCCATCCAGAGTCGCGTCGATATCCTGTCGAAGTCGAAACACCTGCCGAAGAATCTGGATACGGCGGCTTTCGATGCGGCGAGGACCGGTCTCGACGGCCTGAAGCAGGGTTGGACCGAAGCCATGGGCGAATTCAATGCCGGTAACTTCACGGCCGCTGCCACCAAGGCCGCGGCGCTGAAGGACAAGGCCGCCGAGGTGATGAAGCAGCTCGGCATGACGAGCGGCTGAACCGGCAGGTCAACTGCCCGAACTGATGCCCCGCCCCGCGCGGGGCATTTTTTTTCGGCGAGCGATCATTGCGCGGTAGGCCCGACGAGCCGGGCGCGCAGGTCGTGGGTGTCCGTGGCGACGATTTCGACGTCGGCGAAATCGCCCACCCTTGGACCGGCGCGCGGGTCGATCCCCTCGATGCGCACCACGCCATCGATCTCCGGGGCATCCGCGGCGCTGCGTGCGACCGCGACGCGATCCGCGATCGCGTCGACGAGTACGCGCATGCGTTGGCCGAGGTTCCGCGCCAGGCGGCGCGCGCTGATTGCGGCGGCGCGTTCCATGAAGCGCGCATAGCGCTCGTCCACAACGGCCGCAGGCACATGGTCCGCGAGAGCGTTCGCCGCCGCGCCCTCGACCGGCGAGTAGCGGAACGCTCCGACCCGGTCGAGCTGCGCCGCGTCGAGCCACGCGAGCAGCTCGGCGAACTCCGCTGCCGTTTCGCCGGGAAAGCCGACGATGAAGGTGCTGCGGATCACGAGCTGCGGACAGGCCTCGCGCCAGCGGCGGATGCGCTCGAGTGTGTCCTCGGCGTGTGCCGGACGGCGCATGCGCTTCAATACCGTGGCGCTGCCGTGCTGGAAAGGCACATCGAGATAGGGCAGCACGCGCCCCGCGGCCATGAGCGGGATTACCTCATCGACGTGGGGGTATGGATACACGTAGTGCAGACGGACCCACACACCGAGCGAGCCGAGCGCCCGCGCAAGATCCACGAAACGCGTTGCATGGCGCGCGCCGCGCCACATCGCCGTGCGGTACCTCAGGTCGGATCCATACGCGCTGGTATCCTGCGAGATGACGAGCAGCTCCTTGACGCCGGCACCGACTAACCGCTCGGCTTCCCGCAACACCTCGTCAATCGGCCGGCTCGCGAGCCGGCCGCGCATCGACGGAATGATGCAGAAGCTGCAGCGGTTGTTACAGCCTTCCGAGATCTTCAGGTACGCATAATGCTTCGGGGTCAGGCGCACGCCCTGCGCCGGCACGAGATCGAGGAACGGATCGTGGCGCGGAGGCAGGTGCTCGTGCACGGCCGCGACCACCTCGTCGTAGGCATGCGGGCCGGTGATCTTCAGCACGCGCGGATGGCGCTCCAGAATGCGCTCCGGCCGTGCGCCGAGGCAGCCGGTGACGATGACGCGACCGTGCTGCGCAAGTGCCTCGCCGATGGCATCGAGCGACTCGTCGATTGCGGCATCGATGAAGCCGCAGGTGTTCACGACGACGAGATCCGCCGCGTCGTAGGAAGGGGCGATCGAATAGCCTTCGGCCCGCAATTGCGTGAGGATGCGCTCGGAATCCACCAGCGCCTTCGGGCAGCCGAGGCTCACGAATCCGACCTTCGGACTGCGACGCTGCATGATCGGGAGCCGGTTTGGATCAGGGGCGCGTAGCGTAGCGGCGCCGCGCGCGAACGACTACTGGGGCGGCGCCGGTGCGTTCACCGAGTCAGGTTGCGCGGGGGCCGGCGGCGCGGTCCGACGTTCCTGGTGCAGCACGTAAGCGAGCGCCAGCGTGATCAGCGGCGTGACGAGCCATGGCCAGAGCGCGCCGCGGCGGGAGATGACCACCCCAGGAGGCTGCGACGTACCCGACTCGGCCGATTGACTCAAGGTAACGAATCCGTCGCTCGTAGGGCTGATGCGCGGCCGAGACTACGACGCGGACTCGAGGTGCTGCAACAGCGTCGCGCGGGCCGCGTGCCCGATCCTGTATGCGCATACAGACGGCGCGGCGCGCTCAGCGGCCGTAGACCGCCATGATCTCGGCGTGCGCGAGCGCATTGGCCTTGACGTTGAACCCGGTGAGCGCTGCCGACGCGTTCGGCGGCAGATCGAGCTTTTCAATCTTGAGCGCGTACAACCGAAAGAAATAACGGTGCGGTTTACCGGGCGGCGGGCAAGGCCCCCCATATCCCGCGGAGCCGTAGTCCGTAAGGCCCTGCGCCGCACCGGCCGGCAGCAGGCCGGCGCCGGGACTGCCGGCATTGGCCGGGAGCGACGTGGTGCCGGCAGGCAGGTTGTAGACAATCCAGTGCCACCAACCGCTGCCCGTTGGCGCGTCCGGGTCGTGAACCATCAGCGCGAAACTGCGCGTGCCGGCCGGGGCGTGCTTCCAGGCGAGCGCCGGTGAAATATTCTGCCCGGAGCAGCCGAAGCCATTGAAGATCTGCGCGTCCTTGATCCGGCGCCCCTGCGCGATGTCGGGACTTGTGAGCTCGAGCCCCGCGGATTTCATCGGCGTCGGCTGGTCCGCGGCAATCGCGCAACCTGCGGCGGTCGCGAGCAGAAGCGGCGCGAGTACGTTCTTCATGCGGTCGATGCTCCACGGCGAATCCGGGCCACCAGTGTAGTGTTTCCGCCGCTTCCCGGAAACCCGGTACGGCCTCGCATACGGCGGCACCGTGATGCATAGTCGCGGCCTCTTTCGGCCACGCGGATCGCGCTGTCAACCGCCATGGAAAACCCCCGCAAGTTCCTGTTCGTGTCGATCTCCGCGTTGATCAGCGATATCGCCTGGCAGGTGCACAAGGAAGGTCACGATGTCCGCTATTTCATCCAGGCCGAGAAGGAGCGGGACATCGCCAACGGCTTCGTTCCGAAGACGAACAATTGGGAACAGGACATCGACTGGGCGGACGTCATCGTTTTCGATGACACGCTCGGCCAGGGCGAGAAGGCACAGCAGCTGCGCGCCCGCGGCAAGCTCGTCGTCGGCGGCACGCCCTATACCGACCGGCTCGAGGACGACCGCGCGTTCGGGCAGGAAGAGCTGCGCCAGGCGGGCGTCAACATCCTGCAGTACCGCCAGTTCGAGGACTTCGACGACGCGATCGCGTATGTCAAGGCGAATCCCGACCGCTACGTGATCAAGCCCTCAGGCGAGTCGGGCAACATCAAGCGGCGGCTGTTCGTCGGCGACGAGGAAGACGGCGAGGACGTGGTGCGCGTGCTCGAGGCGTACAGGAAATCCTTTCCCGACGAGATCAAGCTCTTCCAGCTGCAGCGCCGCGTCACGGGCGTCGAGATCGCCGTCGGGGCATTCTTCAACGGCAAGGAATTCGCGTATCCGATCAACGTCAACTTCGAGAACAAGAAGCTGTTTCCCGGCAACATCGGCCCGTCGACGGGGGAAATGGGTACCAGCATGTTCTGGTCGGGGCCGAATCGCCTGTTTTCCTCGACCCTCAAGAAGATGGAGCCGATGCTCGCGCGCGAGGGTTACGTGGGCTACGTCGACCTCAATTGCATCGTCAACGGCCAGGGAATCTATCCGCTCGAGTTCACCTCACGCTTCGGCTATCCGACGATCATGATCCAGCAGGAAGGCATGACCACGCCGATCGGCGAGTTCCTGCACGACCTCGCGGCGGGCACGCTCACCAGGTTCAAGGTGAAGAGCGGCTTCCAGATCGGGGTGCGGATCGTCGTCTCGCCGTTCCCGTTCGACGACGACGCGACCTTCAACTCCGTATCGAAGAACGCCGCGATTCTCTTCAAGAAAGGCATTCCCGAGGAAGTACACATCGAAGACGTGAAGCAGGTGAACGGCCAGTGGTACGTGGCGGGCACTTCAGGAGTCGTGCTGGTGGTGTGCGGCCTCGGTCCGACGATGCGCCAGGCGCAGGCCCAGGCCTATGCGCGCGTCCGCAACATCATGATTCCCGACATGTACTACCGCGACGACATCGGCGAACGCTGGTTCGAGGACCACGATCGCCTGCATACCTGGGGATATCTGCGCGAGGTCTGAAACGCAGGGGCGGGTGCCGTGGCGTCAGCTGCGGCGTTTGGCCCATTCCGCGGGCGATGGAAAATCCCGCGCCGCCTCGCGCAGCCAGTCGCGAAACTGCGCAACTTTCGGGAGCGCGAGATAGCTCTCGGGGCAGACGAAGTAGTACGAGCGCGCGTAAGGCAGGCTCTCCTCGCTTGCGAGGCGCAGCGTCCGGCGCTGCAGGGCGCGGGTGACGAGCGTCCAGCGGGCGAGCGCGTAGCCAAGCCCCTCTTCCGCCGCCGCCAGCAGGCCTGCCGAATCGTCGATGGCCGAGGCGCGCGCGCGCCAGCCCGGCTCTTCGTCCGTGGCGCCCGACCAGACGCGCCAGGGCTCATCGTCGTTGTCGAGCAGCGGAAATTTCGCCAGATCGCTCGTGCGCGTGAGCGGCCCGTGCTGCCTGATGATCTCGGGTGATGCGACCGGAACCACCCATTCCCCGAGAATCTTCTCGCAGTAGAGATTCGGGTAGTCGCCGTGGCCGAAACGGATCGCCGCGTGCACCGGCATGCGCGCGAAATCCACCGGGTCGCGCGAGGTGTGGAATCGCACCGCGACCTCGGGGTGCTTGCGGCGGAAGGAGCGCAGGCGCGGCAGGAGCCACATCTGCAGAAACGAGGCGAGCAGGCTCACAGTGAGCGGACCGGTGCCGCGGTGCTGCTTCATGCGCTGCACGCTGGCCGCGAGTTCGTCCAGGCCGCGACGCACGCCCGGGACGAGTTCGAGTCCCTCCGCGGTGAGCTCGACCCGCCTGCCCTGACGGCGAAATAACGGCACCTGCAGGTAATCCTCGAGCGCGCGGATCTGCTGGCTGACGGCGGCCGGGGTGACGTTCAGGGCGTTGGCGGCGGAGCCGAAGCTGAGCCGCGTCGCGACAGCTTCGAATACCCGCAGTGAATTCAGCGGCAGTCGCGCAATGGTCGTGGCCATGACGGGCGTCCGGGATCGTTAAGTTTCCCTTAACTGAGACGCAGACTTTACGTTTGTTCGCGCCAGCACGCCAGCGCACAGTGTCCCCCGTGGCAAAACTAACTGGAGACCTACCATGTACGGCAAATCACTCGATACGCTTTTCTCCGGGGTCGTGCTCGCGCTGATCGCGGCGCTCAGCCTCGGCGAGGTCCTGGCGTACACGCCCTGGCTGTGAAGCGGCGCGGCACGGTGGCGCCCGGTGCGGCCGCGCCGGGCAGGCCACCGAACCGCTGCATGCTTCACGCTTCGCCCGGTCCGACTGATGGACGCGTCACAAAAGCGCCGATTATGCCCCGATAGAATCATTACCTCGCTTGGGCGCGGGGACCTCTCTCGTCATGGCACGGATCATCGCCACGACCTCGGTGCAGCTGTCGTTACAGGATCTTGCCGGTACGTACGGCCAGCGCATCATTGCGGCACTGCCCCTGATGTGGGCGCGCTGGGTCTCGATGCATGACAGTCGCGGCCACGTGCACTGGCAATCCGGCGATTTCCTCGGTCCGGCCGAACGCGAAGCGGTGCGCGTCGCCCTCGAGAGTTTCGTCGGGCAGGCCGCCCCGGCCCGCACCAACCATGCCTTACCGCAGCAACGGAGCGCCGTGCTGCTGCGCGCCGCCGACGACTCGAACGTCTTCCGCGGCTTCGTCATGCTGATCGTCGACGGCCGCAGGCTGCGCGGCAAGGGACAATCCGCGCTCGACCTGCCGGTGCCCGTGCTGCGCGCCGTACACGAGTGGGGCGCGCGGCTGGCGGTTGCGCCACGGCCCGAGGACGACGATGGCGCCGCGCTGTCCGCGATCGAAGCCGATTCGCTTCTCGACAACGGCCCGACCGTCGATAATCCGGACGTCGACGAGTACTTCGCGCGGTTGCGCGAACTGCAGATCACGCTGGTCGCGCAGCCACTCGTGCCGCTGCAGACCGGCACGCGCATCCGCCGCTTCGAGGTGCTGCTGCGCGAGGCGGCCGAAAAGTTGAGCAACTCGGCGCCCGTCGAGCTGCTGCGCGAGGCCGATGCGCGCGGCCTCGGCTCCGTCCTCGATCGCCGCGTGGCAGGCCAGCTGCTCGTGTGGCTGGCGGACCGCACCGACATCTGGGCCGGTGAGCCCACGCAGTTCTCGGTGAATCTTTCCGCGACCACGCTTAGCGATGCGCATTTCGTGCGGTTCGTGGAGCTGTGTCTCGAGAAAGCTCACATTCCACCCTCGGCCATCGCGTTCGAAGTCGACCAGACACTTTGGCAGACGCAGCGTGCGCAGATCGAGCGCTTCGGCGCGGCTCTCGACACCATCGGGGCGGGCCTCGTGATCGACAATTTCACTCTGCACGCAGACAGCGCGGAGCTGCTCAACGTCCGCGGCGTGCGGCTCGCCAAGATCGATCGTTCGGTGACGCGCGACCTGGTGGCGCGCAAGTCCGCACAGATGGCGATCGCGGGTATCGCGCAGATTGCGCGCGTCGGTGGCGTGCACACGGTGGCGAAGCAGATCGACAACGCCGACGAACAGGCGCTGCTGCAGGCGCTCGGCGTGGACTTCATCCAGGGATTCGCGACCGGCGTTCCCACGCCGCTCGAGACACTCGACCAGCGCCGCGAGGAATCGTTGATCGTGGACGAGGGCGTTCGCGCAGCCGTATGAACGGCGTGCGGCGACCGCAGCGCGCGCAACCCGGTCAGGTTTTCGCCGGTCGCGCGTCCGGATGCTGGTCGACGAATGTCGCGACGCTCTGTTCGAGATGACGGCTGAGCGCGTCCTGCAGCGAACCACCATAACAGCGGATCAGTGACTCGAGCGCCGGAGTCGTCAGCAGGGGCCGGCCCGTCAATTCCTGGTCCGCGACGATCTGCAGCAGCACGTCGCGCGTGATGTCGTCGCCGCTCTTGTCATCGACCACCCGGATCCTGCTGCCGCGCGCGATGAGCGTCCGCAGGTCGTTCAGGGTCACGTGACGACTGGCTGTTGCGTCGTAGAGGCGCCGGTTGGAGTACTTCTTGATGACGCGCTGGCTGTCCATGCGCGCAGTCTACTGGGAACGGCGCCAGCGGCAATTTGGCGGTGACCCGCCGGGCCCTACTGGATGGTCTTGCTCACGACCTCGGCAGGCACGCTCTCGACACCGGCGTCGGACACCGAGGTGGCGGTGAAGAACCACTGGCCGGATGAGAGGCCCGTCACGACCAGCCTGTAATCCGTGGCGGGGACCGAGCCGTAGTACTCGAGGACCGAGCGTCCTGCGTAGACACGGTAGGCTGCAATCGGCACGCCGTTGTCCGGCGGCGCTGCCCACGAGAGGGTCGCGGTCCCGCCGCTGGTGGCGCTGGCGGTCACTGGCGAACCGCCCACTCCGCAGCCGCTGAGCGCAGCGCAGAGCGCCCCAAGCGCAAGGGCGAGTCCTGGTCGAGCGCAGAGATCCATGGTCTTCCTGTACACGTGCAGCGATGCCTTCGAGCGACCGCGAACCCACGGTAGGCAGCAACATGCATGCCACGCATCCTTATGCTTTCTGGTTCAATGGCTTAGTTGCCCGTGAGCGGGCCGTGGTCGACGCGCCGCGTCGCAAAGTGCCGACAATGGGATTGCGTTATGCGGCCAAGTGATTGACGCCCATCGGGAAGTGGCTGTCGCCGCCCGGGGACAGAGCACGAGGGGATGTGACATATGTCATTCGATCGCGACTATTTCCGTCGCTTCTACTTCGACGCGCGCACGGCGGTGACCTCGCGCGCCGAGATGCGCACGCGCGCGCGGCTCGTCGTCGCGTACTGCGAGTATGCAGGGCTGCCAGTGCGTCGCATGCTCGACGCAGGCTGCGGTG
>JBAVOB010000348.1:0-17149 GCA_049691655.1 Steroidobacteraceae bacterium | reverse complement strand
CGTCGAGGGTCGGCGCCTCGTCAATTTCTGCAGCAACGATTACCTCGGCCTCGCGCGTCATCCCGAGGTCGCGGCGGCGATGCATCGGGCGACCGATGAGCGCGGTGTCGGGAGCGGCGCCTCGCATCTCGTGAGCGGGCACGGCATCGAGCACGGGCGATTGGAAGCCGCGCTCGCGGAATACACGGGGCGCGAGCGCGCCCTGCTGTTTTCCACCGGTTACATGGCGAATCTCGGCGCAATCGCGACGCTCGCCGCCCGCGGCGACCTCGTGCTCGGGGATCAACTCAATCACGCATCGCTCATCGACGGCGGCCGCGTGTCCGGTGCGCAGCTGCAGCGCTATGCGCACGGCGATGCGCCGGCAGCCGACACGGCGCTCGCCGAATTCCGGCGCACGGCCGACGACACCGCCGGCGCGCTGCTCGCGACCGATGGGCTGTTCAGCATGGACGGCGACCTGGCTCCGCTCCCCGCGCTCGCCGCCTCTGCGCGGCGGCACTCGGCGTGGCTGCTCGTCGACGATGCGCACGGCCTCGGGGTCCTCGGTGCAAGCGGCCGGGGGTCGCTCGAGCATTTTGGTCTTACTCCCGAGGACGTGCCGGTGCTGGTCGGCACGCTCGGCAAGGCGTTCGGCGTCTGCGGCGCCTTCGTCGCGGGATCGGCCGAGCTCATCGACTACCTCGTGCAGAAGGCGCGCACCTATATCTACACGACGGCGCTGCCGCAGGCCGTCGCGGCCGCGGCACTGGCCGCGCTGCAGGTGAGCGAGCGTGAGGCATGGCGGCGGGCGCGCGTACTGGAGTTGACGCAGCGGTTTCGCCGGGCGGCGGCGGCGGCAGGCCTGCCACTCGTCGAATCGCTTACGCCCATCCAGCCGCTCCTGCTGCGCGACCCGGCGCGCGCACTCGCCGTAAGCCGCGCGCTCTTCGAGCGTGGTTTCTGGGTAACCGCGATCCGCCCGCCGACGGTGCCGGCCGGCAGCGCCCGGCTGCGCTTAACCTTCTCGGCGGCGCATGCCGAGCGCGAAGTCGACGCACTCGTCACTGCCCTCGCGGAAGCGATGGCTGCGCGATGAACACGGCGCAGCTGCACGCGAGCGTACGCGACGAGCTGCTGGATCGACTGCGCTTCGTGGCGCTGCAGCCGCAGACGGTGCTCGACCTGGGGGTGGGCGCTGGCACTTCGGCCCACGAACTGCGTCGCCGCTATCCCAAAGCGCTCGTGATCGCCGCCGACGTCGCTCCCGCCCGGGCCCGCCCCGCCCGGCTCTCCCGGGCGCGGCGACCCGCCTGCTTCATTCGCCGTCTCCAGCACGTGCGCATCGAAGCCCGCCGCCTGCCTTTTCCGGACGCGAGCGTCGATCTCGTCTTCAGCAACCTCATGCTGGCCTCATGCGGGGACCTCGATCCAGTGCTCGCGCAGATCCACCGGGTCCTGCGGCCCGGAGGCCTGTTCACGTTCAGCACGCTCGGCCCGGATACGCTGCGCGAGCTGCGCGAGGCCTGGGCCGAGGCCGATCGGCACGGCCATGTCGGCTCATTTCTCGACCTGCACGAGGTCGGCGATGCGCTCGGCCGGAGCGGTTTCGCCGAGCCGGTGCTCGATGTCGATCGACACACGCTACGTTATGGCGATCCGATGACGCTGCTGCGCGATCTCAAGGCGAGTGGTTCGCGCAACCTCTCGCCCGACCGATCGCGCGGGCTGACGGGCCGCGGCACGCTGGCCCGAATGACCCGCGCGTACGAGCGGCACCGTCGGGAGGGTCAGCTGCCGGCGACCACCGAAGTGGTTTACGCCACGGCCTGGGGAACGGAGTCGCGCCTCGCGCGCGTCGTGAGCGGCGAGGCGGTCGTCCCGCTGTCGCGCCTTCGTCGTCCTGGCTGACTGTCTTATTGGTGCATCAATTAGTCAGATTTTTTGTGTGACTGGAACGGATTCCGGGGTTGGAAAGACAACCTGCACGGTCGCACTGGCACGGGCCCTGGTTGCAACGGGGCGGCGGGTCGCCGTCATGAAGCCAGTTGCCGCCGGCGCCGAGCGCACGCCGGAGGGCCTGCGGAATGACGACGCCCGGGCGCTGATCGCGGCAAGCAACGTATCCGCTCCCTACGAGATCGTGAACCCGTGCTGCCTGCCGCTCGCCGCCTCGCCACACATCGCAGCGGCGGAAGCGGGTGTCACGATTGACGTGGCGCAGCTCGCACGTTGCGCGACGCGACTCGCCACCGGGGCCGACGTGCTGCTCATCGAAGGCGCCGGCGGCTGGCTCGCGCCGATCAGCGAGCGAGAGACCATGGCTGATGTCGCACGCGCGCTGGGCGCACCCGTCCTGCTGGTCGTCGGCCTACGGCTCGGCTGCCTGAACCACGCACTGCTCACGCGCGCGGCGATTCGCGCAACCGGGCTCGGGTTCGCCGGGTGGATCGCGAACCATCTCGACGCGGAGATGATCCGCGTCGAAGCCAACATTGCGACGCTGGAGAGCCGGCTCGATGCACCGTTGCTCGCGCGCATCCCGCATGGGGCGAGTGCGGAAGCCGCCGTGGCCGCACTCGCCGACGCGGTGCAGCGTCCGCCCTTTCGTTAGCACGCCGAACGCCCTAAATCCGCGCAACCCGCTGGTCTTGCTGGAAAAATTCCGTCTCGGTACCATGGCGCAGCCGTGTTCACCGTAACCGCACAGCGCATCGAGATTGCGCCGAATTGCTCGCTGTCCGTGCGCGGGGCCGCGCTGTTTTTCGCAAGCCTGTGCGTCGCAACCTTTGCGGTTGCGGGTGCTTTCGCCTGGCGCGGTGCCTGGCCGGTACTGCCGTTCGCCGGGCTCGAGATGCTGCTGTTCGGCTGGGCATTGCGCGCGAGCCTGCGGCGCCGTTTCCAGGCGCAGATCATCACGCTGTCGGAACGCGAGGTCGGCGTGGAAATACGCGATGGGGCACAGCGCCGCGCGGCCGTGTTTCCGCGGCACTGGGCGCGGGTTAAACTGCGCGCCGCCCGATCTCCGCTGCACCCGAGCTCGCTCACGATCGAGTCGCACGGCAGGGCTTGCGAGATCGGCACCTTCCTGACCGAGGAAGAGCGTCGCGGACTGGCCGCGCGCCTGAAGCGCCTGATCGGCCGCGTCGATGAATCGCCGCTGCTTCAATCGCAGGACTAGAGGATTCCGGGGTCGCGCGCCGGCGCACCCCCCCGACAACAAGGTTGCCCATGAAGATCCGCAACGCCCGCGCCCATGCCGCTCTCGCCACCGCATTTTCCGTGCTCGCCGCGCCGCTGGCGCACGCCGGCTGGTCGAGCCTCAACATGACGCCGGGCGTCACCGAGCTGTCGAAGAAGATCTACGACCTGCACATGCTCATCTTCTGGGTTTGCGTGGCGATCGGCGTGCTCGTATTCGGCGTCATGATCTACTCGATCGCGCGCTTCCGGAAATCGACCGGCGCGGTGGCCGATGCCTCCCTCACGCATCACACTGGGATTGAGGTCGCCTGGACCATCGTGCCGGTGCTGATCCTGATCGCGATGGCGGTGCCGGCGGCCCGCGTGCTGCTCGACATCGAGGACATGCGCAACACCGAGCTCACCGTCAAGGTCACCGCCTACCAGTGGAAATGGCAGTACGAATACCTCGAAAAGAAAGTGAGCCTGTACTCGACGCTCGCCCGCGACAGCAACGAGGCACGCCAGCTCCAATCGGGCATCGATCCCGCGACCGTGCCTAACTACCTGCTCAATGTCGACCACGTGTTCGTCGTGCCGGAGAACACCAAGGTACGCCTGCTCCTCACTGCGCGCGACGTGATTCACGCCTGGTGGGTGCCGGCCTTCGGCATGAAGCGCGACGCGATCCCCGGGTTCGTCAACGAGCTGTGGTTCAAGGTGGACCGCGGCAAGACGGGTCTCTACCGCGGCCAGTGCGCCGAACTCTGCGGCCAGGACCACGGCTTCATGCCGATCGTCGTGGAAGTGAAGACGCAGGCGGATTTCGCCGCCTGGATCGCCGCGCGCCAGGCCGAACAGCAGCCCTCTGCGGCGCCGGCCGCCGCGACCGCAACCAACAGCGCGGCGCCTTCTCCGATTGCCTGATCGGCCCAGAATAGTTAGTTAGAGAGCACAGCCATGGTCCAGACCGATTCCCATCCCGACCACGCCGCTACCGATATCAGCGACCACAAGCCGCACGGCTGGCGCCGCTGGGTCTACGCGACCAATCACAAGGACATCGGCACGATGTACCTGGTCTTCGCGTGCGTGATGTGGCTGATCGGCGGCGCGATGGCGATGGTGATCCGCCTGGAGCTGTTCCAGCCCGGCCTGCAGTTCGTCGAGCCGCAATTCTTCAATTCGATGACCACCATGCACGCGCTGTTCATGATCTTCGGCGGCGTGATGCCCGCCTGGACGGGACTCGCCAACTGGATGATCCCGATGCAGGTCGGCGCGCCCGACATGGCGCTGCCGCGCCTGAACAACATGAGCTTCTGGATCCTGCCGTTCGCCTTCACGCTGCTCACGGCGACGCTGTTCGTACCCGGCGGCGGACCGGCCGGCGGCTGGACGCTCTATCCACCGCTCGTCGTGCAGGGCGGCGACAGCTTCCCGATGACGATGTTCGCGATCCACCTGATGGGCGCCTCGTCCATCCTCGGCGCCATCAACGTCATCGTGACCATCATGAACATGCGCGCCCCGGGCATGACGCTGATGCGCATGCCACTGTTCGTGTGGACCTGGCTGATCACCGCCTACCTGCTGATCGCGGTCATGCCGGTGCTCGCGGGCGCGGTCACGATGCTGCTCACCGATCACTTCTTCGGCACCAGCTTCTTCACCGCCTCGGGCGGCGGCGATCCGGTGATGTTCCAGCACATCTTCTGGTTCTTCGGTCACCCCGAGGTGTACATCCTGATCCTGCCCGCCTTCGGCATCGTCTCCGAGGTCATTCCGACTTTCTCGCGCAAGCCCCTGTTCGGTTACGGCCCGATGGTGTACGCCACCGCCTCGATTGCGTTCCTCTCGTTCATCGTCTGGGCGCACCACATGTTCACGACCGGCATGCCGCTCGCAGGCCAGCTGTTCTTCATGCTCTCGACGATGCTGATCGCGGTGCCGACCGGCGTGAAGGTCTTCAACTGGTGCGCGACGATGTGGAAGGGGTCGCTGAGCTTCGAGCCGCCGATGCTGTTCGCGCTCGCGTTCCTGTTCTTGTTCACGCTCGGCGGGTTCTCCGGGCTGATGCTCGGCATCGTGCCCGCCGATTTCCAGTACCAGGATACCTACTTCGTCGTAGCGCATTTCCACTACGTGCTCGTGCCCGGCGCGATCTTCGCGATCCAGGCGGGCGTGTATTACTGGCTGCCGAAATGGACCGGCCGCATGTACGACATGGCGCTCGCCAAGTGGCACTTCTGGATCTCGGCGATCTCGGTGAACGTGCTGTTCTTCCCGCAACACTTCCTCGGGCTTGCCGGCATGCCGCGCCGCATCCCCGACTACTCGGTGCAGTTCACCGACTGGAACATGGTCTCCTCGATCGGCGGCTTCGTGTACGGCGTCTCGCAGCTGATGTTCCCGTATCTCGTCTGGAAGTGCGTCAGGTCCGGCCAGCGGATCGGTCAGCGCGCGTGGGAAGGCGCGCATGGCCTCGAGTGGGAGTTGCCGTCGCCGCCGCCGTATCACTCCTGGGTCGAGCCGCCGTCGGCGGCGATCATCGCGCGCGGAGCCGAGCATTGATCGACGAGCAGGGTGTGGACCGGCGTCGCAGGGCGCGGCGCGCCGCGCTGCTCCTCGGCGCCGTGGCGCTCGCCTTCTATGTCACTTTCATCCTCATGTCGGTGATGCGAACCGGGCCGTGAGCCGCGGTGCATGAACGCCATGGCTGAAATCCCGCACACTGCTGCGCAGCGCGAAAGCGAGAATCGCAGCCTGACGCTCAAGCTTCTCGCGATGGCCGCCGGCGCTTTCGCTTTCGGCTTTGCCCTGGTTCCGCTCTACGGCGTGCTCTGCGATATCACGGGTTTCGGCAATCAGAAGCGCCTCGCCCAGGCCGTCGCCGCCACCGAACGACCCGATGAGTCGCGTAGCGTCACGGTGGATTTCGTCGCCGAGCTGCCCTCGGTCGGCAGCTGGGAGTTCCGCCCGGTCGTGGCGTCGATGCAGGTGCATCCCGGAAAACTCTACGAAGCGCGCTTCATCGCCAGGAACCTGACCGGACATGACACCGTGGCGCAGGCCGTGCCGAATATCGCGCCCGGCAAGGCCGTCGAGTATTTCCACAAGACCGCCTGCTTCTGCTTCACGTCGCAGGCTTTTCGCAAGGGCGAGGAACGCTCGCTCGCGGTGCGCTTCATCGTGGACCGTGCGCTGCCCGCGTATCTCGACCGCATCACGCTCGCCTATACATTCTACGACAGCTCGACGCGCGTAGGACTTCGCTGACGACCCGAGGAAGACCGCTCATGGCTCAAGCTCACGCCGCCGACAGCAACAAGTACTATCTGCCGCACGACAGCCGCTGGCCGATCGTCGGTTCCATCTCGCTGTTCACGATCATGCTCGGCGCGGTGGGCTGGCTCAATGACTGGTACGGGCCCTGGGTGTTCGGCGCGGGGTTGCTGCTGCTCGCCACCATGTTCTTCGGATGGTTTTCGACCGTGATCGGGGAGAACCAGCTCGGTGTCTACAATCAACAGGTCGACAAGTCGTTTCGCATGGGGATGATGTGGTTCATCTTCTCCGAAGTGATGTTCTTTGCGGCGTTCTTCGGCGCGTTATTCTACGCGCGCCAGCTCGCGGTGCCGTGGCTCGGCGGCGAAGGCGTGAAGATCTTCAACAAGGTCCTCCTGTGGCCGGGCTTCGAGGCGGCGTGGCCGACCAACGGACCGGCGAAGGTCGGCGGTCTCGCGGACGGCAGTTTCAGCATCATCCCGGCCTTCGGCATTCCGGCGCTGAATACGCTGATCCTGCTGTCGAGCGGCGTCACGGTCACCATCGCTCACCACGCGTTGAAGTCCGGCAAGCGGGGCGCGCTCACGGTTTTTCTCGCCGCGACCTTTTTGCTCGGATTCCTGTTCGTGTCACTGCAGGCCAGCGAGTACGGCCATGCCTACCGCGAGCTGGGCCTGAAGCTCTCGACCGGCATCTACGGCTCCACGTTCTTCATGCTGACGGGGTTTCACGGCCTGCACGTGACGATCGGCGCGATCATGCTCAGCGTCATCTGGCTGCGCGTGCTGCGCGGCCATTTCACGCCGGACCGTCACTTCGCGTTCGAAGCGGTGGCGTGGTACTGGCACTTCGTCGACGTCGTCTGGCTCGGCCTCTTTATATTCGTCTACTGGCTCTGAGCGGCGGACCCGTCAGCGGTCGATGCCGTGCGGCGTGATGAACCCGAGATACCAGCCGAGCATGATGAGCAGGAAGAGCGCGACCGAAAGCGCGATCCGCACCGTGAGCGCGCGCACCATCTTCTTCGAGTCGCCCTTGTCGGTCGCCAGGTGAAACAGGGCCGAGCCCAGGCTCGCGACGATCGCGAAGAGCACCCCGACGATCAGTATCTTGTACAGCTCCATGCAACACTCTAGTTCGATGGGTCCGGGCAAAGCGCCCGACGCACGGGCGGATTGTAAGGCCACGGGATCCCGTCGATCGCGCTTTCGCGACGCCTGAGGAGACTGCCGCTGCCACTGCGAATCGCGCTCGGTCGCCGCGAGTTTGCGCCGTCCTGGCTGATGACGACGCTGACCGTCCTGCTGTGCGCGCTGTTCGCGAGCCTCGGCCGCTGGCAGTGGCACCGCGGTTTCGAGAAGCAGGCGCTCTGGAGCGCGTTCGAGCGCGGCACCGAGGCGGCCCGACCGCTCGGTTCGACTGCTCCGGGCGAGCTGCCGCGCTTCACGCGCATCGCGATTGCAGGGCACTACGACGTGGAGCATCAGTTTCTGCTCGACAACCGCACGCACGATGGTCGCGCCGGCTATGAAGCGCTCACCCCGTTCACGCTCGAGAACGGCCGGGTCCTGCTCGTCGATCGCGGCTGGCTGCCTTTCACGGGTTTCCGCGATCGCCCGCCCGATCTGCGCTTCGCTGCCGCGGATACGTTGTCCATCACCGGCCGGCTCGATGAACTGCCGAGTCGCGGGCTCGCCAGCGGACACGCGGCGCCGCCACACGACACGACGTGGCCGAAGCTCACCAGTTACCCGACCCACGAGGAACTTGGCGCCGCGCTCGGGCGCGCAATCGAGAAGCGCATCGTACTGCTCGATCGCGAGGCGCCGTTTGGCTACGTGCGCGAGTGGCGACCGCCCGGCCTGCCGCCCGAACGCCATCTCTTCTACGCCGTGCAGTGGTGGGTGTTCGCGGCAATGCTGCTCGGGCTGTACGGGTTCCTGAACGTGCGCAGGATTTCACGAGGGTGAAGGATTCGAACGAGCAGGGAATGCGACGGCGCGGGCGCCGGATGCTGCTCACGATTGCGGCGCTGTTCTTCGTGCCGCTCGCGATCGCCTTCGCTCTATATTATGGGGGTGCGTGGCGGCCCGGCGGCACGACCAACCGCGGCGAACTGATCAGCCCGGCGCGCCCGCTTCCGGCCGCCGCCCTTGTCCTGAGCGACGGCTCGCCCGGCGCCCCCGATCTGTTCCACCGCAGGTGGTCACTGGTCTACGTCGGCGCGGGAGCGTGCGAGCCGAGCTGCCGCCAGGCGCTGGTGCTGATGCGCCAGACTCGCCTCGCGCTCGCGAATGACATGGCTCGCGTGCAGCGGGTCTTCCTGGCAACGTACCCCTGCTGCGATCGCGAATTTCTCGCGCGCGACCACCCGGGGCTGATCACCGTCGACGCGAGTCGCGCGGACGGCGCGCGGGTGGTGCAGATTTTCCCGGCCGAGGGAACGACCGACGCCATCGCCATCGTCGACCCGCTCGGCAACATCATGATGCACTACGACGTTCGTCAGCCTCCAAAAGGCCTGCTGCAGGACCTGAGGCACCTGCTCGCGCTTTCGCATATCGGCTGACACAATAAGCCATGGCTGCCACGCGCTGGTTCCGCGCTCTTGCGCTCGCCGGAGTACTCCTGTGCCTGGTCGTGGTGGTGCTCGGCGCTTACGTGCGGCTCACGGCCGCAGGCCTCGGTTGCCCCGATTGGCCGGGTTGTTACGGGCACATCACGCCGCTCGGTGCCGTCGCGAATGCGGCCGATGTGAATGCTGCATTCCCGGGACAACCGCTCGACGTCGGCAAGGCCTGGCGCGAGATGATCCATCGGTACGCCGCGACCACGCTCGGCTTCATCATCGTGTTCATCGCCGCGCTCGCCATCGCGACGCGGCGCGCTCGCGTGGTCCCGGTCGGCTTCGCGCTGGCGCTACTTGCGACCGTCGTGCTGCAGGGCATCCTCGGCATGCTGACGGTGACCTGGCAGCTGAAGCCGCTCATCGTGACGGCGCATCTCGTCTTCGGGCTCACGACCCTGTCGCTCCTGTGGTGGCTGTGGCTCACGTTGCGGTCGCGAGACGCGGCCCGCGACGCGCGGCGCGATCCGCCACGCGATCCGCCGGGCGACACCCCGCGCACATTGGTGCTCGCCGGTCTGGTCGCACTCGGCATCCAGATCGCGCTCGGTGGCTGGACGAGCAGTAACTACGCGGCGGTCGCCTGCCCGGACTTTCCCAGGTGCCAGGACGCGTGGGTGCCGCGCATGGATTACCGCGATGCGTTCGTCCTGTGGCGCGGCCTCGGAATCAATTACGAAGGCGGGGTGCTCGAGCATCCGGCGCGCGTCGCCATCCATTTTACGCATCGGCTCGGTGCCATTGCGGCCACACTCGCGCTACTGCTCGCGGCCTGGGCGACACTGCGCCGCGTGACGGCGCCCGCGGTACGGCGGGCGGCGATCGCGGTAATCGCGGCGCTCGGCCTGCAGCTCGCCATCGGCATCTTCATGGTGTTGCGTGGGTTTCCCCTGGCGCTCGCCACCGCCCACAATGCCGGGGCGGCACTCCTCCTGCTCGCCGCCGTCGCCCTCTACCGGAGCCTGCGCCCCAGCTGAGCGGCCGCGGCGCGACCCGGTTCCGGCGGATTCTGCTACCCTTCGTATCCCCCGTCCTGTCCGTCCGCAGCCCGCGCTCCAAACGGCAATGTCGACACCCGATACGCATCTGGCGGTCAGCGTCGCAACGGCGACCCACTGGCGGGATTACCTCGAGCTCGCGAAGCCGCGAGTCGTGATGCTGATCGTGTTCACGGCGATCGTCGGGGCGCTCCTCGCAAGTCCCGGCTGGCCGCCGCTCGCCGCGCTCGTGTGGGGCAACCTCGGGATCGCGCTCGCGGCGAGTTGTGCCGCCGTGCTCAACCACGTGCTCGATCGACGCATCGACGAAAAGATGGCGCGCACCCGCCACCGCCCGCTGCCACGCGGCCGGCTGTCGACGCGGCAGGCCCTGGTGTTCGCGGCGGTCCTCGGCAGCGCCTCGATGGCGATCCTCATGCTGCTCGTCAACACGCTCACCGCCGTGCTGACGTTCGGTTCGCTCATCGGTTACGCGGTCATTTATACGGTGTGGCTCAAGCGCGCGACGCCCCAGAACATCGTCATCGGCGGAGCGGCTGGCGCCGCGCCTCCGGTTCTCGGCTGGGCGGCCGTCACGAACAGCATCGACCCGAGCGCGCTGCTGCTGTTCCTGATCGTTTTCGTATGGACGCCCCCGCATTTCTGGGCGCTGGCGATTGCGCGGCGCGACGATTACGCGCGCGCCGGCATCCCGATGCTGCCCGTCACGCATGGCGTCGCGCACACTCGGCTCCAGGTGCTGCTCTACACGATCCTGCTCGGCATCGTGACGCTGCTGCCTTTCGTCGTCGGCATGAGCGGCCTGATCTACCTCGCATCCGCCCTGGGGCTGAACGCGATGTTCCTTTATTACGCCGTGCAGATGTACCGGACGCAGCGCTCGACCTTGCCGATGCACGTATTCAGGTTCTCGATCACCTACCTGATGTGGCTATTCCTCGCGCTGCTCGTCGATCACTACCTGCCGACGACGCAGGTGTTCGCGCGCTAGCGCGCCCGCTGCGCGACCGCGCGGTCGGAGACGAAGGGATTCGTGCGCCGCTCTGCGCCGAACGTGGACATCGGGCCATGCCCCGGCAGAAAGCGCACGTCGTCGCCGAGCGGAAACAGGTTCTCGCGGATCGAGCGGATCAGCGTGTCGTAGTCGCCGCGCGGGAAGTCGGTGCGGCCGATCGATCCGGCGAAGATCACATCGCCGACGATCGCGAAGCGGTCCGGTTCATCGAAGAAGATCACGTGGCCCGGCGTGTGGCCGGGACAGTGCCGGACCTGCAGCTCGACCCCGCCGACCGTCACGCGATCGCCCTGCTCCAGCCAGCGGGTCGGCATGAAGGTGTCGACGCTCGCTAACCCGAACATCTGCGCCTGTTGCGGCAACCCCTCGATCCAGAAGAGATCGGCGCGGTGCGGGCCCTCGATCGGCAGGCCGTAACGCCTCGACAGCTCCGCCGTCGCCCCCGCATGGTCGATATGGGCGTGTGTCAGCAGGATCTTCTCGAGTGTGAGTTTCTCCCGGCCGACCACCGCGAGCACCCGGTCGAGATCGCCGCCCGGGTCGACGATCGCGGCGCGGCGAGTTGCTTCGCACCAGACGACGGAGCAGTTCTGCTGGAACGGCGTGACGGGAACGACTTCGAAGCGCATGCGATCCATTCTACTGGTCCGCGCTATCGCCCGCCGGGGATTGGGGTTACTTTAGCCACATGATCATCGAACGCATCTGGGCCGCGAACGAGCTGCGCAATTTCCACTACCTCGTCGCCTGCGGCGAGACAGGTGAGGCGCTCGCCGTCGATCCGCTCGAGTGGCGCAAATGTCTCGACGCCGCCAAGACGCGCGATATCGAGATCACGCAGATCCTGAACACTCACGAGCATTTCGATCACACCGGCGGCAATACGGGGCTCGTCGGCGCGACCGGCGCGCGGGTGCTGGCGCATGCCGCCGCGGCCAGCCGCATCGGCGGCGTCGACCAGGGACTGAAGAAAGGCGATGTGATCCGCGTCGGCAGCACGGTCGAGCTCGAGGTCCTCGATACGCCCGGGCATACGATGGCGCACGTCTGCCTGCTCGCGCACGGCGATTCGCCCGCGCTCTTCTGCGGCGACACCCTCTTCAATGCCGGCGCCGGCAACTGCCACAACGGTGGCTCGCCCGAGCGGCTCTACGATACCTTCGCCGAGCAGCTCGCCCGACTCCCGGATTCGACCCGCGTGTACCCGGGGCACGAGTATCTCGTCCGCAATCTCGGTTTCACGCTCGACCGTGAACCGGGCAATCGCGACGCGTCCGCGATGCTCGAACGCAACCAGCATCGCGAGCCGGAAAAGACCGTCGTGACGACGCTTGCCGAGGAAAAACGCATCAACGCATTCTTCAGGCTGCAGAATCCACAAATCATCACTCGCCTGCGCGGGAAGTTCCCCGACCTGCCCGAGCATCCGGATGCGAAAACGGTGTTCGTGAAGCTGCGCGAGCTGCGCAACAAGTGGTAGGCACTGCGTAACGCCCGGGGCCGCGCGGCACCCGATGCTGCGCGTCGCCCGCGCGCCGCGCTAGGGAATTCTCGATAGCCGGTCTACCGCCAACCGCCAGTTGCCATCCGTCGCGCGCCAGATGTGCAGGAAGGCGTAGCGCTTCGCGGTGCTGATTTCAGTAAGCTCGCCGTACGCGTATGCAAGATCCTGCGCGCCCGAGGTCGCCGAGCCCATCACTGACAAGCGGGCGGCACCGCGCTGTTCCGCCGCCGGCAGCGCAGCGGCATCGGGCGCGAGCGGTTCGTGCCCTGAACGAAAGCGCCAGCCGTCCGCGCGGAGTGCGGATCGCACCGCAGACTCATAGCCGTCGCGCTCGCTCTGTGCGGTAAGTTTCGCCTCGGCGAGGACCACGGATTCACCCGGCGGCCGATCGGCGCGAGTGGCGCGACGAGCGTTCACCGACTCGAGTCTTGGCGCGACAATCGCAGGCTTCGCGTGACCCGTGCCCGCATCGACGACGACGCGCCATGGGCCGCCAGCCTCGCGCCGCCACACGGAGAGGAACTGACCGAAGGCTTCCGGTTCAGCGCCGCGCTTGCCGTAAGTAAACGGACCGAAGTCGTACCCGAGATCGGCGGAGGCCGAGACAAACGCGAACGTCGGATACCACGCGAGCAGTCCCGGATCCGGTTCCTGCTTCTGCCAGAAGTCGTGCGCGTTTACGGGTCCGGGCTCGAAAACTGTCGCATCGGGCGCCAGGAACTGCAGGAACGCGCTGCGCATGTCGGTCTCGGCGGCGGCGCGCGCGAAGGCGAGCTCCGCCTGGGCAAGGTCCGGCGCGGTCGCGGAACCTTGCCGCACGATCGGGCTTGCACATGCGGCGAGTGCTGCCGCCCCGAGCAACGCCACGAGGCGTACCGTCGCACTCCTTGGAAATACCCGACGCCCGACCATCGCTGCGCTCCCATTGCCCCGCTCGCCAGACCGGTGCAGCATAGCTCCCCAATCCGCGACGGGGGAGACGATCATGCAGCTGTTGCAACGCACCGGGCACCGCGCCTTGGTGGCACTGGTCCTTGGGCTGCTCAACGGCGCTGCCGCCCTGGCCAATGGCACCGGTTCCATGAGCATGCCCTCGGCGCCGGCCGAGCGCTCTCCCGATGACATGGCCCTCGATGCCTACAACGCCGGCGTGAAGTTGATCCGCAAGGCCGACGATGCGGCCACCGAGGCGAGCAAGGCCACCGACCCCGGCAAGCTGAAGAAGGCACAGGACCGCGCACAGGACAATTTCCGCCGCGCGCAGCAGCAGTTCAAGCGGGCGACGGATCTCAATCCCGACATGTATCAGGCCTGGAATTATCTCGGCTACTCGTTGCGCAATCTCGGTAACTACCCGGATGCCCTCGACGCCTACAACACGGCGCTGAAACTCAACCCGCAGTTCGCCGACGCGATCGAGTATCGCGGGCGCGCCTATCTCGGGCTCGGCCGGGTCAACGATGCGAAGGACGCCTATCTCGCGCTGTTCTCGAGCAATCGCAAGCTCGCCGACCAACTGCTCGGCGCCATGAAGGACTGGCTGGGCGCGCGACGCTCGACGCCGGGCGATCTCACACCCGCGACGCTCGATGAGTTCGGCAAGTGGATCGACGAGCGTATGCGGATCGCCGGAGAGACCGCCGGCCTGTCGCCTGCGGGAACCGGCGCCAACTGGCACTGATCGGCGCCGGGCGATCGTGAGGATCGCCGCGGCGCTTCAGGTCGCCGCAAAGACGCTCGCGGCCCTCGCGTTTGCTGCAGTGGCCGCGGGCGTGTCCGGCGCGGGCGCGTTCGCCGCAGGTGTGTCCCCCGCGCCGCAGAACGCGCCTGATCGCACTCGCGATTATTCGTGGACATTACCCCGCGGCTTCCCGGTCCCGGCCGTGCCGGCCGACAATCCGATGTCGGAAGCAAAGGTCGCGCTAGGCCGGGAACTGTTCCACGACACGCGCCTGTCGGTCACGGGCCGCTACAGCTGCGCGAGTTGTCACGATCCTGCGCGGGCCTTCACCGATGGTCGCGCGCGAGCAGTCGGTGCAACCGGCGGCACCATGCGGCGCGGCGCGATGACGCTGACCAACGTCGCCTACAACGCGAGTTACGGCTGGATCACGCCGCGCGTGACGACGCTCGAAGCGCAGATGCGACAACCTCTTTTCAACGAGCACCCGATCGAGATGGGGCTCGCCGGGCGTCAATCCGTCGTGGTCGCGATGCTGAGCGCCGATCCGCACTACGCCGAAGCGTTTCGCGGCTCCTTCCCGAGCGACCCGGCCGCCGCGAGCCTGCCGAATATGATTCGCGCCATCGCCGCGTACGAGCGCACGCTGATCTCCGGCGCTTCGCCGTTCGACCGCTATGTCTACCAAGGCGATCACGCGGCACTCGATGAGCCCGCGAGACACGGGCTCGCGCTTTTCTATTCGAAGCGCCTAGGCTGTGCGAACTGTCACCGCGGGTTCAATTTCACGGGAGCCTGGACCGAGCGCGGCCACCCGCATGCCCCACCCGCCTTCGCGCGCAACGGCGTAGTCCCGCGTCCGATGCGTATTCCGACGTTGCGCAACGTCGCGCTCACCGCGCCCTACATGCACGACGGGCGCTTCGCGACACTCGATGAAGTGATCCGCCACTACGAGCAGGTCGGCGGCACCGCGCCGAAACTCGCGGTGTTCCATTTGACCAGCGAGGAGCGGCACGATCTGATCGCCTTCCTCGACGCACTCACCGATCGCGAGTTCATCGGGCGCGAGGGCCGCTGACGGCCGGCTAGTCAAGCGGACTGCGCACGCCGCGGCCACCGCGATTGAGCACGTGCGTGTAGATCATCGTCGTTTTCACGTCGCTGTGCCCGAGCAGCTCCTGTACCGTGCGGATGTCATAGCCATTCTCGAGCAGGTGCGTCGCGAAGCAGTGGCGGAACGTGTGACAGCTCGCGGGCTTCTCGAGGCCCGCGCGGCGTACCGCCCGCCCGACGGCCGTCTGCACCGTCTTTGGATGCACGTGGTGCCGCGCCGTCTCGCCGGTGCGCGGGTTGGCGCTCAGCTTCCCGGATGGGAACAGGTATTGCCACGCCCACGAAGTGGACGCCTGCGGGTATTTGCGGGCCAGCGCATCGGGCAGAGAAATACCGGGCCGATTCGCGCGCCGCTCTGCTTCGTACCACTGGCGGAGCTTCCCGAGATGCACCTGAAGCGGCGCGCGCAGGGTATCCGGCAAGGTCGTCATCCGATCCTTGCCACCCTTGCCGTCGCGGACGACGATTTCGCCGCGCTGCAGATCGATGTCCTTCACCCGAATGGCGAGTCCCTCGTGCAGCCGCAGCCCACTGCCATAGAGCAGACTCGCGATCAGCCATGGCGTGCCGGACAAGCGCGCCAGCACGTCGCGCACCTCGGTCCGCGACAGCACGACCGGCAGGCGCTTCTGCCGCTTGGCGCGGACGACCTTGTCGAGCCAGGGCAGTTCCTGCTTCAGCACATGGCGGAACAGAAAGAGCAACGCACTCAGTGCCTGATTCTGCGTCGACGGCGAGACCTTCAGATCCACGGCCAGGTGTGTCAGAAACTGCTCGACGTGATCCGCGCCCCAGGCTTTCGGCGCAATCCCGGCGTGAAAGCGCGTAAAGCGGCGGACCCAGAACAGGTACGCTTTCTCCGTGCGGTAGCTGACATACCGGGCGCGCAGTGTGCGCCGCGAAGCCGCGAGTAACCCCTCCGGTCCAGTGCGGCTACTTATCGACCCCCCGATACCGCCAATCTCCCCCATGTCCTCATGATTAACAACAAGTTACCCTGCCCGCCACCAGACTATACGATCGATTTGGCGCGATATATCCTCCTCAGAATTACAGATAAATCAAAGTTAGATCACATGAATCGCTGTGCCACGTTTCTTGCTGCCACGGGTCTGGCGCTCTGCCACTCGGTATGGGCCGGTGGCACAGATTCGCCGGTTCGCGTCCTTTCAGTGGAAATGGACGGCACCTCATACACGTTTACTGTGCAGCCGACCGCGGAAGCAAAGGGCGACCCATATCTTGGTGGGTGCAAGATTTTCACGGTGCATGGCACGTACGGGCGGCTCCGCGGCGAGTGGTTCAGTCGGCCCCCCATGCTTAACCGCGAGAACCATCTACAGGCGCTACACGTGCTCCGAAATGCCGCGATCACCCATGAGCTCGTTCGCCTGGGTGCCATGGGATCTGGCTTTGAGCCCGACGACGCATCCAACCCGTGTGTGGTGCGGAGCAGGGCTCTATGGCTGGTTACCGATGAGCATGGGCAAGCAATCTACTCGTTCCACAATGCGATCTAACTACGCGTTCGAGCGCTCCGGATTGAGGGCTGTGCAGGCTCGCGTCCAGCGCGCTCGAAAACTTGCGCCGTCCGCTCGCCTGAACCCATCCCCGCCGGGCGCTCAACGCAGACGTTAGGCGCCATGAAGTTTGGTGTGCGTACTCTTCTAGCATCACTGGTTGCTGTGCCAGCGGTTGCACGGGCCGATTTTGCCTGGCCGCCAGGGTTCTACCTCGCTAGTTACTCCATCTGGTGGGT
>JBAVOB010000347.1:0-10760 GCA_049691655.1 Steroidobacteraceae bacterium | reverse complement strand
ATGCCAGCCCGACGCGCGGCCGCAACCGCTGCGCGATCACCGGGCGCTCGCGCGGCGTCTACCGCAAGTTCGGCCTCGCGCGCGTCAAGATCCGCGAGGTTGCGAGCCGCGGCGAGATTCCGGGCCTGACCAAGGCGAGCTGGTGAGGGCCGCCGCATGAGCATGACCGATCCCATCGCCGACCTGCTGACCCGTATCCGCAACGGACAAGTGGCGCGCAAGCCCGAGGTGAAGATGGCTGCCTCGCGCCTGAAGACCGCGATCGTCCAGGTGCTGAAGGACGAGGGCTACATCGCCAACTTTCATGTGGACGGCGAGACGCGCAAGCCCGAACTGACGGTCGAGCTCAAGTACTTCGAGGGCCGGCCGGTCATCGACCGCCTGGAGCGCGTGAGCAAGCCCGGGTTGCGCATCTACCGCGGCAAGGACGAGCTGCCGAAAGTGCTTGGCGGCATGGGCACCGTGATCGTCTCTACGCCGCGCGGCGTGATGACGGATGCGAAAGCGCGTGCCATCGGGCAGGGCGGCGAAGTGCTCTGCATCGTGGCCTGACGCGGCGCGCATGGATCAACCGGAAGCAAGCGAATGTCGCGCGTAGCCAAGAGAATCATCGATCTGCCGCAGGGCGTCACCGCGAGCGTCGCGGGCGGCGCGGTCACGATCAAGGGCGCCAAGGGCGCGCTCACGCTTGCGCTGCACGCGGGCGTGACGGTCGAGCAGCAAGACAAGTCGCTCGCGGTCAAGTACGGAAGCGACACCGTGCGCATCGCGGCGGGCGCGATGCGCGCGCATCTCGCGAACATGGTGCTTGGGGTTTCCAGGGGCTACGAGAAGAAGCTCGACCTCGTAGGCGTAGGTTTTCGCGCGGCGGTGCAGGGGAAGACGCTGAATCTGACGCTCGGCTTCTCGCATCCGGTGACTTACCCCATTCCCGACGGCATCGGGATCGAGACGCCGAGCCAGACGGAAATCGTGATCCGTGGCATCGATCGGCAGAAGGTCGGACAGGTCGCGGCCGAGATCCGCCACATCCGTCCGCCCGAACCCTACAAGGGCAAGGGCGTGCGCTACAGCGACGAGCAGATTTCCCTCAAGGAAGGGAAGAAGAAGTAAACCGGGGCCGTGACCATATGAAAATCACGAAAAAGGAGCGGCGGCAACGCCGTGCAGTGAAGACCCGGGCGCGCATCCGCCCGCTGGGCGTCGCGCGCCTGACCGTGCACCGCACGCCGCGGCACATGTACGCGCAGCTGTTCGATGCGACCGGCGCGAAGGTCCTGGTTGCGGCTTCCACCGTGCAGGAAGCCGTCGTCAAGGGGCTCAAGAGCACGGGCAACATCGAGGCGGCGAAGGCCGTCGGTCGCTCGATCGCGGAGCGCGCGAAGGCGGCGGGCATCACCAAGGTTTCTTTCGACCGTTCCGGTTTTCAATATCACGGCCGCGTCAAGGCGCTGGCCGATGCCGCGCGTGAAGCGGGCCTGGAGTTCTGAGCATGGCGCGAGTCGACAAACCACAACCGGCCGACGAGTTTCTCGAGAAGCTCGTCGCAGTCAATCGTACCGCCAAGGTCGTCAAGGGTGGCCGCCAGTTCGGCTTCACCGCCCTGACCGTGGTGGGCGACGGCGCGGGTCGCGTGGGATTCGGGTTCGGCAAGGCGCGCGAAGTGCCGGTCGCGATCTCGAAGGCCATGGCGGCTGCGCGCAAGAACATGATCAACGTCGCGCTGCGCAACGATACGCTGCATTACGCCATCAAGGGTTCGCACGGTTCGACCCGCGTGCTGATGCAGCCCGCCTCGGACGGTACGGGCGTCATCGCGGGCGGTGGCATGCGCGCGGTGCTCGAGTGCGTCGGCGTGCGCAACGTCCTCGCCAAGAGTTACGGCTCGCGCAATCCGATCAACGTGGTGCGCGCGACGATCAGCGCGCTGTCGGCGGTGCGCTCGCCGGACGAAATCGCGGCGAAGCGCGGCAAGACGCTCGACGAAATCCTGGGAACCTGAATATGGCGCAGCCACACACGCACAAGCCGACCGGCAAGCGGATCAAGGTGACGCTCGAGAAGAGCCTGGCGGGGCAGCTGCGCCACATCGCCTCGAGCGCGCGCGGCCTGGGCCTGCGCCGTCCTCATCAGAGCGTCGTCGTCGCCGATACGCCGGAGAATCGCGGAATGATCGGCGCAGCCTCCCACATGATCAAGGTCGAGAACGTCGGTTGAAGGACCAAGCCATGCGACTCAATACGCTGAAGCCCGCCGCTGGAAGCCGACGGCCCCGACGACGTGTCGGCCGGGGCGCATCGGCCGGACAGGGCAAGACCTGTGGGCGCGGCGTCAAGGGACAGCGCGCCCGCAAGGGTGGCTATCACAAGGTCGGATTCGAAGGCGGCCAAATGCCGCTGCAGCGCCGCATGCCGAAGGTTGGCTTCCGCTCGCGGCTCAAGATGACGCGTGCCGAGGTGCGCCTCGGCGAACTCGCCAAGGTGGATGCGACGGTCGTCGATCTCGCGGCACTCAAGAAGGCGGGCGTGGTGCCGGCCTGCGCCGAGCGGGCGAAGGTCGTGCTGTCCGGCGAGATCAAGAAAGCAGTCACGCTCAAGGGCGTGCTGGCCACCAAGGGCGCGAAGGCCGCGATCGTCGCGGCTGGCGGCAAGGTCGAGGACTGACACGCGTGGCAGAGACTCCCCTCAGCAACCCGGCGACCATCCTCGGCGAGGCGACCCGCTACGGCGAGATTCGCAGCCGGATTTTCTTCCTGATCGGCGCGCTGGTCGTGTACCGCATCGGGACGTTCATCCCGGTGCCGGGAATCGACCCGGAGGCGGTGGCCAAGTTCTTCAGCGACCAGGCGAGCACCATCCTCGGCATCGTGAACATGTTCTCGGGCGGCGCGCTTTCGCGCCTGTCGATCTTTGCAATGGGTGTGATGCCGTACATCTCGGCATCAATCATCGTGCAGATGCTCTCGATGGTGCTGCCGAGCTTCATGGAATACCGCAAGGAAGGCGAATCCGGCCGGCGCCGGCTTACTCAGCTCACCCGCTATGGCACCGTGGTGCTCGCGTTGTTCCAGTCCTTCGGCGCGGCAATCGCGCTGCAGAACGGCGGCATGGTACTCGCTGGCGGCTGGCAGTGGCTGCTCACCGCGACGATCACCATGACGACCGGCACGCTGTTCCTCATGTGGCTCGGCGAGCAGATCACGGAGCGCGGTGTCGGCAACGGCATCTCGATGATCATCCTGGCCGGCATTGTTGCGGGACTGCCGGGCGCGGTCGGCCGCACGATCGACCAGGTGAATACCGGCGAGCTCGCGGGACCGTTCGCGTTGCTGCTCGTGATCCTGGTGCTCGGCGTCACGGCTTTCTGCGTGTTCGTCGAGCGCGCGCAGCGGCGCATCACCGTGAACTACGCCAAGCGCCAGGTCGGTCGGCGCCTCTACCAGGGCCAGTCGAGCCACCTGCCGTTCAAGCTGAACATGTCGGGCGTCATCCCGCCGATCTTCGCCTCGAGCCTGCTGCTGTTCCCGGCGACCATCGCGAGCTTCTTCGGCACCGCGAATCCGGGTGCGTTCGGCACCTGGATGCAGAACATCGCGGCCTCGCTCGGCTATGGCCAGCCGCTGCACCTGGTGCTGTACGCGGCGCTGATCATTTTCTTCTGCTTCTTCTACACGGCGCTGGTGTTCAACTCGCGCGACACGGCGGACAACCTGAAGAAATCGGGTGCGTTTATTCCGGGCATTCGTCCAGGGCAGCAGACCGGCGAGTACATCGACAAGGTACTCACCCGCCTGACACTCTGGGGCGCGGCGTATGTCGCCGGCGTCTGCCTGCTGCCCGAGTTCCTGATTTCGTCGCAGGGCGCGCCGTTTCAGTTCGGGGGCACTTCGCTCCTGATCGTAGTGGTGGTAGCGATGGACTTCATGTCGCAGCTGCAGGCGCACCTGATGTCACACCAGTATCCGGGGCTGCTCAAGAAGGCGAATCTGCTCGGCTACGGTCGCAGCGGCGCGCCGCAGTCCTGAGTTCGCGAGGAGTCGAGGTAATGAAAGTTCGTCCGTCGGTCCGGAAGATCTGCAAGAACTGCAAGATCGTGCGTCGGCGGCGCGTGGTGTACGTGATCTGCAAGGATCCGCGCCACAAGCAGCGGCAGGGTTGACGGCAGGGGTCCGGTAGACAGTTACAGGCGAAAGTCGCCGCGCATCTGCGCGGCTGCGGGGAAGCGATATGGCACGAATTGCGGGCATCAACATCCCGATGAACAAGCATGTGTGGATCGGGCTTACGCAGATCTACGGCGTGGGCCGCAATCGCGCGCGTGAATGCTGCGCGGTCGCGGGCGTCGACCCGCACACCAAGGTGAAGGACCTGACGGAAGCCGAAGTCACCGCGATCCGCGCGCAGATCTCCAAGTTCGCCGTCGAGGGCGACCTGCGGCGCGAGGTCTCGATGAACATCAAGCGCCTGATGGATCTCGGCAGCTGGCGCGGCATGCGGCATCGCAAGGGACTGCCCGTGCGCGGGCAGCGCACGCGCACCAACGCGCGCACCCGCAAGGGTCCGCGCAAGCAGGCGGTGAAGCTGAATGCCCCGCCGGGCAAGATCTAACGCGGAAGGTACACAATGGCTGAACCGAAGACTCAATCACCGCAGACGGGCGCCGGCAGCGGCGCCACGACCGGAGCCGCCGCAGGTGCTGCGGCCGCGGCCGCCGCGAAGAAGCCGAAAAAGGCGCGCAAGAACGTGCTTGATGCGATCGCGCACGTGCATGCGTCGTTCAACAACACGATCGTCACCATCACCGATCGGCAGGGCAACACGCTCTCGTGGGCCACCTCCGGCGGCTGCGGTTTTCGCGGCTCGCGCAAGAGCACCCCGTTCGCCGCGCAGGTCGCCGCCGAGAAGGCCGGTGTCGCGGCCCAGGAGCATGGCGTGAAGAACGTCGAGGTGCGCGTGGCGGGGCCCGGCCCGGGCCGCGAATCGGCGGTGCGGGCGCTCAACAACTGCGGGCTGAAGATCACCAGCATCGCCGACGTGACGCCGATCCCGCACAACGGCTGCCGTCCGCCGAAGAAGCGCCGGGTCTGACGCCGGCAACAGCACACCAGGGGAAATCATGGCGCGTTATATCGGTCCGAAATGCAAGCTCTCGCGGCGCGAGGGCACAGACTTGTTCCTCAAGAGCGGGGTCAAGCCGCTCGAGAGCAAGTGCAAGCTGTCGGTGCCGCCCGGCGGCCTGAAGAGCGAGCGTCGCCAGCGGCTGTCGGACTACGGCCTGCAGCTGCGCGAGAAGCAGAAGCTGCGCCGCATGTACGGCGTGCTCGAGCGCCAGTTCCGCAACTACTACAAGGAAGCCGCGCGCCGGCCAGGCGCAACCGGCGAGACGCTGCTGAAGCTGCTCGAATCGCGACTCGATAACGTCGTGTACCGCATGGGCTTCGCCGCGACGCGCTCGGAAGCGCGCCAGCTGGTCTCGCACAAGGCGGTCGTGGTGAACGGTGCGGTCGTCACGATTCCCTCGTACCAGGCGTCGGCCGGCGACAAGATCGTCATTCGCGAGCAGGCGAAGAAGCAGCTGCGCATACAGAGCGCGCTCGCGATCGCGGCGCAGGTCGGCTTCCCCGACTGGGTGGAAGTAAATGACAAGGAGATGAGCGGCGTGTTCAAGACGGTGCCGGGACGGGACGACGTCCTGCCGGACATCAACGAGAACCTCGTCGTCGAGCTCTATTCGAAGTAAGGCTCCATAGGGGTGGCCGGATCTCGGGTCCGGCGGCCAGCCCGATAACCGGAATATTTGGCCTGCGCCGTGCAGGCAAGGTGAAGTGCAAATGCAAGGATCAGTCTCGGAATTTCTGAAGCCCCGTGTGGTGAAGGTTCAACCCGTCGCGCCCCGCCAGGCACGCGTGGTGATCGAGC
This sequence comes from Steroidobacteraceae bacterium, assembly GCA_049691655.1. GTDB lineage: Bacteria > Pseudomonadota > Gammaproteobacteria > Steroidobacterales > Steroidobacteraceae > JBAVOB01. The sequence goes on along the minus strand of JBAVOB010000347.1, from coordinate 4,842 downwards.
CGTTTGAGCGCGGTTTCGGACACACGCTCGGCAATGCGCTGCGGCGCGTGCTGCTCTCGTCGATGCCGGGAGCGGCCATCACCGAAGTGGAGATCGACGGCGTGCTGCACGAATACACCAGCATGGAAGGCGTGCAGGAAGACGTCGTCGACGTGCTGCTGAACCTGAAAGCCGTCGCGATCCGCATGCACACGCGCGACACGGCCGAGCTGCGGCTGCACAAGAAGGGCCCGGGTCCGGTGACGGCCGGCGATATCCAGACCGACCACGACATCGAGATCGTGAATCCTGACCTGGTGCTTGCGAACCTGACGAAGGCCGGCGAAGTGAACATGTTGCTGCGCATCGAGCGTGGCCGCGGCTATCGCCCCGCTGCGCAGCGCGCGGCGTTCGAGGAGCAGAGCCGCCCGATCGGCCGGCTGCAGCTCGATGCGTCGTTCTCCCCGGTGCGCAAGGTGACCTACTCGGTCGATGCCGCCCGCGTCGAGCAGCGCACCGACCTCGACAAGCTCGTCATCGACATCGAGACGAATGGCACGATCGACGCCGAGGAGGCGATTCGCCGCGCCGGTTCCATCCTCAAGGACCAGTTGTCGGTGTTCGTGGACCTGCAGGGCGAGGAAGAGGCGGCAGCCAAGGTCTCCGAGATGCAGTTCGATCCGATCCTGTTGCGGCCGGTCGACGAGCTCGAACTCACGGTGCGCAGCGCCAACTGCCTCAAGGCGGAGAACATTCATTACATCGGCGATCTCGTGCAGCGCACCGAGGTCGAGCTGCTGCGCACGCCGAACCTCGGCAAGAAGTCACTCACCGAGATCAAGGAAGTGCTGCAGAGCCACGGCCTGATGCTCGGCATGCGGCTCGAGGGCTGGCCGCCGGCCGGGCTGAAGCACGAAGAAGAGCGGGCCATCTGACATGAGACACCAGCTTTCGGGGCGCCAGCTCTCCCGCAACAGTCCGCATCGGCATGCGCTGCTGCGCAACATGAGCGTGGCGCTGCTGCGCTACGAGACCATTCGGACCACGGTACCGAAGGCGAAGGAACTGCGCCGTGTCGTCGAGCCCCTCATCACGCTCGCCAAGACGGACAGCGAAGCGCGCCGGCGGCTGGCTTTCTCGCGGTTGCGGGACGTGCAGGTAGTGACGAAGCTGTTCGCGGATCTCGGGCCGCGCTTCCGCACGCGGGCGGGCGGGTACACGAGAATCCTGCGCATGATGCCGCGGCCCGGCGACTCGGCCGAAATGGCGTTGGTGCAGTTGGTCGAATCCGCGGCCCCGGCTGCCGCGGCGCAGCCACCGAAAGAAACGGCGAAACCCAGGAAGAAGGCGGCAGGCAAGTCGGCGCCGGCGGCGAAAGCCGCTGCCCGGCCGAAACGCGCGAAGAAAGCCACAGCGGGCTGAACGCTGGCTGGCCGCGTTCGCTGCGACGCACGAGCCGGCGTAACGCGCCGCGGCGTCGCGCGTTTCCGCGGCCTGAAGAGACAGTCTCGACGGGAGACCGGTAGCGTCGGCGATTGCTTGTCGGCGTCTGATTAGCCTACGCTTGCGCACCGGCGCGGAAATGGCCGGCTTAAATCCAACAGGGAACCTCTAGGAGATCTGCACATGGGTATGGGAGCTGAATTCAAGGAATTCGCGATGAAAGGGCCGGTCGTCGACCTGGCGATCGGCGTCATCATCGGCGGCGCGTTCGGCAAGATCGTGTCATCGCTCGTGGGTGATGTGATCATGCCGCCGATCGGCAAATTGCTGGGAGGCGTGAATTTTACCGATCTCGCCATGAACCTCGGCGCGGGAGCCGACGGCAAGGACGTGCTGCTGAAGTACGGTTCGTTCGCGCAGACGGTGTTCGACTTCCTGGTCATCGCGATCGTGATTTTTATTGCCATCAAGGGTCTCAACAAGCTAAAGAAGCCGGACCCGGCCGCTGCGCCGCCGCCGCCGCCAAAGTCCGAAGTGCTGCTCGAGGAGATCCGCAATCTCCTCGCGAGGCGCTGAGGCTGTCCATGATGTGCCGGACGGGGCCGCGCAGCGGCTCCGTCCGGCCGTTCGCGCCGGCGGGCCGGCGTCCTGTCTGCCCACCGGTTTGCGAGCGCGGTCGGCCTGATCAGCTCGACAGCGCTCGAAACGCGTCGCGCGTGAGGTTCTCGCAGCCCTTCTCGAGCGCGACGACATTGTCCTCGATGCGGATCCCGCCGAACTTGCGCAGCTGATCCACCCGGGTCCAGTTGATCGCACGCCCGCGCGCGTCGTCGCGAGCGGCTGCGAGCAGCTGGTCGATGAAATACACGCCTGGCTCCACCGTGACGACGAAGCCCGGTTCGAGGATGCGCGTGAGGCGCAGGTACGGATGTCCATCGGGCCGCGGGATCTCGCCCCCTTCCGGGCCGCGCGCACGCCCGGCAACGTCATGCACCTGCAGCCCGAGCAGATGGCCGAGGCCGTGCGGGAAGAATACGGTCGTGATACCGGTGTCGATCGCCGCATCGACATCGGCGCGGATGATGTCCGCGTCCCTGAGGAGCCCGGCGATCAAGCGGTGTGCCGCGACGTGCAGGTCGCGCCAGTCGACGCCCGCGCGCACGCGATCGCACAGCGCCTGCTGCACGCCATCGAGCTGCCCGATGAGGTCCGCGAAGTCGCTGTCGCGATACGAATAGGTACGCGTGATGTCACTCGCGTAGCCCGCTACCTCCGCCCCGGCATCGATCAGCAGCGAGTGGCGCTCGGGCGGCGGCTCGCGCTCGAGCAGCTGGTAGTGCAGCACGGCCCCGCCCGCATTGAGCGCGATGATGGGGTTGTAAGGTAGTTCCTGTTCGCGCAGTCCGGTTGCTTCGAGAAAAGCGAGCTCGATCCCGAGTTCCGACGCGCCGCCGTGAAAGGCGGCGGCCGCGGCGGCATGTCCGCGCGCACCGATCCGGCTCGCCTCGCGCAGGCTCTCAAGCTCGAAAGCAGTCTTGCGGGCCCGCGGGTGGTCAAGCCGGGCGATCAGGGGCTGCGGATTGATAGCGTCGACACCGAAGGCCTGCAGCTCCGGGAACGGCTCGCCGATGAACGCCACGTGCCGCAGGTCCTGCGGCAGCGCCAGGCGAGCCGCTGCGCGCGTGGCGACGACCCGCACGTCGAATTCCCGCACCCAGTAGGCGTCGGGCACCGCGGCGGGCTTGAACCAGTAATCGACCGGCTGGTGAAACAGCAGCAGCGGCCGCGACCCCGGGCTGAAGTAGACGAAGCAGTCGGGCACACCGGTCAGCGGCAACCAGACCTTAAAGGGTGCCTGCACCTTGAAAGGGTAGTCCTGATCGTCGAGGAACAGTGCCGGCGGCACGCCTGAGTGGACCAGGAGGCCCTCGTAGCCGGTCGCGGCGAGGGCTGCGGCAGTGCGACGGACCACCTCGCCGAGGTGCGCGGGGTAAAGCTCGGCCATTGGGCTCGAGGGGTGTATCACTACGGGCATCCGCGGGCTGAAGGGAGGGATTCTACGCGCCAACGGCGTGGCGCCGTGCCCGAGAAGTGTGGTTGAAAAACGACATACGCCTGACAGCCGACCCGGGAGCGGGTCGGCCGTGGAGCGCCCGCGTCCGGAGCGACTCGGCTTCGCGGCACTGTCGCGGCGCGCAGACAGTAGCCCTTCATCGAGTTCCAATTGCCGGCGGCGCGCTGCTAGAATTCGCCACCGCGATACGAATCGCGGGACAAACTAGTTTGTTGCATCAAGTCGACTTAACTCTCACTCAGCTTTTCCCGGGGTATCGATCGATGAAAATGACAATTGTACTTAGCGCCGTTGTGGCGGCGCTCGCGATGACCGCTTGCGCCAAGCAGGAAGCGGCCAGCACGGCCACCGACGCGGCTTCCGCCATGCAGGGTGCCGCACAGACCGCAACGGATGCTGCCTCCGCGATGCAGAACGCAGCGGGCGCGGCGAGCACTGCGGCGACAGCTGCGGGCGACGCTGCCAAGGCTGCAGGTGATGCGGCTGCGACGGCTGCGGCTCCTGCCGCTGGCGATGCCGCCACCGCGATGCAGAACGCTGCGGGTGCTGCGGGCAATGCGGCGACTGCCGCAGGCGATGCTGCCAAGGCTGCGGGCGACGCTGCCAAGGCTGCTGCCGACGCGATGAAGAAGCAGTAATTCTTTCGAGTTACTTGTCGCGAGCCACGAGGCTCACACCACGGCCCGGGCAGGTCAGCGATCTGCTCGGGCCGTGCCTTTCACGGCGGTGGCAATACGTTGGCCATAGGCTCGAGGTGACTGGGTGACAGTCAGCGTGCGCGATGCGCGAACGACGCTCGAGGATCGGCGTTGGATGGAACGCGTGTACCGCGATTACCTCGAGGATCTCGCACCGCTCAATACCGGGGTATTCCCCGCGCTCGGCGAAGTCGGGCACCGCGAGCCCGACCAGCTATCGCGCTGGTTCTCCGACCGCAGCGCCGTGCCGCTGCTGATACTGCAGTCGTTGCAACCGGTCGGTTTTGCCATGGTCGCATGGAACTCCGCGGGTAGCGGCGGCGCAGTCACGTACCGCATGGCCGAGTTCTTCATCGCGCGAGCGCACCGGCGGCGTGGCTACGGCGAGCGCGCGGTTCAGCTGATCCTCAACCGGTTCGCGGGTCACTGGGAGATCACGGAGTACGTCCGCAATCCGGTCGCCGTCAGCTTCTGGCGCCGCGTCGTCGGTGCGTACACGGGCGGTCGCTACCAGGAGCGGGTGCAGGACGGCGAGGTGCGCCAGACGTTCGAGTCGCGAGCGCCGTTCGCCGCGGGCGCCCGCCAGCCCGGCTGAGCCTAGTGCGCCGGCGCGCGGCCGGCCGGCGATGCACGCTTGCGCGCGAGTAC
>JBAVOB010000346.1:0-3189 GCA_049691655.1 Steroidobacteraceae bacterium | reverse complement strand
AGATACACGTCCGCGAGAATCCGCGCATCGAGGAGCGCCCCGTGCAGGTCGCGCTTCGAGGCATCGACGCTGTAACGCCGCGCCAGGGCATCGAGGCTGTTGCGCTGTCCGGGGTGGAGCGAGCGCGCCAGCGCGAGCGAATCCACGATGCGGCACAGCGCCTCGATCGGTTGCGGCGCCTCCGCCAGCCGTTCGAGCTCGGCGTTCAGGAACCCGATGTCGAAGGCGGCGTTGTGAATCACCAGTTCCGCGCCGCTCACGAACTCGAGCAGCTCGCGCACGATCTCGGCGAACTTCGCCTCCTTCTCGAGCTGGGCGCGCGTGAGGCCGTGCACCGCGAGCGCGCGCTCGTCGATGTCGCGCTCAGGATTGAGGTAGCGGTGAAACGTGCTCCCCGTGATGCGCCGGTTGACGAGCTCGATGCAGCCGATCTCGATGATGCGGTGGCCCGCGGCGGGCTCGAGGCCGGTGGTCTCGGTATCGAGAATGATCTGGCGCATGCGGCGGGCAGTTTACCGGACGAGCGCGTCGATCGCGCGATTGGCGAGTTCATCCACGCGCTCGTTCCCCGGCACGCCGGCGTGTCCGGGCACCCAGTGCCACTCGATCTCGTGGCGCGCCGCGAGCGCTTCCAGCTGCTCCCACAGGTCGCGATTCTTCACCGGCTTGCGGTCCGCCGTGCGCCAGCCCCGCGCCTTCCAGGCGACGAGCCACTCCGTGATACCGGTGCGCACGTACTGCGAGTCGGTGTAGAGGCGCGCCCGCACCGGGCGCTTCAGCGCTTCGAGCGCACGGATGACCGCCGTGAGCTCCATCCGGTTGTTGGTCGTGTCGAGTTCGGCGCCGGCGAGTTCGCGTTCGGTCCCGCCCGTCGACAGCAGCGCCGCCCAGCCCCCGGGGCCGGGATTGCCGCGGCACGCGCCATCGGTGTGGATCTCGACGACTCGGGCGTGGTCGCGCGCGCCGCGCTTCGCCGGCGCCGCGGTCACGAGGGCCTGCGCGGGGTCGGTTCGACCAGCCCGCCGAGGATCTTGCGCGTCTCGCGATAGCGCGGCCGAATCGGTGTCAGCGTGTAGACGCGCTTGCGCGCCTTGAGCAGGTACGCCCCGGCGGGCAGCGCGTTGAGAATTCCGCGGCGCAGGAACTGCGCACGGCCGATGGCGTCGGCCCGCGGCTCGCCCCAGGGCGGGTGGTAGAGATAGGGACGCGTCTCGACGATTTCGTAGCCGAGGAGCTCGAGCCAGTCGCGCAGGCGGCGCAGCGGCAGGAGCCGGCGCAGACCCGGCGGGAACCCGGCGCGCGCCACCGCGGCACGCAGGCCCCAGAGGCTGAACGGCCGGAAACCGAGCACGATCAGCTGCCCTTCCCCGGCCAGCACCCGATCCGCCTCGCGGACCAGCGCATAAGGGTCGGGCTCGAATTCGAGCGTATGCGGCAGGACGACAGCGTCGACCGAGGCATTGGCCACGGGGAGCTGCGTGAGACGCGCAACGACCAGCGACGGGCCCGCCCCGGCACCGTCCTCGGACCCGCCGTTCGCCGGTGCGCCCTCGGGGGTTTGCCTCGCGGCCCGCGGACTGCCGGAGATGATCGTCTGGCGCCGCGTGCGGCTGCCGCCGAGCAGCGTTGCGGCCGGACCCCAGGTGCCGAGCTGCAACGATTCCCACCCGAACACGTCCTGATAGGCCTCGGCGAGCAGGCTCGCCTCCGCGGCCACCAGGGCGCGGCCCAGGGCGCCATCCTGCCAGGCGTCGGCCACCGGAGTCTGCTGCGGCATTCGGGTAGGGTCCTCGGTCAAAAAGGGTAGCAATTTTGTGAACTTACCGCTTAAATACGACCCGCTGCCGGAGTATGGTCCGGGAGCAGTCGGGGTGACCCGGCGCGCCGCGTACGGTAGCACGCTGCGTTTCGCCTTCGAATCCTCCAGCTCAACCAGGGGTGCCGTTTGACGATTGCACGCGGTCACCAAGCGGGTTGGACCGTGGCGCTGCTGGCGGGCATGCTCGCGAGCGGCTGCGCCACCGCGCCGCCCCGCCCGACGGATGGGCCCATCGCGCCCCCGATTGCCTCCGGCCCACCGGCGCCCGCTCACGAGGTGTCCGGGGTCGACTCGACACCGGTGGGAGGCACATCGCCCGCGTCGATAGCTGCAGACGTCCCCGGCCCTGCCGAGGCGACTTCCTCCTCGGTCCTGCCACCCGGCGCGGCCCCGGCCGAGCCGCCGCTACAGGCGGTACCCCTTCCGGCCGCGACTGCGCCGGTGGCCCGTTTCGACCTCTTCGACCGCATCCGCTCGGGGTTCCGGCTCGAGGACGAGGATCGCCGCGCCATCGACTCCCAGGCCACCTGGTACGCCAACAATCCCGAGTACCTGGAGCGCGTGTTCAGTCGCGCCGAGCTCTACCTCTACCAGATCGTCAGCGACGCGGAAACGCGCGGCATGCCGCTCGAGCTCGCACTGCTGCCGGTGGTGGAGAGCGCGTTCGAACCCTATGCCTATTCGTCCTCGCGGGCCTCGGGGCTCTGGCAGTTCGTGCCCGGCACCGGCTCGCGTTTCGGCCTGAAGCAGGACTGGTGGTATGACGGGCGGCGCGACGTGGTCGAATCGACGCGCGCGGCCCTCGATTACCTGCAGTACATGCACGATCGGTTCGACGGCGACTGGCTGCTCGCGGTCGCCGGCTACAACTGCGGGGAGGCCTGCGTCGCACACGCCGTCCGGGTGAACCGGGCCGCCGGCCGGCCCATCGATTTCTGGAGCCTGAAGCTGCCCGCCGAGACGCGCGCCTACGTGCCGAAGCTCCTTGCGATGCGCCGCCTGGTGGCGGACCCGGCCAGCTACGGCATCGCCTTCGGGCCCATTCCGGACGAGTCTTACTTCACGCGCGTCGAGACCGGCGGCCAGATCGATCTCAAGCTCGCCGCGGAGCTCGCCGGCATCACCCCGGAAGAACTCTTCGAGCTCAACCCCGCGTACCACCGGTCGGCGACCGACCCCGCGGGGCCGCACTTCCTGCTGCTGCCGAACGATTCGGCCGACCAGTTCCGCCAGAACCTCGCCCTGCTCACGCCCGATGAGCGCATGCGCGTCGCGCACTACCTCGCGCGGCGCGGCGATTCCGTCGCAAGCGTGGCCGCGCGCTTCCACGCGCCCCAGCGCCTGATCCGCGAGCTGAACGGTCTTGGCAC
>JBAVOB010000345.1:0-3236 GCA_049691655.1 Steroidobacteraceae bacterium | reverse complement strand
GGATACCGCCGCACCCCAGGCGAACGGTGCGGTTGTGGCGCGCTAGCGGCCTTCTTAGAATGCCCGATTGCCATGCTGGCATAGCTCAGTTGGTAGAGCAGCCGCCTTGTAAGCGGCAGGTCGTCCGTTCGATTCGGACTGCCAGCACCACCCGCAGCGCCGCGCGGCTGCGGGACGCTCAGCTCATCATGCGGCGCCGCACGAGCGTCGCGGCGACCGCCACGCCGCAGAGCCCGTAAACCGCGAGCACCGCCACGTCGAGCGCGGCGTGCGGCAGCGGGGTGCCGAGGGTGATGCCGCGTGCGAGCGCCACGGCGTGCGACAGCGGGAGCGCGGCGGCGATTGCCTGCACCGGCGCAGGGAGCGAACTGGCCGGAAAGAACACGCCCGAGACGAACATCATGGGCGTGACCAGCAGCGTGAAATAGAAGACGAAGAAATCGTAGGACTTGGCGAGCGCGGTGACCACGAGCGCGAGCCCGGCGAACGCAAGACCCACCAGCAATACCACCGGCAGCGCCACGAGCGGCCGCACGCCGTGCGCGATGCCGAGTGCGTACATCACCGCGAGGATCGCGCTGCCGGACAGCGTACTCTTGAGCGCCGCCCACAGCCATTCGCCGACCACGACGTCGCGGATGGTCATCGGCGCGTACAGGATGCTTTCCCAGGTGCGCTGGATCTTCAGCCGGGTGAACGCCGAATACAGCGCTTCGAACGAGGCGCTGTTCATCGTGCTGTAGCAGATCATGCCGCCCGCCAGGAAGTTGATGTACGGCACGTCGGCCATTTTCGGCACGAACGCACCGAGCCCGAAACCGAGACCTATCAGGTAGATGAACGGATCGGCGAGATTGCCGATGAGGGAGGACACCATGAGCTTGCGCCACACGAGGAAGTTGCGCCGCACGAGATGCAGGGAGCGGAAGTTCACGGCGTCAGTCCCGGATGTCGCGGCCAGTGAGCTTGATGAAGACATCCTCGAGATTCGCCGCGCGTTTCAGCGCGCGCAGGTTGGGCCGGGCGTTCAGCGACTCGAGGAGTGCCGTCGCGTCGTGGCAGTAACAGAACGCGGTTTCGCCTGCTACCTCGACCCGATCGGCGAGCCGCCGGCCCTGCTCGGCCGTCCAGACCTCGACCCCTTCGCCGTACACCTCGACGACCTGCGCTTCGATCGAGCGCCCGATGAGCGCCCGCGGCGCATCGACGGCGATGATCTCACCATGATCCATGACTGCGATGCGCCCGGCGAGGCGTTCTGCCTCGTCCATGAAGTGCGTGGTCAGGACGATCGTCTTGCCGGCGCCTAACAGTGTCTTCAGCCGGTCCCAGATGAGGTGGCGCGCCTGGGGATCGAGTCCCGTGGTGGGCTCGTCCATGAACAGGATCTCCGGGTCGTTCACCAGCGCTCGCGCGAGGGTGAGGCGGCGCTTCATGCCGCCCGAGAGACTGTCTATCTTCGCGTCTCCCTTGTCCGTGAGCCCGGCGAAATCGAGCAGCTCGGGAATGCGCGCGCTGACGACCGCGCTGCTCAGACCGAAGTAGCGCCCGAAGACCACGAAGTTCTCGGCAACGGTGAAGTCCGGATCGAGGCTGTCGAACTGCGGTACGACGCCCACGCGGTAACGCGCCTCGCGTGCGGCGCGCGGGATGGCGAAGCCCGCCAGCTCGATCGTTCCTCCGTCGGGCTGGGTCAGGCCGAGACAGCACTTCAGGGTCGTCGTCTTGCCGGCGCCGTTCGGCCCGAGGAGCCCGAAGCATTCGCCCGCGACGACCTCGAAGCTGACGCCGCGCACGACCTCGACGCCGCCGTAGCGCTTGCGCAGCCCCGCGACCCGGATCTTCGGTGGCACAGTACCCATCAATTGCGGAAGCGCGCGCGCAATGTTTCGCGGCTGGCGCGCGTGAGCGCGGCGATTGGCCACAGCGCCGCGAGGCTCAACTGACTGATCCAGCGCGACACCCGGTGCTCGCCGGTGCTCGCGAACAGCAACTGCGAAGTGGCGATCAGCGTGAGCACGACGAGGCCCGCGAGCCAGACCGGATAGACGAGCCGCACGAGAATACCCATGCGCCGATTATGCGGCGCACGGCGCAGTTCTCAACCGGAACGCGCAGCCCGCGGGGGCGCGGGGCCGGGCAGCACTAGCGGGCGGTGTAGGCGTCCATCATGAGGCCCGTGCCGCCACGGGACACATGGGCCACGACCGCGGCGCGGCGGTGGAGTTTCGTGACCGCCCCGAGGCTGATGGCGAAAGCGAGTTCGACCTGCTGGCCCTTGCGCAGCCCGAGATTCGTGGTCTCGACGAACACGCCCGTGGCGCTCAGATTCGCGGCGCGGCAAACCTTCTTGCGACCATCCGGCACAATGATGTAAACGGTCGTCCGCGCGCGATGCCGCGTGTGTAACCGCCGTTCGGCGCGATCCGCCTCGGCTCTTGTAGTTGTCATTTTTTCCCCTACCGTCCCGGCAATTATGCCTAGCCGCCGGCGTATTGAAAGACGGACTGAACTTAATCGCCAGTCCCGCTACCCGAATCCAGACGCAGTCGAACCGCGACTGGACAATGGTCGGAGAGCCTGCTTGTAACGGCATCCAGCAGGGAATACGTAATACGGGTGAACGAACCCGGCACGAGGCGGGCGGCGAGGCGCCGACCTAATACGATGTGGTCGATATAGGTCCTAAAGGCCTGGTGGGGCCCGCAATTGATGAACGGCATGCCTGCGGTGACATCGATCAGCCCGGCATCGGCTGCGGCCTGCGTGTCTAGGGCGTTCCAGAACTCGTCCCGCGCGGAACGCGAGAAGCTGCGGTTGAAATCGCCGAGGACGGCGAAGCGGTGCCGGGCCCGCGCCTGCGACTCGATCCACTGTTCGAGCGGGCGCACCTGTGAGGCGAGCAGGCGGCACGCCTCGTTACCCGTTGCCAGCGGCCGGTCGCTGCAACCCGACTTCAGGTGCACCGACAGCAGCACCATCTCGCGCGGATCGCCCGGATAAACAACGACTTCGACCCCGCGCCGCACGCGGTTTCCGATGTCGAGGGAGCGGTATTCAGGGCCGCAGCGAAACGGAATGCCGTCGCGCACCGCAAAACCGTTGTTCTGCAGGGCCGAGCGGCTGCTGAAGCAGAATTGGTAGCCGGGAAAGACGAGCGCTGCGGCGCTCGTGCCGTCCACTTCCTGCAACGCGACGACATCGGCATCGAGGGCCGCGGCGTAGCGGGCGAGTGC
>JBAVOB010000344.1:0-4507 GCA_049691655.1 Steroidobacteraceae bacterium | reverse complement strand
GCCATGGCCCGAGAGAGCGCAGCTCCTCGATGCGATCGCGCAGCCAGTCGATTCCGAGCGCAGAGCCCGTGTGGAAGTAGACGCGCGCCGCCGCGAGCACGGGCGTCCGGTGCCGCCGGGCAAGCTCGACGATGTCGAACGCAGCCTCCAATGCCCGCAGCCCGGCGATGTGCGCCGCGAGCGCGGCCGGCACGCCCGCCTTCAGCGCCGAACTGCGCGTCTCTTCGAAGCGCGTAAGTTCGAGTCCCGCAAGTACCTGGCCGAGCGAACCCGCGAGTGCCTGGCTAGCGGCCTTGAACTCGGTGACCGTGCGGTCCACGTGCAGCGTCTTGCGGCGCTCGGCGAGCAACCAGTGCGTGGTGCGACCCAGGAGGCGGGCTGTTGCGTTCATCATCCGGTATTGCGCTTCGGCGGCGATGCGATTGTCGAGCGCTTCGATTTCCGCCCACACGCGCCGCATCTCGAAGGATTCGCGTGCAATTGCGTAGGCGCGGGCGATCTGCGCCGGCTCCGCACCGGTTTGGTCCTGCACCCGCGCGACGAACAGCGGTCCCATGCGGTGCACCACGCTGTTCGTGGTGGCCGTGACGATGATCTCGCGCCGCAGCCGGTGCCTGGCGATCGCGCGCCCGCAGCGGTCGCGCACCGGCGGTGGAAAATAACGCTCCAGTTCGCTCGACAGGTACGGGTCCTCCGGGACGTCGGAGTCCAGCAGATGCCTGGCGAGCGAGATCTTGCCGTAGGAAAGAATGACCGAGAGTTCCGGACGCGTGAGGCCGGCGCCGCGCTTGGCGCGCTCGGCGAATTCATCATCGCTCGGCAGGAACTCCACGGCGCGATTGAGTTCGCCCGCGCGCTCGAGGCTGCGGACGAGCTGCTGGTACTCGCTGAGGCGCGCAGCGGCGGAGGCCTCCATGATGCTGATCGCCTGGCTCTGAAGATAGTTGGTGTGGAGTACGAGTTCGGCGACTTCCGGCGTCATCCTCTTGAGCAGCCGATCGCGCTCGGCGCGGCGCAGGCGACCCTCGCGCTCGAGCCCGTTCAGCAGAATCTTGAGATTCACCTCGACGTCGGACGTGTTGACGCCCGCGGAGTTGTCGATGAAGTCGGTGTTGAGTCGCCCGCCGGCGAGCGCATATTCCACCCGGCCTCGCTGTGAGAGGCCGAGATTCCCACCCTCACCGACGACCCGCGCCCGCAATTCCCTGCCGTTGATCCGCACCGCGTCGTTTGCCCGATCACCGACGTCGAGGTGCGACTCCGTGCTCGCTTTCACGTACGTCCCGATCCCGCCGTTCCAGAGAAGGTCTACCGGCATCCGCAGGATCGCGTGGATGACGTCATTGGGAGGTGCCGCGCCGACCCCGAGGCCGAGCAGCTTCTGCGCCTCGACTGAGAGCGCGATGGACTTGCTGCTGCGCGCGAAGATGCCGCCGCCCCGGGAAATCGCGTTCCGATCGTAGTCATCCCAGCCTGAACGGGGCAGCCGCCAGAGCCGGCGGCGCTCGGCGAAGCTGCGCGCGGCGTCGGGTGCCGGATCGATGAAGACGTGCTGGTGATTGAAAGCCGCGACCAGCCGGATGTGCTTTGAGAGCAGCATGCCGTTGCCGAACACGTCTCCCGACATGTCGCCGATGCCGATGACCGTGAAATCCTGCGATTGCGTGTCGACGCCGAGCTCGCGAAAGTGCCGCTTGACGCACTCCCAGGCGCCACGCGCCGTGATGCCCATCGCCTTGTGGTCGTAACCGGCGGAGCCGCCTGATGCGAAAGCGTCGCCAAGCCAGAATCCGTATTCGGCGGAGATGCCGTTCGCGATATCGGAGAACGCGGCGGTGCCCTTGTCCGCGGCGACCACGAGGTAAGGATCGTCGCCGTCGCGTCGCAGCGTTCGCGCCGGGACGACGACCTTTCCCAGGGCGATGTTGTCCGTCACGTCGAGGAGCGAGCGGATGAAGATCTGGTAGGCTGCTATGCCTTCGCGCTGCACTTCGTCACGCGTGCCGCCTGCGGGCAACCGCTTCGGTACGAAACCGCCTTTGGCGCCCGCCGGGACGATCACCGTATTCTTGACGTTCTGCGCCTTCATGAGCCCGAGCACTTCGGTGCGGAAGTCGTCGCGACGATCCGACCAGCGGATGCCGCCGCGCGCGACATGAGCCATGCGCAGGTGCACACCCTCGACGCGCGGGCTGTAGACGAAGATTTCGAACATCGGTCGCGGTAGCGGCAGGTCGGGCACTTGCGCCGGGTCGAGCTTGATTGCCACCGCCGCTTTCGGCTGGTGGACGGGATCGCGCTGGTAGAAATTCGTGCGCAGCGTCGCGCCGACCACTGCCAGATAGGCGCGCAGGATCCGGTCATCATCCGCGCTCGCGACTGCATCGAGCGCCGCGCGCACCTGGCCTGCGAGCCGTTGAACGCGTGCGGCGCGTCCGGCGGCGGGGGCGAGCGGATCGAACATCGCCTCAAACAGCCGCAGCAGGTTTGCCGCGATCTTCGGACTGCCCGCCAGGGCGCGCTCCATCGACGCCTGGCTGAAAGGGACGCCCGTCTGCAGCAGATAACGGCAGTAGGTCCGCAGCACGACGATTTCGCGTGCCGCGAGTCCCGCAGCCAGCAACAGCTTGTTGAAGCCGTCGTTCTCGACTTCACCACGCCACACCGCGAGGAATCCCTCGTTGAATCGGGCCTCGATGCGCGCGATATCGATGGCCGCGCCGTCCCGATGCTCGAACTCGAAGTCCTGCACCCAGGCAGCACCGCCTTCTGGCCACCCGAGTTGGTAAGGCCGCTCGGCGATCACGCGCAGGCCGAAGTTCTCCATGATCGGCAGCAAGTCGGAAATCGGGATCGGGTCGCCCGTCTTCACGATCTTCAGGTGGGCGCGTGAAAGCGCCTGCCCCGGGGGTCGATGGACGCTCAGCCGCAGTCCAGCCGCATCGGTTCGCAGGCTCTCGAGCGCGTCGATATCCTCGAGCGCGTCGAACGGTTCGATATCATTCCGATATCCGACGGGGAAGGCGGTCTGGTAGCGCACCGCTAGCGCGCGCGCTGTCGTCTCGTCCCGACCCGAGGCAAGCGCCGTCCGCAGACGGTCGAACCACGTGGTTGCCGCTTCCGCGATCGATCGCTCGAGTGCCTGCAGGTCGGGGCGCTGCTCACGTGCCGGGTCGGTGCGCACAATGACATGCACGCGTGCATGATTGGACTCGGAGATCTGCACCTGTGACTCGGTGTGCGTACCGGCAAACCCGCGCAGCACGATCTGCTCGATCTTCTGCCGCACTTCGGTGGTATAGCGGTCGCGCGGAACGTAGATCATGCAGGAATAGAAGCGACCGTACGGGTCGCGCCGCGCCAGCAGGCGCACCGTGCGGCGCTCATAGAGATTCACGATGCCGCGCACCAGCCGGATCAGGTCCTCGACGCTCGATTGGAACAACTCGTCGCGCGGATAGGTTTCGAGCACGCTGACCACGGCCTTGGCGTCGTGGCTCTCCGGCGCGAGGTTGAAATGCGCTACGACCTGGGCAACCTTGCGGCGCAGGACGGGAATGTCGCGCGGGCTGCTGTGGTAGGCGGCGGAAGTCCAAAGACCGAGGAAGCGGTGTTCTCCGATCACCCTGCCAGAGCGGTCGAACTCCTTGACGCCGGCGTAATCGAGATAGGTTGCGCGATGTACCGTGGACATCGAGTTCGCCTTGGTCAGCACGAGCAGGTGCGGTTCACGCGCGATTTCGCGCGCCTGGCCGCGCAGCAACGTGGTCTTGGCGCGACGCGCGCGGCTCGGACCGCGGAGGATCCCGAGGCCGCGCGGCGGACTCGGGATCAGTTGATCGGCGCTGGTACCGCGCGCCAGCCGGTAATGGCGGTAGCCGAGGAAAACGAACTGACCGCCTTCCATCCAATCGAGCAGCTTGCAGGCCTCGGCGGTTTCGGCCGATGCGACGCCGCGAGGTGGCGTGGCCGCCAGCTCTGCAGCGAGTCCGCGCATCCGGGCACGCATGGCGCGCCAGTCGAGGACCGCGGCCCGGACGTCCGCCAGGGCCGACCGGATCCTGGCTTCGATAGCGGTGAGCCCCGTGGCGGCGAATTCACGGTCGATCTCGATCAATTGCCATGATTCGCGGATCGCGCCGCGTTCGCCGGTCGCGGCGAATCCAAGGAGCCGTCCGCGCGCATTGCGCCGCATCGCGAGCACGGGGTGCACGATAAGGTGCACCGCGATGTTGGCCGCGCTGAATACCATGCCGAGCGAGTCGACGAGGAATGGCATGTCGTCGGTGACGATCACCACCAGCGTGCGGTTCGATGCGTACCCCTGTCTCGCGGGATCTGGATTGAACGCCCGGATCAACGGGCGGCCCCGGCGGCGTGTCGTACCCAGCGCCAGGTGGTCCAGGGCAGCGCCCGCCAGGTCGTGGGCCGACCGCGCGCCGAGATCTTCCTCGCCGACCCCGCGGTAATACGACTCGATGAACGCTTGGACCAGTGCCGCCGGGGC
>JBAVOB010000343.1:0-1523 GCA_049691655.1 Steroidobacteraceae bacterium | reverse complement strand
GGGTTTTCGCCAGCATGCGGGCCATCAGTATCCCGCCCTCGTAAAGCAGGTACATCGGAATCGCCATGATGCATTGCGAGATCGCATCTGGCGGCGTGAGTATCGCCGCCACGATGAAAATGCCGATCAGCACGTAGCCGCGGTTATTTCGCAGCTTCTCGATGCCAATCACGCCGGTTGCGACCAGCAGCACCACGGCCACCGGCACCTCGAAGGCGACGCCGAATGCGAAGAACATCGTGAGGATGAAGTCCAGGTACTGGTTGATGTCGGTCATCATCGTCACGCCGCGCGGCGTCGTCAGGGCGAAGAACTGGAACATCACGGGGAACACCGCGACGTACGCGAAGACGACACCGACGTAGAAGAGAATGATGGACGAGATCAGCAGCGGCAGCGCGAAGCGTTTTTCCTTGCGGTAGAGGCCCGGGGCCACGAATGCCCAGATCTCGTAGAGGACGACCGGCATCGCCAGAAACAGGGCAACGAAGAACGACAGCTTGAACGGCGCGAGGAACGGCGACGTGACGCTCGTCGCAATCAGCGTCGAGCCGCGCGGGAGTTTGTCGATCAGCGGCTGCGCGACGAAGCTGAAGAGCTCGTTCGAGTAGTAGCCGCACGGCGCCCAGGCGATGATCACGGCGAGCATGGCGCGGATCAGCCGGTCGCGCAGCTCGAGCAAGTGCGAGATCAGCGTGCCTTCTGCGAGCTTCTCAGGCTGATCGCTCATCGCTGTTCGCGGCCGGCCGGTCGCCGGATTCCACCTGCGCATCGGGATGCGGAGCCCGCGGGCTGGAAGGGTTGGTTGGCGGCGGCGGGGAGACGCGCCGCGCCGTCTCGAGCGAAGCTTCTTCTTCGAGCTGATCGCGGAACTGCCGTGCCATGGCCCGCGCCCGGCCCACCCAGCGCCCGACCTGGGCGGCAACCCGCGGAAGTTTCTCCGGGCCCAGTACGATCAGCGCCAGGGCGAGGATGACGAGCAGTTCGGAGAACCCGACCTCGAACATGGCGCGCCGCTCCCCGCGGCCGGATCAGGCGGAGCGGTCCGACTTCTGGTCGGCCGGCGACTTTCCGGTTTCGACGAACTCCGCGTCGGGACGGTCGCTCTTGAGCTGCTTCGGTGTGCTTTCCTCGGCCTCGCCCTCATTCATCGCCTTCTTGAATCCGCGGACTGCGGAGCCGAGGTCCGAGCCGATGGTACGCAGTTTCTTCGCGCCGAAGACGAGCAGCACGACGAGCAGGATGACGAGCAGCTCGCGCATTCCGATTCCCATGATGGCTGACTCCTGCTGGATTCGAGCAATGACTGGGAATGATAGGACAAAAGAGCCGGCTGGACCCGGAAAGTTCTGCGGTTCCGGCAGCGCGGGGTCGGGCGCCTCGCGCCTTAGGTCGCCGCCGGCGTCTCCAGCCAGAACGTTACAGGGCCGTCATTGGTGAGCGTCACCTGCATGGCGGCGCCGAACACGCCCGCGCCGACATCGGGGTGGGCCGCTTGTGCCGCCGCCACCAGGCGCTCGAAC
>JBAVOB010000342.1:0-6579 GCA_049691655.1 Steroidobacteraceae bacterium | reverse complement strand
GCGCCCGGTGCCGAGCGCACCGTGGATCCAGGTCACGCCCGGGCGATCGCCGGCGGCCACCGCGCGCAGGTGCGCGACGAGCTGCGCGTTCGGCCCGGGCAGGAAACTGCCGAACACGGCGCGGTCGCGCAGCCGCACGCCAAGCGGCATCTGCTGCATCGCGATCTCAGGCCATGCCCGGCGTCACGAGCGCGCGGCGCGTGAATCGCGCCAGGTAGTCGGCGCCCGAGACCAGGGTCGTCACGAAAGCCGCTCCGGCCAGGGCGAGCGTGATCTCCGCGGGCGGAAACGCCGCCGCCGCCCGCAGCATCGCAGCCGAGAGTGCGGCGAGCTGCGCGACGGTGTTGATCTTGCTAAGCACGGTGGGCCGCCCGCGCACCGGGCCGAACCACAGGCGGAACACGACGGCGCCGATGCCGATCATCACGTCGCGCGCAACCGCCGCGGCAGTGAGCCACCAGGGCACGAGGCCGAGCCAGGTCGCCACGACGAACACGAACACCAGCAGCACCTTGTCCGCCAGCGGATCGAGGAACTTGCCGAGCTCCGAGGTCCAGCTGAAGCGCTTGGCGAGCCAGCCATCGAGCCCGTCCGAGATCGCTGCCACCGCGAACAGGGCGCAGGCGGCCGCGTAGGCCTGCGACTCGAGCGCGCGGATGATCGGCCAGACGAGCGCCATGCGCAGCAGGCAGACGAGATTCGGCAGGTGTTTCATGGCGCGGCGACCGGAGGCGAGCGCGCCTCGGGCCCGGACGGGCTCGGGCGCGCGTTTGGAGTCGTGTCGGTAAGATATCATACCGGCCGCGCGCCCCGCCGCGGCCCCGGGAACGGCCCGCCGAGCCACTCGAGCATGAGCTCCGATTCCGTCATCACGTATCGCGATTCCGGCGTCGACATCGACGCCGGCGACGAACTGGTCGAGCGCATCAAGCCGCTCGTCACGCGGACGCTGCGGCCCGAGGTACTCGCAGGAATCGGCGGATTCGGCGCGCTGTTCGAGCTGCCGCTCGAGCGCTACCGGCGCCCGGTGCTGGTGTCGGGCACCGATGGCGTGGGCACGAAGCTGCGCCTTGCGATCGACACCGGCCGGCACGACACGATCGGCATCGACCTGGTGGCCATGTGCGCGAACGATGTCGTCGTGCAGGGGGCGGAGCCGCTATTCTTTCTTGATTATTACGCGACCGGAAAACTGCGCGTCGACGTTGCAACCGCGGTGATTCGCGGCATCGCCGAGGGTTGCGCGCAGGCGGGCTGCGCGCTGGTGGGCGGCGAGACGGCGGAGATGCCCGGCATGTACCACGGCGACGATTACGATCTCGCCGGTTTCTGCGTCGGGGTCGTCGAGAAGGACCGCATCATCGACGGCACGACGACCCGCGCCGGCGACGCGGTGATCGGACTCGCTTCCTCCGGCCCGCACTCGAACGGCTATTCCCTGGTGCGCAAGCTGATTGCCGTCTCGGGCAGCAACGCCGCCACGCAGCTCGAGGGCCGGGCGCTGTTCGATCGGCTGCTGGTGCCGACGCGGATCTACGTCAAGCCGCTGCTCGAGCTTGCGCGGCAGCTGCCGGTGCGCGGCTTCGCACATATCACCGGCGGCGGGCTCACCGACAACATCCCGCGCGTGCTGCCCGAGGGGCTCGAGGTGGTTCTCCTGCGGCGCAGCTGGCCGGTGGATCCGGTGTTCGCCTGGATGCAGAGCGTCGGGCGCATCCCGGATGCCGAGATGTACCGCACCTTCAACTGCGGCATCGGCATGGTCGCCATCGTGCCGCCGGATCGTGCCGCTGCGGCGCTCGAGCTCCTCACGCACCTCGGCGAGTCCGCCCGCGTGATCGGCGAGGTGCGCCGCGGAACGCGCGGCGTCGTCATCGACTGATGCCCGCGCGCGGGCCACTGCGACTCGCGATCCTCATCTCGGGCCGCGGCAGCAACATGGTCGCCATCGCGAGTGCCTGCGCGCAGCGCTCGATCGCTGCATGCGTGGGCTGCGTCATCGCGGATCGCGAGTCCGCCGGCGGGCTCGAGCGCGCACGGGCCCTGGGACTCGCGACCCGGATCGTGCCGTTCGCGGCGTATCCCGACCGCGAGGCTTTCGAGGCCGTGCTCGAGCGGGCAATCGTGGAATGCGGCGCCGAGCTGGTGGCGCTCGCGGGATTCATGCGCGTGCTCACACCGGCGTTCGCCGCCCGGCACCTCGGCCGAATGCTCAACATTCATCCCGCGCTGTTGCCGGCTTTCCGTGGGTTGCATACGCATCGCCGCGTGCTCGCGGCGGGCGCGCTGCGGCACGGCACGAGCGTGCATTACGTCACGGCGGAACTCGACGGCGGGCCGGTTATACTGCAGGCGCGCATCAGCGTGCGCCCCGGCGACGACGCGGCGAGTCTTTCAGCGCGCGTTCAGAGCTGCGAGCACATCATCTATCCGCGGGTCATCGGCTGGATCGCGGCGGGGCGGCTCGGCTGGTCGGACGGCGGCCCGCAACTCGATGGGGTGCCGCTGCGCGCGCCGCTCGTGGAGGATTTCGATGAGGTTTGATCGACTGCGTGCACTGCTCGGCATCGGCGTGGCGACCGCCGCACTGGCGGCGCCGTTCGCCGCGGCGCAGAACGGCCCACGGCCGTTCGTCGCCACTTACACCGTGCAGTGGAAAGGCTTCAACGCGGGCACGACGACGCTCGACCTCAAGCCGCAGAACGGCACCCGCTATGTCTATCGTTCGCGCATGATGGCGCGCGGGCTCTTCCGGCTCGCGTTTCCCGACGAGATCACGCAGACGAGCATCTTCAGCATCGCGAACGGCATGCCGCGCCCGCTCAGCTACCGCGCCGACGACGGCTCGAGCAGGACGGAACGCGATGTCGCGCTCGATTTCGATTGGCAGGGGAATCGCGTGACGGGCACCGCCGAGCGGCAACCCGTCGATCTCGCGCTGCAGCCCGGCGTGCAGGATGCGATGTCGGTGCAGATCGCGATGATGCTGGCGCTGGCCACGCAGGCCGCGCCGACGACGTTCCTGATGATCGACAAGAACGAAGTCAAGGACTACGTCTACGCGCCCGAAGGTACGGCGAAGCTGCAAACGGCGCTCGGTGAGCTCGATACGGTCATCTGGAGCAGCCGGCGCCCCGATTCCGACCGCGTCACGCGCATGTGGTACGCCCCGAGCCTCGGCTTCATTCCGGTGCGCGCCGAGCGCACGCGCGGCAGCAGGATCGAGTGGGGAATGGCGATCCGCGCGCTGCAGCGACCCTAGGTCTTCGGCAGGGTCACGCCACGCTGCCCCTGGTACTTGCCGCCACGGTCCTTGTAAGAGGTCGCGCAGATCTCGTCGGATTCGAAGAACAGCATCTGTGCGACGCCCTCATGCGCATAGATCTTGGCCGGGAGCGGCGTCGTATTCGAGAACTCGAGCGTCACGTGCCCCTCCCATTCGGGCTCGAGCGGCGTCACGTTGACGATGATGCCGCAGCGCGCATAGGTGCTCTTGCCGAGGCACACTGTGAGCGTCGAGCGCGGGATGCGGAAATACTCGACCGTGCGCGCCAGCGCAAAGGAGTTCGGCGGTATCAGGCACACATCCGCCCGCAGGTCGACGAAGCTCTTCTCGTCGAACGCCTTCGGATCGACGATGGTCGAGTTGATGTTCGTGAAGATCTTGAACTCGTTCGCGCAGCGCACGTCGTAGCCGTAGCTCGAGGTACCGAAGGAGATGATGCGATGGCCGTCGAGCTGGCGCACCTGCTGGGGCGCGAACGGCTCGATCATGCCGTGCTCGGCCGCCATGCGCCGAATCCAGTTGTCCGACTTGATGCTCACGCCGGGGACTCAGCTTTCTTCGACGACGATCTTGGGAAAGACGCTGGAACGGTCGCGTGCGCGGCGCGCGAGCGCCGCCGCCGTACGGCGCGCCATCGCGAAGTACGCCTGGGCGCGCGGGGAATCCGGCGCCGCAACCACCGTCGGGCGGCCGCCGTCGGCTTCCTCGCGAATATGCGCATCGAGCGGCAGCTCCCCGAGCAGTTCGACCCCGTATTGCGCCGCGAGACGCGCGCCGCCGCCGGCGCCGAAGATGGCCTCGGCATGCCCGCAGTTCGTGCACACGTGCGTGCTCATGTTCTCGACGATGCCGAGGACCGGCACTGCCACTTTCTCGAACATCTTCAGCCCCTTGCGGGCATCCGCGAGCGCAATGTCCTGCGGGGTGGTGACGATGACGGCGCCTGCCACGGGCACGCGCTGCGACAGGGTCAGCTGGATGTCTCCCGTGCCGGGCGGCATGTCGACCACGAGATAATCGAGCTCGCCCCATTGTGTGTCCGAGAGCAGCTGCGTGAGCGCCTGGGTGACCATCGGGCCGCGCCAGACCATCGGCTGTTCCGCGTCCACGAGGAACCCCACCGACATCGCCACGATGCCGTGGCTCGCGAGGGGCTGCAGGCGCTTGCCGTCCGCCGAACTCGGTCGCTGGCCCTGCAGGCCGAGCATCAGTGGCTGGCTCGGGCCGTAGATGTCGGCATCGAGCAGGCCCACCCGTGCGCCCTGCCGCGCCCAGGCGAGCGCCAGGTTGACGGCCACCGTCGACTTACCGACCCCACCTTTGCCCGAGGCGACCGCGACGATGTTCCCGACCCCTGCGAGGGGCTGCAGGTGCCGCTGTACGGCGTGGGGAACGATGCGGAACTCGAGCGCGAGTCGCACTTTTCCCGGAAAACCCCGGCCAGCGAGCCACGCCTCGAGTGCGGGCGCGAGCTCGAGCTCGTAACCGCCGACGGGAAACCCGTAGCGCAGATGCGCGGTCCACCCTTCCCCGCTCGCCTCCACACGCTCCACCACGCCCGCGGTGCCGAGGCTCTCGCGCAGCAGGGGATCGGGAAAAGCGCGAACCGCGTCGAGGACTGCGCCCGGAGAGTCTGGCATACCCAAATTCTATCAGTCCGGCCGCCGGTCGCCCGGCGGCGCTGTGGCATAATTCTTCGATTCGGGGACAGGGAGAGAGTGTCCTGCCCGCGCCAAGGCTCGGGCGCCGCTGACTAAATTCACGATGAGTTTTTTCACCAACGTTCGTGCCGACCGGCTGATCACCGAGATCAAGTCGACCAAGGACGCCGCGAGTCCGGCAACGCAGAAAGCCATCGCGAAGCTCAAGGACCTCGGTCCAGGGGCCATCGAGCCGTTGTTCGCCGCCCTGGCGGAGGCCGACAAGGCCGCCACCCTGGCGTACATCGACGTGCTCGCGGCCCTGGTGAGCCCGAAGACCTTCCAGCAGTACATCACGGGCCTCATCCAGGGCGGCACACGCGTGGTCGCCGGCATCGCCTGGGCGCTCACCAGCAGCCGCAATTACCCGGCACACCTGCTGCTCGATTCCCTCGCCACCGAAGGCGTACCGCGGGCGAAGCTCCTCGATGTCATCAACGCGCACAAGTCCCGTTACAAGGTGGGCGAGCTGCTGAACGCGGCCTACAACCAGGAACCGAACGAGAAGGCGGCGCTGTTCCGCATCATCGCCGAGATCGCCGACGACGCGGCCGTGCCGGAGCTGCTCGGGCGACTGCAGGGCAAGGATCCGGTCGCGCGCATGCACATCATCAATATCCTCGCCCGCTTCAACCAGCCCCCGGTGCGCGCCGCGCTCCATGGACAGCTCAAGGACAGCAGCAAGCTGATCCGTTCGGCCGCGCTCGCGGCGCTCACGCGCGGCGACGGACCGATCGATGTGGAACGCGTTGCGGAGCTGCTGCGCGATCCCGAGATCGAGGTGCAGAACCGGGCCATCGACCTGCTGATCAAGGCCAACGATCCGCTGACCATTCGCCATCTCGTGCCGGTGCTCAAGGACGAGAACGAATATGCGCGGCGCGCGGCCGTCGAGGTCCTGAACGAGATCGGCAACGAGCATTCGGTCAAGGACCTGCTCGGCGCGATCGCCGACGACGACTGGTGGGTGCGGAGCCGCGCCGCCGACGCGCTCGGCAAGATCGGCGGCCCGAAGGTCGTGAACGCGGTGCTCGCGCTGGTGCAGGACAAGAACAAGGACCTGCGGCGCACCGCGATCGAGATCCTCAACCAGACCAAGGACGAGCGCGCGGTCGATCACCTGATCGAGGCGACCCGGGACAAGGACTGGTGGGTGAGCGAGCGCGCCGTGGACGCACTCGCCGAGATCGGCAGCAAGCGCGCGGTGCCGCGCCTCCTTGAAATGCTGGCACAAGGCGACGCCAAGACCTTTCCGGTGCTGGTGCGTGCCCTCGGCAAGCTCGGCGATGCGCAGCACATCCCGCTGATCACGCCGCTCCTCGCGCGTCCCGAGAAGGAGATCCGCGTGGATTCGATCCAGGCGCTCGCGAAGCTCGCGGACGGCGAATCGGCGGATGCCGTCCGAGTTCAGCTCGAGGAGCACGCTGCGGCGCCCGAGAATACCGTCGCCCAGGCGGCATTGCGGGCGCTCTCGGAACTCGATGCGCGTTTTGGCGGGCCGCCGCCCGAGGGTACGCTCACGGCAAGCGGGCGCGCGGCCGCGTCGACGCGCGGGACGCAGCTCACGCCACCGGGAGGCACGCGCCAGGCAGC
>JBAVOB010000341.1:0-2487 GCA_049691655.1 Steroidobacteraceae bacterium | reverse complement strand
TGCTGGTGCTGCTCGCCGCCTGGGCCGCGACTGCCGCCTACCACGCCACCAAGCCGCTACCCGACTGGGTGCACGTAGCGACGCCGTGGACGGCGGTGAATCCGGGCGACGTGCGTTTCCTCTACGACCTGACGGCCGCCGATGCATATGGCCGGCCGATCGTCGAACAGCAGATCTTCGATCGCGTCCTTTCCATCATCGCGCGGGCGCGGCGCTGGATCGTGCTCGATTATTTCCTGGTCAGCGACGAGCTGGCCGCCGCGCGGCAGGAAACGACGCTGCGGCCGCTTGCCCGCCAGCTCGAGGCAGCGCTCCTCAGGCGCAAGCGGGAATTGCCGCAGCTGCGGGTGGTTTTCATCACCGATCCGATCAATCAGCTGTACGGCGCCGTTCCGTCGCCGATGTTCGCGCGCCTGCGCGTGGCGGGCATCCAGGTCGTCGTGACCGATCTCGATCCGCTGCGCGATTCCAACCCTATCTACTCGGGGCTGTGGCGGCTCGGTATCCGCTGGTGGAGCAGCGACGGGAGCGGTACCGGCTGGCTGCCGAACCCGCTCGACGAGGGGCCGCCGGGAGTGACCTTCCGCGCCTGGGCGCGGCTTCTGAACCTGAAGGCCAATCACCGCAAGCTCCTCATCGCGGACGATGGCGGCGCCGGACTGCGCGGCGTAATCGCCTCGGCGAACCCGCACGCCGCCAGCAGCCTGCACTCCAATGTCGCGCTCGAGATCGCTGGCCCGGCGCTCGAGCCGCTGCTGCGGAACGAGCTCGCCATCGCGGGGGTCACCGACCTTGCCGACCCGCGCACCGGGCCGTCCGCCGGCCCCGACGGCGTCTCCGCGGATGATTTCGCACGCGGCCGGCGGGTACGAGTGCAGTTCCTGACCGAAGGCGCGATCCGCGATGCGCTCCTCCTGCGGATCGGCGCGGCGGATCGCGGCACCTCCGTCGATGTCGCGATGTTCGATCTGAGCGACCGCGCAATCGTCGAAGCGCTGCTCGCCGCGGCTCGGCGCGAAGTCCGGGTGCGGGTACTGCTCGATCCGAACAAGGACGCGTTCGGACACGAGAAGTCCGGGATGCCGAACCGCCAGGTCGCGACGGAACTCGTCGGCGCGACCGATGGCGCCATCAAGGTGCGCTGGTACCGCACCCATGGGGAGCAGTTCCATTGCAAGCTGGTCGCCGTGTACGGGCCCGATCGAGCCTGGATCACCCTCGGCTCCGCCAATCTCACGCGCCGCAATATCGGGGACTACAACCTGGAAGCGAACGTGGCCGTCGAAGCCGCGCCCACGACGGAGGTCGCGCACGACGCGCTGCGCTGGTTCGAGACGGTCTGGTCCAACCGCGCGCCGGCGGGCATCGAGTACAGCGCGGCCTACGACCTCTACGCCGATCCGTCGCAGGGTCGTTACTGGCTCTACCGCGTCATGGAAGCTACCGGGCTGTCGTCGTTCTGACGCCCTGGGCGTCGCCCGCTACGGCCGCCGCCGTCTCATCGGCCACCCTGGCGAGCGCCGCGCGCGCCGCGCGCTCGAACGCCTCCACGACGACTCCCATGCGATTACCGGCGGCTGGCATGGAGGCTTCCGCGGTGAACGTCGCGATCGTCGTGCGTTCGCTGCGGCGTCCGACCACGCAATCGAAGCTTACCCGCACGTCCGGCGCGGCCGCCGCGCCGGTGTATTCCGCCTCGAAGTGGCGCACGGTCATGCGCAACAGGTAGTCCGCCGAAAACGGTGCGCGATCGTCCTGCACGTCGGCGAACCGGCCGCTGGCGCGCAGCGTTTCCACTGCGAGCGCTGCGACCACATCGGGGAGCGGCGCCGCCCAACGGCTGCCGCTGAACGCATCGAAGCGGCGGTCGCCGCGGATGACGATGATGCGGTCGGTGTCGAAACCAGGCTGTGGCTGCGGTCGTGCGATGCGCACCGATGCCTTCAGCGGTTGCACTTCGGCCGCCGGCGCCTGCGGCGCCGGGTCCGCACGCAACAGGTAGACCTGATCGGGGACGTCGTGGCTGCGCAGGCCCCCGCATCCCGACAACACGGCCATGGCGACCGTGACCGGCGCATAGAGAGTACGTCTCATCGTGGAATCTCCACCCCGGCCGGCATGGGTTGATACAGCAGGCGCGACGGATTCTCGCGCAGGCTCCGCGAGAGGTCGCGAAACTCCTGCGCGGCGGCGCGGCTGTCGCGCACGAATTCCTCGATCTGCGGCAGGCTGTCGCGCGTGAAGGCCCGCAGGTCGCCGCGGTTCTCGGCGAGCAGCTGGTCGAGCCGCGCCGTGGTGGTCGCGAGGTTGTCGGCTGCCGTGCGCACGCGCTGCGCCATCACCTTGATCTCGGGACCGGATTCCTCGGAAATCGAACGCACATTGGCCGCGACGACGCGCGCATCGGCCGCGGCCGTGTGCAGCTCGGCCGCGAGCGAGTCGATCTTCTGCATCGTCTCCGGCAGGCGCGCCGTCGCGCGATCGACG
>JBAVOB010000340.1:0-3969 GCA_049691655.1 Steroidobacteraceae bacterium | reverse complement strand
CCACGGTGCTCATGCGCGCCGGCAATCGCGAGCGCGCGCTCGCCGTGCTCGACGATGCGGCGGACGGCGGCGCCGGCCGCAGCGTCATCGACGCCGCGATCGAGAAGGCCCAGCTCCTCTCGATGTTCGGCGAGGGGCGCGATGCGATCAAGCTGCTCGATGAAACGCTGGCGCGCTTTCCGGGGCACCCGCTCCTGCGCTATGAGCGTGCCACGGCACTCGAGCGCTCCGGTCGCAGCGCGGAATCGCTGCGCGGATTCGAGGTGATCCTCAAGGAATGCCCGCAGGATTCCCTGGTGCAGAACGCCCTCGGGTACACACTGGCCGATCACAACCAGCAGCTCGGGCGCGCCGAGACCTTGATTCGCCAGGCCCTCAGCGCATCGCCCGACAGCGCCGCGATCCTCGACAGCCTCGCGTGGGTGCGATACCGCCGCCGCGACGCGACCCGGGCCCTGCCGTTGCTCGAGCGCGCCTGGCGGCTCGCGAACGATGCGGAAATCGCGGCGCACTGGGGCGAGGTGTTGTGGAGCGTGGGCCGGCACGACGACGCGAGTGCCGTGTGGTCGCGGGCACTCGTGTTCGCGCCGCAATCCACAGCGCTGCAGGCCGTCATCGCGCGATTCACGCCAGCGGCGCGCAAGAAAGCCGACCCGGCCGCTCCGGCTGCTCGAAATCCATGAGCGTCGTTCGTCGCGCCGTGCGGCGCTGGTCGGCGGCCGGGGTCCCGTGGATCCTCGCAGCGACACTGCTTGCTGCTTGCGTCGCGACTCGGCTGCCGACCATTCCCGCGGCACAGTCCTGGCCGGAGCGCCGCGCGGCACTCCAGTCGCTCGATCGGTTTGCCCTGTGGGGCCGCGTCGCCGTGGCGAGCGGCGCCGAAGGATTCAACGGCGGCCTGCGCTGGGAACAGCAGGATGCCCTGTCGCGCGTGGAGATCGACGGCCCGTTCGGCGCCGGCGGCGTGCACATCGAGAGTGAGGGCGCGCGCTTTACGCTCGCCACCAGCCGCGGCGATCGACTCGACGGGGCCGCGGGCCGCGCCGAGCTTGAGCGACGGCTCGGGTTTGCGCTGCCGCTCTCGAGCCTGCGCTACTGGATCGTCGGCGTCCCGGATCCCGGCGCGCCTTCTAACGAGGTGCTCGATCCGCAACTGCGTCTCGCGCTGCTCGAGCAGGGCGGCTGGCGCGTGTCCTATCCACGTTACGTGGTGGCGAGCGATCGCTGGCTGCCGAAGCGCGTGACGGTGGAGCGGGGCGGCGCGCGCGTGCGGCTCATCGTTGACCGCTGGGAACCGTAGCCCCGTGCGAGCGAGCCCGTCGTGACCGAAACGCTCTGGCCTGCGCCGGCCAAACTCAACCTCTTCCTGCACGTCATCGGTCGCAGGCCGGACGGCTATCACGATCTGCAGACGATCTTCCAGCTCATCGATCTGCAGGATTCGATCGGGCTCGGCGTTCGCGCTGACGGGCTGATCGAACGCGTCGCGGGTCCTGCGGAGATTCCCGCCGAGGAAGACCTCGCCGTTCGCGCGGCGCGCGCACTCAAGCAGGCTTCGGGAACGCCGCTCGGCGCAACCCTGCGAGTCATCAAGCGGATCCCGTCGGGTGGCGGGCTCGGGGGCGGCAGTTCCGACGCGGCGACGACGCTCCTCGCGCTCAATGCATTATGGCGAGTCGGATTCTCGATCGAGAGGCTCGCCGAGATCGGGCTCGGTCTCGGCGCGGACGTGCCGGTTTTCGTCCACGGATCATCGAGTTGGGGCGAGGGGCGGGGCGAGCGGCTGACGCCGGTGGCACTGCCGCCGCGCTGGTTCGCCATCATCTATCCCGGGGTGAGCGTGGCGACCCGCGACGTCTTCCAGGCCTCTGAATTGACACGAAATTCTCCCATCCTCACAATACGCGGCCTTTTCTCGGCGGGTGGCCCGGCGCAGGCGGGCCGCAACGATTGCGAAGCGGTCGTGCGGGCGCGAGTGCCGGCCGTCGCCGAAGCACTCGAGTGGCTCGGCCGTCACGCGCCGTCGCGGCTCACCGGAACGGGATCGTGCGTGTTCGCGGCCTTCGCGAGCGCGGCGCAAGCGGAGCGCGTCGCGGCGCGAGTGCCCGATGCGTGGTGCAGCTTCGTCGCTCGCGGCCTCGCTCGATCGCCGGTGCATGAGAAGTTGCTGCCGGCGGTTTGACCGCCGCGTGCGGAAAGGCTGGGATGAGGCGACGGTTTTACTGGGGTGTCGCCAAGTGGTAAGGCAGCGGGTTTTGATCCCGCCATTCGGAGGTTCGAATCCTTCCACCCCAGCCATGAGTCTCGAAGTGCGTTCGGTGCGGGGGTCGAGGAGCCGTGGATTCGCAATCGCTTACGCTGTTCGCCGGTAACGCGAATCCCGGCCTCGCGCAGGACATCGCGCGCCACCTTGCTACGCCGCTCGGGCGGGCCTTCGTCGGCCGCTTCAGCGACGGCGAGGTCAATGTCGAACTGATGGAGAACGTGCGCGGGCGCGACGTGTTCGTCGTGCAATCGACCTGCGCGCCGGTGAACGACCATCTGATGGAGTTGCTCGTGATGGTCGATGCATGCCGCCGCGCCTCCGCCGCGCGCATCACCGCGGTGGTGCCGTACTTCGGCTACTCGCGGCAGGACCGGCGGCCACGCGCCACGCGCGCCGCGATCACGGCGAAGCTGGTGGCGAACATGCTCTCGGAAGCTGGCGTGTCGCGACTCCTGACGATCGACCTGCATGCCGACCAGATCCAGGGATTCTTCGACATCCCGGTGGACAACGTCTACGCCTCGCCGGTGCTGCTTGGGGATGCCTGGAAGCAGGGCTACCAGAACATGGTGGTGGTCTCGCCCGACGTCGGCGGCGTGGTGCGGGCGCGGGCGCTCGCCAAGCGCCTCGACGACGCGGACCTCGCGATCATCGACAAACGCCGGCCGCGGCCGAACGAGTCGAAGGTGATGAACATCATTGGTGAGGTCACGGGCAAGATCTGCGTGCTGGTGGACGACATGGTGGATACGGCGGGGACGCTCTGCCAGGGCGCGCAGGCGCTGAAGGACGAGGGCGCTTCCAAGGTCGTCGCGTACATCACGCACGCGGTACTCTCGGGCAACGCGGTCGAGCGCATCGGCAGCTCCGCGCTCGACCACCTCGTGGTGACGGATACGATTCCGCTCACGGCGGCCGCGCAGAAATGCGGCCGCATCCGCCAGTTGTCGGTGGCGGCGCTGCTCGCCGAGACGATCCGCCGCATCCGCGACGAGGAATCGGTGAGCAGCCTGTATATCGACTGAGAGTTTTTTCGGGGTGGGTGCCGCTGGTCGCGGCGGCATCCGGGTGTGGTTGGATAAAACGGAGATTCACATGCGTATTTCATTTACCGTCAACGCGGAATTCCGCGAGACGCAAGGCAAAGGTGCGAGCCGCCGCCTGCGTCACGAGGGCAAGGTTCCCGCGATTCTCTACGGCGGCCATCTCGAGCCGCGCGCGCTCGTGTTCGATCAGCGCAAGCTCCTCACGATGATCGACAACGAGAAATTCTATTCCTCGATCATCGAGCTGAAGGTCGGGACAGAGACGCAGCCCGCCATCGTCAAGGACGTGCAGATGCACCCCGCGCGCAATGCCGTGGTGCACCTTGACCTGCAGCGGGTGCTCGAGAACGAGAAGATCCGCATTCGCCTGCCGATCCACTTCAAGAACCAGGCATCCTCGCCGGGGGTGAAATCCCAGGGCGGCGTCGTCTCGCATCGCATGAGTGACGTCGAGGTGTCGTGCCTGCCGAAGGACCTGCCGGAGTTCCTCGAGCTCGACATGGGCAATATGGAGCTGAACGACACGCTGTTCCTCGCGGACGTGCCGCTGCCGGCCGGCGTGACGATTCCCGAGCTCGCGCAGGGCAAGAGTTCCGCCGTCGTGTCGGTGCACGCGCCGCGTGCCGAGGAGCCGGAGCCGACCGCCGAGGTCGCAGC
>JBAVOB010000339.1:0-4340 GCA_049691655.1 Steroidobacteraceae bacterium | reverse complement strand
CGCATGACGAGCGACGGCATCAGGTACTCGAACATCGATCCCGACCAGGAAATGAGCGCCGCACCGTGCCCAATCGGCGTCACCGGCCGCCCGAGGTGAAACCAGTGACGCGTCATGACGTCGTTCTTGGCGATCGCGACAAAGCTCGCCAAACGTGCCTCGGATGCGAGCAGGTCGTAGCAGCTCGGGTCGAGTGCGCCCTCGGCGGTGCGGTAGCCAATCGACAGGAGCTTGCGCTCCGGGTCGAGGAGAAAATCGAACTCCATCGCCTGAGCCATCGCGCGCGCGGTCGTCTCGACCGCCGCCAGCCGCTCATCGAGGCTCCGTCGCGCCGCATCCGTCCGCGTGATATCGCGGTGCCAGCTGGCGATCGAGTCGCGCGTTGCCTCGGCCCAGAACAGGGTGTCAGCGACCGCGGCGTCGCCGTGTTCTCCCGCGAGCGCTCGCGCACCATCCGCCAGGATCGCGGCCTGCGCCACGATATCCGCGAGCGCGGCTGCTCCGCCTGCAAGCGCGCCGGCGAGCGCGTCCAGCTCGCCTGCAACCTGATGGCGCGTGGCAATTTGCGTCCGCCGATCGTCCGGCAGCTCCTTGAGCGCTGCCCGCGTGAGCTGCATGGCGTCCTCGACGCCGGCGACGAACGCCGCATTGGCCGCCGGGTCACCCAGGGGAGCGTCGATCCACTCCCTGCAGGTATTGGCAACGGTGATGAGGTGGGCCGCCAGATTGCCGCTATCGACGGACGAGACATACTGCGGATCGAGGGGGCGCAGATCGCGCGTGTCATACCAGTTGTAGAAATGACCGCGGAATCTCTGCAGTCGAAGCATGGTCGCCAGCGTCGCCTCGAGCCGCTCGACGGCCTCTTCCGTTCCAGCCCAGCCAAAGTCGCGCGCGGTCACCACGCACAGCAGGTAGAGGCCGAGATTCGTCGGCGAGGTCCGATGCGCGAGGACCGGCTGCGGATCCTCCTGCAGGTTGTCCGGCGGCAGCATGTGATCGTCCGCCGTCACGAAAGTCTCGAAGAACCGCCAGGTTCGGCGAGCGACCAGCCGCAGCGCCCGAGCGTCTGCCGCCGGCACGGACACGCGACCGGCGACGAGTGGCGATACGCTGATGCGCCGCGCGATCGCCGGCGCCGCGGTCCACAGGATCACGAACGGCATCGCAGCCCACCACGCCTCCGCACCGAGCAGTCCGATCACGAGCACGACGACGCCGGCCATGAAGACACTCGCACTCATGCGCCGGTACACAGCGGCCAGATCGAGCCGCGCGCTCAACTGCGCCTGCGCGGCGGTGACCCACTCGAGGAGATTGCGGTGGCTGACCAGCAGGCGATACAGCGTTCGACCGATCGCATCCGTCATCAACCACGCCTGATGCGCCAGAAACGTGATCACCAGTACGATTTGCATCGCCGCCAGCCAGAGGTCGGAACCGAGCGCTCGCAGGTGGCTGCGCGCGAGGATTCCGCGCCGCCGCGGGGCGATCGCGGCGAACACGGGAAGCAACGCCGGCATGGCTATCGTCGTCAGCACGAATGCCGTCCACGGCAGGGCCGCGTTCAACGGCAGCAGCCACCCTGCCAGGAGCGCGAGTACACCGCTCGGCGCGGAGAGCGTTCGACGCAGATTGTCGAGCATCTTCCAACGAGCAATCAGCGGCAGCGAATCGCTCCCCCGACGTGCCGCATCGCCGCGCCCGAGAATCCACGGGAGCAGCTGCCAGTCGCCCCGCGCCCAGCGATGGGTGCGCGCGGCGGCCACGTCGTAGCGCCCGGGAAATTCCTCCACGACCTCGACATCCGAGGCCAACCCCGCGCGCGCGAACGTTCCCTCGAACAGATCGTGACTCAGGAGGGATCCGTCGGGCACTCGATCGCCAAGCGCAGCTTCGAATGCATCCACGTCATAGATGCCCTTGCCGGCGTAGGAGCCTTCGCCGAACAGGTCCTGGTAGACATCGGAGACCGCGGCGTCATAAGGATCGATGCCGGTCATGCTCGAGAAGATGCGCTGAAACGCAGACCCTTCGCGACCGATCGGGAGCGATGGCGTGACGCGCGGCTGCAGGACCGCGTATCCCTCGACGATGCGTCCCGTCGCGCGGTCAAACCGAGGCTCATTCAGCGGATGCGCAAGCTTGCCCACCAGCCGCCGGACCGTTTCGCGGGGGAGCCTGGTGTCCGCGTCCAGCGTCACGACATAGCGCACCCCCGCGGGCGCAACAGGCGCTTGCCCGTCGATGGCCATGAACGTCGTATCGGCGGCGCCGCGCAGCAAGCGGTTCAGTTCGTGGAGCTTGCCGCGTTTGCGCTCCCATCCCATCCACTGCTGTTGCCCCTCGCTCCACACCCGGCGACGGTGAAACAGGTAGAAGCGCTTGCCCGCGGCCGCGGGTGCGTGCTGCTGATTCAACCGCGCGATGCCTGCGGCAGCGACCGCGAGGAGCGCGTCATCCCCTTCCCTCTGCTCGCTCGCGGCGTCGGTCCAATCCGAAAGCAGCGCGAAGTGAAGGTCCCCTTGGGACGAGGCCAGGCAGTGCACCTCGAGGCGCTCGATCTGCGCTTCGATGGCTGCGCGCGACGTCAAGAGCGTCGGGATGACCACCATGGTTCGCAAATGCGCCGGGATACCGTCGCGCAGTGCCAGGCCGGGCAACATCCTCGCGCCGACTCCACGCGTGACTGCGCGATTGACCAGCGCGACCGCCAGGTCGAGCGCCGGAACCACGCCCAGTAATGCGAGCAGCAGCAGTCGCGAGCCCGCGATTCCGCGTGCGCCGAGTATCCACAATGGGACGGCGAGGACGATCGCCGTGACCAGAAGAACGGCGCCAATATAGCCGGCCGGCCCAAGCGATGCGCTGAGGCGGCTCGGCCAGTGGCGAAGCGGCGCGCGATATCCCATGGCGAGCTCAAAGGCGCGCCGTCCTGCAGCTAACAGGTGATACCCCGGATCACGCTCGCGCGGATCGCCGTCCCGCGCGGCCGCGGTCGCACCCATGGCCCTGTTCGCAATTTCCAGCTCCGAGTGCAGGGAGCCCCGTGCCAGCTCCTCGATCGCGCTGCGGTATAGATTCCGCGTCGCGAAATCCATGCTCGCGAAGTGGCTGGCGGAACGCAGCACTTCATCGACGAGGCTCACGTCCTCGAACAAATCCGCCCAGTTCACATCGGAAATCAACCGCATGCTGGTGATGATGTTGCGCACGGTGACGTTCGATGCACCTTGTCGCTGGTGCTCGTCACGCACGATCTGGTCGGACGTCGTTCCCCGTGCCTTGAGCTTGTTCTCGAGCCAGTTGAGCGACGGGGTCACCCGCGGATCCTGGTCGCGCAGACGCTTGACCACCTCGACGACGAAGGCAGGGGAAGGAGCCGCGTCCTCCTTGAGACTCTGGATCAGTGCCTTGGGATCGGCGGCGAATCCATTGACACCCAGCAGCCGGTCCGCCACTCGATCAGCCGCTTCGCGGGCTGCGCGGCTCCCCACGATTCGCTGCGCTGCCCGCCGGAGATTCTCGACCAGCACGATGCGCAGCGTGATGGCAAGTGCCCACAACTCCCCGATGGTGAGCGGCTGGACGTTCTGATAGGCGCGCACGAAGCGACGCAGCGTCTCGGGATCGAAGCGGCTGTCGCTGTGTGCCACGTAGGCCCAGGCGATACCGAAGACTCTGGGGTAGCCGACGAACGGTCCGCCCTCGAGTTTCGGCAATTGCCGGTAGAAACGTGGCGGTAAATCGTCTTTGATCTGGCGGATCTGTTGTTCCACCAGATGATAGTTATCGATCAACCACTCGGCAGCCGGCGTGATGGCGCTGCTGTCGCCGGCCGCCGCAGCAATGGCGCGATATGCAGCGAGCAGCACCAACTCGTTGTCGTGCAGCCTCGCACGGAGGGAGCGCCGGGCGAGCGGCTTGCTCGTGACCTTCTGCGCTTCCGCCAGGCTCCGCGCATGCTGCTCGAGGCGCTCGCTGCTGAAGAGCTCCTCGCGGATGATGGCGTCGCTCGTCCAGGGCGAGGGAGGCGCCTTGAAGTGCGAGGTTCGATGCAGAAGCGATATCACCAGCGCCTCCGCCGAACGGCGCCGCGGCGCTTCGCGATGTAGGGAGCAGACAAGACGGCACTATACGCGAATCGCTGGCAGCCGCGCTCCTCGCCCCGCTCCCGCGGGCGCTCGGCACGACTGTTGTCATCGACGAGCGATTCGGTACGATGCGCGGGATATATTTTCTAGGAGAACGAGTCATGGCCATGGTTCGAAAAGCGGATGCGGTCTGGAACGGTTCGGTGCGCGAAGGCTCGGGGCGCATCTCGCTTGGGAGCGGCGCCT
>JBAVOB010000338.1:0-3260 GCA_049691655.1 Steroidobacteraceae bacterium | reverse complement strand
GCTGCGATACGTCGCGCCCGTGTACCCGATCGCGGCGCGGGAAAGAGATCTTGCGGGTTGGGTGGACCTCGAATTCACGGTGCGCGCCGACGGCTCGGTGGGTGATGTACGCGCCGTGCGCGCGGATCCGCCTGGCATCTTCGAAGCGGCGGCAACCACGGCGATCGCCGCCTGGAGATTTCAGCCGGTGCAGCAGGGCGGCAAGACCATCGAGCAGCGTGCGGCATTACGAGTACGCTTCGCGCTGAACCAGTAAAGGGATCGCGACGATGGGCCTGCGGTTCTTGATCGTCGATCAGGACGAAGTGTACGGGCGCTGGCTGTGCCACCATGTCGGCGCGGGCTGGCCGGACTCGCGGACGGAGCTGGTCGACCCGGCGGAATTCGAGCGGCGGTATGCCGCGCTCACGCGCCGCGAATGCGACGTCGTGCTGCTCTCGGTCCCGTTCGGCGATAGCCCCGAGGATCCGCGGGCCGAGGGCCTCGACTGGCTGCGCCGCCTGCGAGAACAAAGCGGCTTTCCGATCATCATCGCAATCGCGGCGGGCGGCAATGAACTGACGGCGGTGCGCGCGCTGCGGCTCGGCGCCACGGACTACCTGCCGAAGACGCTGCTCACGCCCGAGCGCCTCAGCACCTCCATCAAGGTCTGCCGCCGCCTGATCGAGCGCCGCAAGCAGCCGCGCGACGCTGCGCCGGCGATGGGCGATTCCGCGCTCGCGCCGACGCCCACGGCAGCGCCGCCCGAGCAGGCGCCGGATCCCGCGATAGCCGACCGCGACCTGATTCCGCGCTACACGGTCCTGCGGACGCTCGGGGAATCCGAGCAAGCGCTGGTCTACCTCGCCGAGTCGAGCGAGCTCGGGCACAACGTGGTCCTGAAGGTATCGAAAGTCGCGCGCGAGGACGATGCGGAGCAGCGCCGCCTGTTCGCGCGCGAATACGAGGCGATCGCGGCCATGAACCATCCATCCGTCGTCGATCTCTACGACTACGGCCTGCAGCAGGGGCGCGAGTACCTGGTCATGGAGTATTTTCCATGCGGCGACCTCAAGGCACGGCTCCAGCAGCCGGTTTCGCCGGCGGAGGCGCTTGAGTTCGTGCGCCGCATCGCCGCGGCGCTCAGGTTCGTGCACGACTCCGGCATCATTCACCGCGACCTGAAACCCCCGAACGTGATGCTGCGGGAAACGGGCGACGTCGTGCTGATCGACTTCGGACTCGCGCGCAACCTCAGCGACGGACGCAGCAGCACGCGTACCGGCATGCTGCGCGGTTCGCCGTACTACATGAGCCCCGAGCAGGCCCAGGCGCAACCGCTCGACGCGCGCACCGACCTCTACAGCCTCGGGGTGATTTATTACGAGCTGCTCACCAACCGCAAACCGTACCTCGGCCAGTCGGCGATCGAGGTGCTGCAGCAGCACGTGCACGCGCCGGTGCCGCATTTACCTGCCGAACTGGCCGGCCAGCAGTGGTTGCTCGAGCGGCTCATGGCGAAGTCCCGCGACGAGCGATTCGCTAGTGCCCAGGCCGTGCTCGATGCGATCGCGGCCGCCTCCGTGTGACGCAGCTAACACTCTCGGTCAGCCAGGAACGCCGGCCGGACATTATGTGATGTTTGGCACGGATAGGTGCCGGCCCGGCGGGGTTCCATGCGGATATCGAAGGTCCGCCACGGCTTACGCCCCTTGCGAGTCGACCGCTTCCGTCCAATCTCGGTCTGGGCCGCGCTGCTGCTCGTGCTCGTCGGCGTGCTCGTCGCCTTCGACGTATCGCAGTCCCGCGGCCTGCTCGCTGCATCGACCGCAGCGCAGGAGATATCGCGGACACGCATCACGCTGGTCCAGCTTGCCAACGAACTGCGCGGCCTGCGGGACACCGCAGCGGCCGACGCGACCGTCGAGCGCAGGATTGCGGAACTGCGGCGACTCGTCGCCGAAGTCGACGCGAACATCGGTGACCTCATCCGCTACGCGGCCGCCGACGACCCCGGGGACGTCTGGCGTCACACGCACCCGCGCGACCCGGCCGCACTGAGATTGCATCGGCAGATCCGGGGCGACTGGAGTCAGTACCGGATGCGCCTCGAGCCGATCATCGCGGCAGGCGCGGTGTCGGGCGATCCCTACGGTCGGGCGACGAGCGAGCAACTCGCCGCCGCTGCTACCAGCGGCGCCACCTCGGGGCTCGAGCTGGACCACGGGCTCGATTCACTGATGCGCGGCATCGCGCTCGAGGCGCAGGGCCGGAGCGAGTTCGGCTGGAACGTACGGCTCGGCGTGCTCGCCGCCGCATTGCTGATGATCGGGATAGTGGTCTTCCGCAATCTCCGCCAGCTTCGCCGGGACGATGCCGATCAGGCCGCCACGCTCACTCAGCTGCGTTGCGTGCTCGACAACGCCGCGGAAGGTTTCATCCTGATTGATCGGAAGTACCTCATCGACCGGAGCGTATCGGGAACGGCCGTACGATTGTTCCGGCGCGAGGCTCTGGCCGGGGAGTCCTTCGCTGAGCTGCTCGAGCAGTGTCTGCCCGAGCAGGCGCGCCATGCGGCGCTCAGCCATCTGTCGTTGCTGTGGAACGCGGGCGCAGCCGATGCACTCGTCGCCACCCTGAATCCGATCGCCGAAACGGAAGTGCGGCTGCCGGCCGCGAGCGGCGGATTCGAAGCGCGGCAGTTCGCGTTCGACTTCGTCCGCGTGCGGACCGATGGCCTCACGACGCATGCGCTGTGCAGCGTCGCCGACGTCACCGATCGCGTGACGCGCGCACGCGAAATAGCGACCGCGCAGACGAGCGGCACGCCGACCCTCGCCCCCCTCCTGTCCGTCATGCAGCTGAAACCGAGCCAGGTCACCGCATTTGTCGCCAACACCGGTGCGGCACTGGCACGTGTCAATTCCGTGCTGAAGGCTCCGGTGCGCGACGCAACGGGGCTGCGCGAGAAGCTCGAGCGGATCGAGCGCGAAACGCAGGCGTTGCAGACTGACGCGCCTGCCCTTGGCGCGCCGTTCGTCGCCGAGACGGCCCTGCAATTCGCGGCGCTGCTCACCGGCCTGCGCGCGCAACCGGCGCTCTCCGGTCGCGATTTCCTCCCCCTCACGCTGAAACTGCTCGAGCTGCTCGATCAGATCGCTGCGTTGCGCGACATCGTCAGTCGCCTCAACCATTTTCGCGCGGCCGTGCTCGAGTCCTCGCCCGCCGTCAAGCCGCTCGTCAGGGCCGCGGCAGCGCCTGCCCCGGCCGGGGCGCTGCAT
>JBAVOB010000337.1:0-3160 GCA_049691655.1 Steroidobacteraceae bacterium | reverse complement strand
TTCGTGGCCCACGCTTTCGCGAGCGCCGAGCCGAGGGCGCCCGTGCCGCCGAGCACGGCTAGACTCGGCCGAGTACCCAAGCCGCTGTGCGTGTTCGCAGCGCTGTTCTGCATGAGAGTGAATTCCGGTGGGCGACGCGGAGGAGTATCGCGCGCAGCACGAATATCCGCGCCGGAATCATACACGAGCGATTGCCGCCCGCGACGTCCACGGCCATCATGCCCCGATGAATAAGAGTCTCGATGAACTCTACGGGCTCGAGTCGGTCATCGAACCCGGCGACGACGCAGCCGCGGGCGGGCTCACGGATCAAGTCACGGTGCATTGTCCGTATTGCGGCGAAGGCTTCGCTGCTGCGGTGGACCTGTCGGCAGGTTCGCAGTCGTACATCGAGGACTGCCAGGTGTGTTGCCAGCCGATCGAAATGCGCCTCACGGTCGCGGCTGGCGGCGCGCTCGAGTCCCTTGACGCACTGCGGATCGATCGCTGACCTGCTCTGCCGCGCGATCGGCCGGCCCGTCATCGAAGGGCCTCGGGTCCCAGCGCATCGCGCAGGTAGGTCTGCAGCTGGGACAGATGCTTCGCGTAGTGCCGCCAGCGGCCCGAAGAGCGCGTATACAGCGGCTGGCGCACCTGCCAGAGGCTGGCCGTCTTCACGACGTTGCCGATGCGATGAAACTCGAGGCAATCGTCATGCCACTCGAGGCCGCAGAATTTCAGCAGCTCGGTGACGACCGGACGCGGGCTCGCGAGCAACGCATCGTAATTCACCTCATGGATGTTCCCGGGACGCGTGGCCTTCCAGTGCGAGATCAGCCGTGCCTGTTGAACGTAGTAATGACCAATGTCGAGCAGGTCGGTCGCGTACGGCACCACGTCGCTCAAGGCCTGAAAATAAACGGACAGGCAGTTATCGAGCGACTGGCGCGTGGTGCAGACGATGCGCGCCCGCGGAAACAGCGTCAGGATCAACCCCAGGTTGAGCACGTTGTCCGGCCGCTTGTCGGTGACGCGCTCCGCTGCCGGGAAGCGCTCGCGCAGGAATGCCAGGTAACGATCGGCCATTGTCTCGAGCTGCGCCCGGGTCGCGTGCCGCAGCGCCGCGGGAAACGGGCTGAGTTCGGCGCGCACGAGATTCGGAAAATAATCGAGTTCGCCGCCGGATACGACCGCCGGGTGCCCTGCGAGTATCTGCTCGACCAGCGTGCTGCCGGAGCGGAACATCCCGCAGACGAAGATCGGAGTTGCGGCAGAGACCGCCGGCCGCGCCGCGAACCACTCCGCGCAGAAGAAGCGGATGAGTTCATTGATCCATTGCTCGAACCCGCGGCGATCGTAACGATTCACTGCCGACGCCCGATTGATCTGATTGGCCTCGGCATAGGCCTGGAAGGCTTCATCATAACTACCGGCCTCATCGAGGAGCTTCCCGAGCGCGAACAGCAGGTCGCGCCGCACCGCGGGTTGCAGTTCTCGATTCTGCAGCTCCCGCTCGATCCGGCTGATGAGCGGGTGATCGGTCGATGTGGCGGTTACCAGTTCGGCCAGTCGGGCGAGCGCGGCGCAGTACCCTGGATCGAGGTCGACGACCTTCTGGTAGAGCGCGATGGCCTGGTCGCGCTCCCCGGATTCTTCCAGCGCTCCGCCGAGATTGAACATCGCATGCAGGTAACCGGGATTCAGCTCGAGCGCGGTGCGGTACTCGCGGATCGCGCGCTCTTCCTGCCGGAGCGCAGAAT
The DNA here is from genome assembly GCA_049691655.1 of Steroidobacteraceae bacterium. Classification (GTDB taxonomy): domain Bacteria; phylum Pseudomonadota; class Gammaproteobacteria; order Steroidobacterales; family Steroidobacteraceae; genus JBAVOB01. The sequence continues at coordinate 1,421 of JBAVOB010000337.1, read as the reverse complement.
AAATGACCCCCATGTTCAGATGGGCCTCCTCGGGGCTAGTGATGCCGCAAGCGAGGGCTGTGCGGTAAGCGGCAAGCGCGGGCTCGTAGCGCCCGCAACGCTTCAGGAGCAGTGCGAGGTTGTAATGCGCGTCGGCGTCGCGGGGCTGTCGATCGAGCAGGCGCCGGTAGCATGCGATCGCCGCATCGTCCTGGCCGAGGACATGCAGGTAGTCAGCGAGGTGCGCGTAAAAATGCAGATCGTCGGGATGTCGGTCGATCAAGCGGGTAAACGTGGCGATCGCCGCGGGTGTGCGGCCGCTCGCGCGATAGATGTCCACGAGCCGCTGCAGGCTCGCATCGATGCACGCCGGGTCCGAGAGCAGCGACTGACAGATCGCCTCGGCTTCGGCGAAGCGTCGTTGGGCGCACAACGCTTCGGCCCGGGTGAGTTCGCTCGCTGCCTGCGCGGAGATGGCTGCCACCAATCGTTCCTGATGCTTCAATGGCCCGCGGGGCCGGCAGCCATTAGAGCTTGCGAGATCGGCAATGTCCTGTCGCACGGGCGCGAGCGCCGCGCAAGATCGCCACCTCGGTCATCGCTCAACCGCGCCGTGTTCACCCTTTCGAGAGTTTCTGTTGCACTAGCGCAACAGCTAATCGCACGCTCGGCATAGCCTTGCTGCCGCGACGGGCGAGCATGGACCTGTTCGAACCGCGTCGTACGCTCTGAATTGCCAAGGATCTTGGTCCGCGGATCGATGAGTTGTTGTAATTATGCAACACGGGGTTGCAAGCATTTCGGTAATTACCTATGATCCGCGCCACAAGGCGAGGGGCTCGCGCGACACGCATCAGCTGAGCGTCGGTCGAGCAGACATTTTTCTTCATCGGATCTACCACAGACGGTCACGCCGTCGCCGGGAGGGTTGGCTAATGGATCGGAATACACAAGTCGCGCGCGCGGTGCACTACGCCCTGATGATGAGTGCGCTGTCGGCCGGAACGCTCGGCACGCAGGCGATGGCCCAGGGCACGGCCGCGACCAGCGAAGAGCTAACTACCGTAGTGGTCACAGGTTCGCGCCTGAAGCAGGCCAACCTCACCACGACCAGCCCGGTGACGCAGGTGACCTCGCAGGACGTCGCGACGCAGGGCGTGACCCGCATCGAAGACCTGATCAACCAGCTGCCCCAGGCCTTCGCCGCGCAGAACGCGACCGTGTCGAACGGTTCGACCGGCACCGCGACCGTCGACCTGCGCGGTCTCGGCTCCGCGCGCACCCTCGTCCTCGTTGATGGTCGCCGGCTCCCCTACGGCGGCGTCAGCAATTCGGCGGCCGACCTGAACCAGATTCCGACGCAGATGGTCGATCGCGTCGAAATCCTGACCGGCGGCGCCTCAGCCGTCTACGGTTCCGATGCCATCTCCGGCGTCGTGAAC
>JBAVOB010000336.1:0-13785 GCA_049691655.1 Steroidobacteraceae bacterium | reverse complement strand
CGCTCCGGCCGGCGTACATCGCGGGCGCAGGCTCCTGAGCGTCTGCGGCGCGATCAGCCACTCGAGGTTCCACGTCGCAAGCCGGAGCGTGCCGTCGCGGTCAGTTGCCTGCGCCGCCAGCAAGACTGACGTGCCGCAGGCGGGCAGGAACACCAGCGCGAGCGAGAGCCACCTCATTCCCGCACTCTGGGGGCCGTCCGCGGATCACGCAATGCACAAATGGCAGTCGCGTACGGCAATTCACAGGAGGGACCGCGTCATCGGCCCAGCGACCCTCCTGCACGCATGGCGTGTCAGGCGGGTCGGGGACCGGGAGCGACTAAAGCGCGAATGCGCTATGCCGGAGCGCTCAGCGCCAGCAGGTGGCCGAGCTGGCGGACCCGGTCGACGTGCGATTGCCGCTCTGATCGAGCGTGAAGCTGGCGCACTTGGTGTCGCTCTCCTGACCCTTGCCGGACACCGGCGTGGCAGTAGCGGTGTACGCCACATTGCTCGTCGTGTTGAGCGCGATCAAGTACAGGCCGTTGTCCGTCGCCGCTGGCAGGCCGAGCCCGCCCGGAGGCGCTGCCGTGAGATTGTTGGAGTAGGCGTTGGCCTGCAGGAAGAACTTCTCCTGCGCGGCCTGCACCCGCATCAGTGCCGTCTTCGCGTCCGTGCGGTTGGTGCGCTGGGCGTACGAGCGGTAACTCGGTATCGCGATCGAGGCCAGGATCGAGATGATCGTGATCACGACCATCAGTTCGATCAGCGAGACGCCACGCTGTTCCACGCGACAGCGCGTGCGGTTTGTGGTGCGCATGATCAGTTCGTCCTCTTGCGCCAGAAAACGCGCTGGGCGCCGCTGCCTGGCGGACAGCTGGCCGCATTCTCGCCCGATACATTGCAGGTCGTGCCGCCGCCGCCCGTGGTGCCCGAGGGGTCCGTACTGACGGTGGCGGTCGGGTTGGTGAAGATGGTGACACCGGCCGATATGCCGCCCTGCTTCAGCTTGCTGCTTCGATCGCTTAACGTAACCGTGCCGTCCTTGTTCAGATCGAGCACAGCGCGCCCATCGCTCACCGAGACTGCGTAGAACTTGTTGTCACCGGTCGGCAGCGTGCAGGCCGTCGCCACACCGCTCGGCGGCGTGTACGTGGTGAACAGCACGGAGTTGTTGAACGTCAGCGCTTCGCCGAGCACCTTCTCTCCGGCCCAGGTCGTGCCACTGCGGAGTTCCAGCCGCCAGCCCTTGGCGTTGGACGCGAGCGACGGGCTGGCGATGTCGGTGATATTCGTGAGGGCACCCTCCAGCACCGGCGTGTAGCTCAGGTAGGCCGCCTGGCTGAGCTTGCCGAACGGGTTGAAGTCGCGCACCACGAAGAACTCGTCGTGCACCTGCGAGTTGAGCGGATGGCCACGGTAGCCGGAGCCGAGCGCGATGCTGTAGTAGGGACTGCCGCCGCGGAGCTGGATCAGGGCCACATCCGGCGCATTGTAGAACTTGCGCGTGTTGCTGAGATCCACAGCCGCACCGACGTCCGCGGCACCGAGCCGGGCAATCGCGCCGCCCGTGACGAGCGTCGCGGGGGGTTGCCCGTTGTAGATGTCGAAGCGCCACAGGCGCCCCCCCATGTCCCCCACGTACATGCGATCCGCGAACCGGTCACCATCGGTATCGATGACGAGGACGCTGGACGGAATCGAATTATTCATGTTCGATGCGTTGTTCGCGGTCGTCAGCACCAGGTTGGCGCTGCTCCCTGGGCCACCGGCGGACCAAAGCAACTGGCCGCTCAGTGCGTCGACGATGTAGAGGCCGTTGCCGGTCGTGTCGGTGTTGTAGCCCGGCACGTCCTGGTCGTCCTCGTAACCACCAGCGAAGATGAGCACGAACTTCTCGGAGTTCTGTGTCGCGCCGGAGACGCTGACCCGCGCCACCGAAGGAGTCGACCAGGTCTTGCCGAGCTGGGTGAAGCCCGCGTCCGTGTTGGTGCGGGTCCACAGGAGCTTCGGGTTGGTCCGGTCGGTCACGTCGACCGCGTAGTACGAGTAGCCACCGCGCGCCAGCCCGAAGAACAGGTACACTGACTCGCCGGCAGACGGCTCGATGATGCCGTTGCCGTTCTTGTCGAACTTGAGCACGCGGATGTCGCCGTCGATGCCGTAGGAGCGCGTGGTCGAGACGGGGTTATCGTTGAGATTGAGCATCCGCCCGAGGAGTTCCTTCGGCGCGAAGGCCCACAGCTCCTGACCGGTCTTGCCGTCGACGGCGTGCAGGTATCCCTCGTTGGTGGGCAGGTACACGACGACGTCCTTCGTGTCGGGACTTCCCGTGGAACCACCGTAGGTGACGACGGCGGGCCGCGAGTGGATCGGGTCGCCCATCCATTGGCGCGTATCGGTCGTACTGCCGTCCGCATTCTCATCGTCGATGTCCTGGCCGCGCATCCACGAGATTAGATCGGCCTTCGTAGGATTGGTCGTGGTGCCACCGAGCATGGCATCGGTGATCAGCGTGTTCGTCGTCACGACGCTGTTGTTGGCGTCGGTGGCAAGATTGCTGCTGCTCAGGTTCGAATACAGGTTGCGCTGTGCGTACGGCGGCAGCTTGCTCGCCGCACCACCGCTGCCGGCGTCTGAGCCGTCGCGGGTTGCAGACCAGACGCTCCAGGCTTTGGGCGACGGGTCCTGGTTATAGAAGAAGCCCGTAGCGGGGTCGATCGCCGGCGCATTGTCCTGGCTCAGGACCTGCAGCTGGTTGGAGGTATCGGGCCCCAGCTTGTACTTCTTGAGATTGCCATCCCAGCGCACGCGCGCATCCGGCTTGAACACCGACAGATAGATCTCGTCCGAGATGCTCGTCCGGTTGAAGACGTTGACCGCGACCGACGGCACTGCAAACGTGGCGGAAGAGAACAGGATGTCAGAGATGATGCTCTGCAACGTGGCGGTCAGGCTCGAGATGTCGGTCGCGGTGAAGGCCTTGCCCCCGCCGGCCGCGGCGGCCGTCTGCAGGAAGGTGAAATCGCCGGAATTGGCGAGATCCGAACCAAACCCAATGAAGTACGAGGTCACATTTTGCTGGCCGCCCATGCTCGAATTGAGGTCGGCCTTGTACAGGTATTCGGCCATGTCATCGAGACACTGCCCGTTGGGATCGGCATTCGCATTGGGCGTGCAGTAGTTGCGGCCGAGCAGCGACTGAAAACTCGCGTTACGAATCCGGGTCGTGGTATCGGCGCTCGTGTCCTGCGTCGGCAGGCCGTCGGTGAGGAAGATGATGAAGTTCTTCTGGCACGGATATTTGATCGGCGAAGCGTATAGCGACTGGTTGGACGTCTGGCGTGACGCGGCGACGCTTGGCACGATCGTGCCCTGCCAGGTAATCGTCGAATTGAGACCGTAATCGACCGCGCCGCCCTTGAAGTACTGGCCCGCCTCGTACATGGTTTCCGACATCGGCGTCCAGCCGTCGGCGGTATACGAATTGAGCGCATTGACAACGGCAGTGCGCGAGGTGGCGATATCCGCGATGGCTTGGGTCACCATGCCGCCTTCGGCGGCCGCGTCGCCCGAGCCGCCGTTGTTGCTATAGCGCATCAACCCGAGATTCACGTTGTTGACGGAATTGGCAAGAGCGATCGCCGCGTCACGCACGATGCTGAGGCGCGTGCCGAGAACCGTGTCGGGACCGTAGTACCAATTCAGGTAATTGGAGGTATACAGGTTGTAGGACTTGAAGGCGGCCCACGACACCGTGCTGGTGGCGCCCCAACCCGCTGCCGTATTGGCGATGTACCTGGCCGTAGACGCGTTGGTCTGGCCGTGCACGCCGTCGTCTGCCGCGCATTCCACGGGATTGGACGCCGACTGTTTGGTGTTGCTGAGGTCCTTCCAGATGCCGCCCGTCTTGGTCGAGTTCCACTGGGCGAGCGGTCCATTGAGCCAGCTTCCGGACGTCGCGAACGCAGCCGCCGTCGCTGCACAGGTATTGCCGGCCGCAGCGAAATACTGGCTGCTGCTGCAGGCCGGAATCGTGGTGGTACCGGTCGTCCAGTAGATGCGGCCCGTGCTGCAGCCCTGGCTCGGATAGGTCACGGTCGCGTCGTACGGCAGCTTCGTCGTCACCTGTGAATCCATGCTGCCGGAGGTGTCGATGATGAACAGCACATTAGGCTGCGCCAGGCTGGCCGTCGTCGCGACCGCGCTCAGGTAGATCTCCGAGTCGTCGGCGCGCGCCGGTGCCGGTGACAGGGCAAGCGCAAACGCTACCAGCGCCGCGAGCGCAGCACCCGAGAGGTGCCGCAGCTTGTTGAAGAGTCGGTAGTCGACGGTGGACATGGTGGCTCCTTGAAAGACTTGCGGACCGGTCGCGGCAATCAGCGTGTCGCCGGCTGGACCAGTGCCTTGATGCGGGTCAGTTCCATCGAGCGCTCGTCGTAGAAGACGACGACGGGCGTCGAGGTGCCGGCCACGGCGGCGCGCAGCGCTTCGAGGCTCACGGGCCGCTTGTTGATGAAATACTGGGACTTGTCAGTGGCTCGCGCTGACAGGAGCTTGCAGCGACCGCAGGGCTGAAAGATCGCGACGCCGTTGGCACTGACCGGCAGCGTGAGCGCGTTGCTCGGAATCTCCGCCGCTTCCTCGAGGTTGACCGTCGGAGGAGCGCCGTTCGCGATCGCGGCCGCGAGCAACAGCAGTGCGAGCGAATATCTGAAACGTCTCATCGTAATCTCCTGCAAGAACGCATGGTCGTGATGCCCGGTGCTCAAAGCCCGGTCTGGGTGTCGCTGTTCTGGTTGCCAACGGTGAACGGGTTGTGCGCAAGGCCGGCGTCGATCACGGTCTGTGCGTTGCGCGACGAGGTTCCGGTGGCAACGATCGAGTAGACCAGCGGTTGGGACTTGCCGACGCTGAAGCCCGGGATCGGGGAGGTCGCGTCGCCGACATATTGCGATACGCTGCGCCAGGTTTCCGACGCAGCACCGGGGACGCTCAGCGGTCCGACCACGGTCGGCGGGGCGGCCGCGACGGTACTGACGCTGAGGATCTGGCTGACGGCCTGCTCGAATCCGAGGTCCGCGGCCTGGTCGGCACGCTGGCGGTATTGTTCGTTGCCGGCCATCACCAGCTCGGTCGAAGCCATGTTCATGCCGGTGATGGCGAGCAGCGTCAGGATGAGCAACAGCACCATGCCGACCACGAGCGCAGCGCCGCGCTGCGCGCCCGCAGCGGCGTGCGTTCCGGCCAAGTGAGTGACCATGATCGGCTTGGCGTTCATTCGGTTCTCGCGTTTCTGAGCACGATCGTCTTCGAGACGAGAATGCGGCGGAACTGGCGCTGGGTAGCATTCGGCACCCAGTTGACTACGTCCGCGTAGTTATACGGACCCGGGTCGACGAACCCCGGTTCGATCTGGTCTCCACGGATGCGCAACCAGAGACGCACGGCGACCACCTGGGCCTGGCCGGAGGTGACGAGCGCGCTGTCCGGGTTGACGTAGCGGGTGGCGATGGCCCGGGTCTGGGGGAAACCGGGGCTCGCGAAGTTGTCGACGACGCCGTCGTTGTTGTAATCGCCGGTATCGATGCCGAACTGCACCTGCAGGTCCTCGACGCCGGACATGACTTCTTCGTCGTCGAACGACGAGGCGGCCGGAACCGTGCCGGGAGGGAGCCAGTTGAGCCGTTTCACGCGCAGCGCGGGCACTCCCGCGGCGATGTCGGAATTCGGCGAGATGTAGAAACTGCGCACGATCAGATCGCGCACGCCCGTCATGTTGGCGGTGATGGCGCCGGGCGCCGTGCCGTTGATAAAGAGCAGGGCGCTGCTCAGCTGCAGCCGGCTGACGTAAACCTGCAGCCGGTTGAGTGTCGCCGGCACGTCGTCGGTTGAAACGCGCCGGACCGTGAGCGTGTCAGCGCCGGCCTGCGCCGCGCCGCCCGCAGCGGCGCAGGCGGGCTGCAGCGCGGCGGTCGGATAGGTATCGAGGTAGCCGTTGTTCGTGCCCTGGATCGGCATCGAGAAGTCGACCGCGAAGTTCGGGCCGCACACATTGGCGACCGCCGGCAACCCGCCCGCCGCCGGTGCCGTCTGCCGCATCTCGGCGGTCGAGGAGATGCCGAACGCGAGCGCCGACTGGCTGCCGGTGAAGCCGAGGTACCCGGCGAGCTCGATGTCCGGTTCCATCAATTGCATCACGTAGCGCGCCTTCTCCTGCATCCGCCCCGTGGTGTCGTTGACGGAGTAGGTCTTGCGACTCTGCGAGTAGACGAAGACGGCGCCCAGCACCAGCACGAGCCCGATCGCCATCGCGACCATCAGCTCGATCAGACTGAACCCCCGGGCGGGCCCGAATGTTTGTTCCCGTCTCATATGGCGACGCCCGGAACGATCTGAACGGTGACGCTGTAGGAGTAGTCGGCACTCTGGCCCGGCTCGCGCCAGCTCACCGTGATGCGGTATTGGTCGGGGACGGCCGTTGTCGCCGAGGCCGTGTAGAGGACTTCCGTGGAGGCGGCGCTATTGTCCGCGCGGCGCGGGAGCGACGCCTGCACCGACTGTACCCAGCGGGCCAGGTCGTCCTGCGCGAGCATGGCTGCCGTGCAGTTGTTGGTGACCACGCAGCCGAGCGTCGCCGGCACGGTGCCCACGGCGAGCGCATAGGCGCCGCGACCCGTGCGGTTGGCGCGAATCCGCTCCGCCATGTCGTTCACCACGGAGACGACCACGGTGCGGGTGAGGGCGGTCTTGCTGGTGCGCAGGCTCTCCACGTACAGGCCGGCGATGCCCAGCATGCCGACCGACAGCACTACGAGCGCGATCATCGCCTCGATCAGGCCGAAGCCGGCCTGGAAGCGCCGGCGAGGCGTGCGCCTGCAGTGCGCGGTCACGGCGGCCGTTGCTACGGGCATGAGAGCCCCCAAGTCGTGATGTTGTTGATGGATGAAGAAGTGCGGTCGCGCGTGATGCTCGCGCGGCCGGTCGCGGTGACGAGCAAGCCGCGGGCGGCGGAGAGCGTCGTGCCGGGCACCGAACTCAGTCCGCGCTTGTCGCAGAAAATGACGCGCGTGGCCGTGGTATTGGTCTGCAGGAATCCGGTCGGCGAGAACGCGAGGCAGGTGCCGTTCGCTCGCGCGAATGTCGAGCCATCGCTCGCGCCGTCGATGGAATCCTTGCCTTCGAAGATGGCCTCGCCCGCATCCCGCGCGCAGTTGCCGTTTGGATCCGAGAACACGATCCAGCCGGTGAAACTGCCGGCCGTGCAGGGGCCGGTGGCGCTCGATGCCGGGCAGACGGAAACCGGGACTTGTGTCTTGATCGCTTCGGTGCGCGCATGCGTCGCAGCGCTCAGGAAGTCATTGCCGATGCCGGTCATGCGGTTGTTGTCGCGAAAGCTGCGAAAGCTCGGCGTCGCGACCGCCAGCAGGATCGATGCGATCACCAGGCTGAACAGCAGCTCCATCAGCGTGAAGCCCTGCGCGGAGCGCAGTCGTTGGGTGTGGCTCATGGGCCGAAATGATGCGTCTCGGCCGCCACGGGCGCCGGCGGGTCCGATGAGTGGTGCAGTGCCGGCGATCACCGGTCGTGGAGCGTGACCGAAGTCGCAGACCGCTTACGACATAATCACCGTCCAGGGAACGGCGCGGCGCGAACGCCTGCCGCGGGTGCGCGGTCAGCCGTCGCTGAGAAACCCGTCGATGGCGGCACCGAAGCGCCGGAAATCGACGAGAAACGCGTCGTGACCTTCGATCGAAGGCATGGCGACGAAGCGCGTGCGAACGCCGGCCGCCTCCAGATCATGGGCCAGGGTGCGCTGTTCGTTGATCGGGAACAGCAGGTCCGTGTCGACGCCAATGACGAGTGCGGCCTCGAGTTGCGCGCGCCGCAGCACCTCAGGCATCGAGGCGCCGTGGGCACCGAGATCCCAGAGGTCCATGGCGCGCGACAGGTACAGGTAACAGTTGGCATCGAAAAGCTGCAGGAAGCGCGCGGCCTGCGCCTCGAGGTAGCCCTCAACGGCGAACGTGTGACCGAATGGGCCCGGTGTGCGGTAACGCGGATCGATCGGCGCGCGGCCGAAGCGTTGCGACCACTCAGCCGCCGAGCGGTAGGTAATCGTGCCGAGCTTGCGCGCGAGAGCCATGCCGGTTTTGGGCTGCGCCCCGGTTTCGTAGTTGCCGTCACGCCAGGCGGAATCCGTGACGATCGCTTCACGCTGGAGCGAGCGGAGCGCTATCGCGAACGGCGAGGCGGCCGCGGTCCCCGAGATGCACACGAGATAGCGAGTGCGCCCGGGCAGGAGCGCCGCGAAAGCGAGCACCACCATGCCGCCGAGCGAGGGCCCGACGACAGCGTGCAGTTTCGCGACGCCCAGAGCTCGCGCTGCCTCGAAGCCGGCGCGCGCAATGTCCTCCACCGCGAGCTCCGGGAACGACAAGCGATAGGCACGGCCTGTGGCAGGATCCAGCGAAGCCGGCCCGGTCGAACCAAAGCAGCTGCCGAGCGAGTTGACGCACAGGACGAAGAAGCGGTCTGTGTCCAGCGGGCGCCCGGGCCCGATCATCGGTTCCCACCAGCCCGGCGTCGCGTCGAGCGGCGAGGACGCGGCGTGCGCGGCTGGCGAGAGCCCGGTGAACAGCAGGAGCGCGTTGTCCTTCGCCGCGTTCAGCTCGCCCCAGCTCTCGAATGCGACGCGCGCACCGTGCAGGCTCCCGCCCCGCCACATCGGGAACGGGTCGGGTAGCGCCGCATAGCGTCGGGCGTCGGTGCGCACGTCGTCCTTCACGGAAGCCCGTCAGGCCGGTTCCGGATCGCCGGCGTCGGAGATGCCTTCGAAAAGCGGTGTCGAGAGATACCGCTCACCGGTGTCCGGCAGCATGGCGAGCACCACAGAACCGGCCGGCGCCTCCCGCGCCACTTTCAGCGCCGCCGCGAACGTTCCGCCCGACGAAATGCCACAGAAGATTCCTTCATTGCGCGCGAGCGCACGCGAGGCGTCGATCGATTCGGCGTCGCTGACGAGGACGATGCGCTCCGGGACGCTGCGATTGAGCACCGCGGGCACGAAATCCGGAGTCCACCCCTGGATCTTGTGCGGTGAGAACGGCTTCCCGGACAAGAGCGCAGCGCCTTCTGGTTCGGTTGTGATGATCCTGACCTCCGGCCGCGCGTGCTTGATCATTTCGCCCGCGCCCGTGAGCGTGCCGCCGGTCCCCCAGCCGGTCACGAAGAAATCCAGGCGCCTGCCGGCAAAGTCGCTGAGGATCTCGGGGCCGGTGGTGCTGCGGTGATACGCGGGATTCGCTGGATTCTCGAACTGGCGCGCAAGGAACCAGCCGTGCTTCCTCGCGAGCTCGTCGGCCTTGCGAACCATGCCCGTGCCGCGCTCCGCGGCCGGCGTCAGGATCACTTTCGCGCCGAGCATCCGCATGATCTTGCGCCGCTCGACCGAAAACGTTTCCACCATGACCGCAACGAACGCATAGCCCTTCACCGCACACACCATCGCGAGCGCGATACCGGTGTTGCCGGAGGTGGCTTCCACCACCGTCTGGCCCGGCTTCAGGGTACCCCGCTTCTCGGCATCGTCGATGATCGCAATGGCGAGGCGGTCCTTCACCGATCCGAGCGGATTGAAGAACTCGCATTTCACGTACATTGTGACGCCCTGCGGGGCGAGACGGTTGATGCGGACGATTGGCGTGCGGCCGATCGTGCCCAGGATGTCGTCGTAAATCATGGTTTTCCATGCGGTTGATTGCGGAACCGCGAATGATAGTCTGTCCGGCCTCAGCCCAGCCAGAACCACGGATCCAGGCCTCTCAGCGACCGGCGATGGCTCAACGCATCCAGAAACTGCTCGCCTCGGCCGGCCTCGGCTCGCGCCGCGGCATAGAAGAGTGGATCCTCGCGGGCCGCGTGACGCTGAACGGGCGCATCGCGCGGCTCGGGGATCGCGCCGCACCCGGGGACGACCTGCGGATCGATGGCCGGGCCGTGGCCTTCGACGCTGCGGCGCACCAGACCCGGCAGGTCCTCGCCTATCACAAGCCGGTTGGCGAGGTGACGACGCGCCGCGATCCTCAGGGCCGCCCGACGGTCTTCGACCGGCTGCCCCCGCCGGTTGGCGGCCGATGGATCGTCATTGGCCGGCTCGATTTCAATACCTCCGGACTGCTGCTGTTCACGACCGACGGCGAGTGGGCGCACCGGCTCATGCATCCCTCATCGGAGGTCGAACGGGAGTACCTGGTGCGCGTGCGCGGCCGGCCTGAGCCGCAGATCCTCGAGCGCCTGCGGCGCGGGATCGAGCTCGACGACGGGCCCGCCCGATTCGATCGCATCGAGCCGCGCGAGTTCGACGCGAGTCACGCCTGGTACCACGTGGTGCTGCGCGAGGGACGCAATCGCGAAGTGCGGCGGCTGTGGCAGGCCGCAGGGTACGAGGTGAGCCGGCTGATGCGCGTGCGCTACGGGCCGGTCGTGCTGCCTGCCGACCTGCGGCCCGGCCAGTGGCGCGCGGTCGCGCCGGCCGTTCTCGATGGAATGATAGGATCGCTGCCGTCGGCAACGGTTCGCGGTTAGGCTCGAGGCCGACCGGGGGCGCGTGCCGGTTCGATCGCGAGGCCGCTCGCATGGCATTGACCAGGGAGCCCGTTCTTATGCGTTTCGCTGCGTCCTGGCTCGTGGCCTGCGCGAAAATCCTCGCGAGCACCGACGGGGCGACGCGCTTCATTCCGGGGCACGGCCCGCTCGCCACCCGCGATGATCTGCAGAAGTACCACGACATGCTTGCCACGGTGCGGCGCCGCGTCGCTGACCTGATCCGTCGCGGCCGCACCCAGGAACAGGCACTCGCCGCGGCGCCGACCCGCGATCTCGATGAACGTTACGGCCACGGGATCCTCACGCCCGATCAGTGGGTGCAGCGCGTATATGTGGATCTCAGGCGTGCGCTGAAAAAAAAGGGGAAGCAGCCGTGATCGGTCGTCGCCGGCGCGTGTGGCTCGGGATGATCGCGACCGTCGCTGCCATCTGCCTGCAGTCGCGCCCGCTGGCCGCCGACGAGCTGGTGCGGGTGGCGACGAGCTTTGAGGCCGAGAACGTGGCGCAGGTGCTGAAGCGCGTCGTGCGGGTGTTCGCGGGCGGGTTCGGGCGGGCCGAAGCCGAGCGCGTCGCGGCCGGGATCGACAAGCTGAAGTCCGAACAGGAAGGCAACTGGGAATTCACGGCGACATTCAACCGCAGGCCCGTGGTACTGCGGGTCCGGGCGGTCATGGACGACATGGCGATGGTCGACCTGGATTTCCTGACCGACGCCGCAGCCGCGCAGCGCATTCGCCGCGAAATCGATGCATTCACCAGCGAGCACGGGCTCTGACCGGCATGGGCGCGGCCCGCAGATGGCGGCGATGGGCGAGCGGTCGCGATGATTGAGTCGCTGCGAACGTCCTCGCGCGTGGTGCGCGCGCCACGCGGCACCACGCGCAGCTGTCGCAGCTGGCTGACCGAAGCGCCGCTGCGCCTGTTGATGAACAACCTCGATCCCGAGGTGGCTGAGCGGCCGCAGGACCTGGTGGTGTACGGCGGCATCGGACGCGCCGCGCGCGACTGGAACGCCTACGATTGCATCGTCGACAGTCTGCGGCGGCTTGGCGATGACGAGACGTTACTCGTTCAATCCGGGAAACCCGTTGGGATCTTCCGCACCCACGCCGATGCGCCGCGTGTCCTGATCGCGAATTCGAACCTGGTCGCGCGCTGGGCCGACTGGGAGCACTTCCATGAACTCGACCGCAAGGGCCTGATGATGTACGGGCAGATGACGGCGGGCTCCTGGATCTACATCGGCAGCCAGGGGATCGTGCAGGGCACCTACGAGACCTTCGTCGAGATGGGCCGTCAGCATTACGGGGGCGACCTCACGGGCCGATGGTTGCTGACGGCCGGGCTCGGCGGGATGGGTGGCGCGCAGCCGCTCGCGGCGACCCTCGCCGGCGCCTCGATGCTCGCGATCGAATGCCGGCCGGAACGCATAGCGAAGCGGCTCGAAACGCGTTATCTCGACGTGCGCGCCGATTCACTCGAGCATGCACTGGCCCTCATCGAGGCATCGGTGCGCGAGCGGCGGCCGCTGTCGGTCGGGCTGCTGGGCAATGTGTCCGAGATTCTGCCGATCCTGCTGACGCGCGGCGCGCGCCCGGACGCGGTGACCGACCAGACCTCGGCGCACGATCCGGTCAACGGTTACCTGCCGCGCGGCTGGACGCTCGAGCAGTGGGATCGGGAGCGGGTCGCGAATCCGGCGGCGGTCGCCCGCGCCGCGCGCGCATCCATGGCGGTGCACGTGCAGGCGATGCTCGAGTTCCGCAAGCACGGCGTCCCGGTGTTCGACTACGGGAACAACATCCGGCAGGTTGCCTTCGATGAAGGCGTGCGCGAGGCATTTTCCTTCCCCGGCTTCGTGCCCGCCTACGTGCGCCCGTTGTTCTGTCGCGGCATCGGCCCGTTCCGCTGGGTGGCGCTCTCGGGCAATCCCGACGACATCGCGAAGACCGATGCGAAGGTGAAGGAGTTGCTCCCAGGCGATGCGCACCTGCATCACTGGCTCGACATGGCGCGCGAGCGCATCGCATTCCAGGGACTGCCCGCGCGCATCTGCTGGGTGGGCCTCGGCGACCGCCATCGGCTCGGCCTGGCGTTCAACGAGATGGTGGCGCGTGGCGAGCTCGAAGCGCCGATCGTGATCGGCCGCGATCATCTCGATTCCGGTTCGGTCGCGAGCCCCAATCGCGAGACCGAGGCAATGCTCGACGGCTCCGACGCGGTGGCCGACTGGCCGCTCCTCAACGCGCTGCTGAACACGGCGAGCGGCGCGACCTGGGTCTCGATCCATCACGGCGGCGGCGTCGGCATGGGCTATTCCCAGCACGCCGGTGTCGTGATCGTCTGCGACGGGAGTGCCGCGGCTGCGCGCCGCATCGAGCGCGTGCTCTGGAACGACCCGGCGAGCGGCGTGATGCGCCACGCCGACGCCGGATACGCGGACGCGATCGAATGCGCACGCGAGCAGCGCCTCGACCTGCCGTCGCTGCGCGGTTCATGAGCGGGCTCGCGATCTGGCGCAATGCCACCGTGTCGCTCTGCGACGCCGCCCATCGCACGCTCGAGCGCGGCGCGATCGTCACGCGTGGCGAGCACATCGAGTGGGTAGGCGAGGAGTCGCAGCTGCGGAAAGCCTGGCCGGGCGCCCATCCCGACGATCGGGATCTGGATGGCGCGTGGGTGACTCCGGGACTGATCGACTGTCACACGCATCTCGTCTATGCCGGCGATCGCGCCACCGAGAACGCTCAGCTGCTGGCCGGCGCGAGCTATGAGGAGATCGCGCGGCGTGGCGGCGGCATCGTCGCGACGATGCGTGCGACGCGCGCGGCGAGCGAGGACCAGCTGGTGGCCGAGAGTCGACCGCGCCTCGCCGCGCTCCTGAACGAAGGAGTGACGACAGTCGAGATCAAGTCGGGCTATGGGCTGACGCTCGCCGGCGAGGCCAAGATGCTGCGCGTCGCGCGGCGCCTCGGCCGCGAGTGCGGTGTCGCGGTGCGCACGACCCTGCTCGCGGCCCACGCCGTGCCGCCCGAATTCGCGGGCGACGCCGATCGCTACCTCGATACGGTCGCCGCGGAGTGGCTGCCGGCGCTGCACGCCGAACGGCTGGTCGATGCAGTCGATGTGTTCTGCGATCGCATCGCCTTCTCCGCGGCGCAGGCCGACCGGCTGCTGCAAGCGGCGGTCGCCCTGGGA
>JBAVOB010000335.1:0-11390 GCA_049691655.1 Steroidobacteraceae bacterium | reverse complement strand
TTGCCGCGGCGCTGCTCGGCGCGTGGCGCGGCTACACCGCCGAGACCCGCGGGGCGCGGCTGCTCTGGTACACGCTCATGCACGCCGGGGCGGCGTGGGGTTTCATGGCGAAAAGCGCTGCGGGATGGCTGGTTCCCGCGCTGGCGCTCACGACGATGATCGTTTGGGAGCGGCGCTGGCGGGAACTCGGCCGCATAGAGCTGTGGGCGGGCCTGCTGTTGCAGGCGGCGGTCATCGCGCCGTGGATCGCGCTCGTGCTGCGGCAGCCCGCCGGCGTGGCCGATCTGCAGGCGTTGTTCTGGAACAATCTCGTGGGGCGGTTCGCCGATGTGCCGACGTACGGCGGTCCGCACTACGCCGTCGATCATCAGAATTATTTCGCGAAATATTTGCTGGAGCTGCCGCTGTACCTGCTGCCCTGGACGGCGCTCGTGGCCGCCGCCGCGTGGCGCGCTCGCCGGGCCGCTCGCGCCATGACTTCCGTCGGGCGCCGCTGGCGATTCGCGATCGCGGCGAGTCTGCCGTGGCTTCTGCTGCTTTCATTCGCTGCGACGGCGCGCGACGTCTATGCGAGCCCCGCCATCATCGGTTGCGCGCTGCTCATCGGCCTGTTGGTGGCGGACGACGCGCCGGGGCGCGCGGCCGGGGAGTCGGGGGACCCGCAGGTCGCGCACATCGCTGCGCCCGGCGCGCACCGCGTAACGGGGTGGTTAATCCTCGCGATCGGCCTCGCACTGCTGATGAGCGGAACGCTGCTGTTGCTCGCGCGCCAGGACTGGAGTCGCGCCGACTCTTGGCGTGCCGTCGCGCTGCTCGCCATCGCGGTCGTGATCGTGACGCTGGCGATGCGTTATGCAGCGGCACTGCGCTCCGGTGCGCAGCGAACCGCCCTCGTCACCGGCTATGCCGCCTATGCGTTGCCGGTGGCGATCTGGGCATTCGCCTTCTTTCCGCTGATCGATTCCTGGCAGGACCTGTCCGGTCTCAGCCTGCGCATCGCACGCGATACCGCGGCACAGTCGTTCGCTTTACTCGATCCCGATGAAACCACGATCGGGACGATGGAACGGGTGCTTGGACGCCCCCAGCCTGTCGTGCTCTCGGGATCGGGCGATGCCCGCGCCGTCGCCACTGCCGCGGGAGCGTGGCTGCGCGGACAGGGCCCCGGAGCGCGGTTGCTCGTCAAGCTCCCCGGTCACGCGCCCGGGGAGGTCACGCGCTGGATCGCCACGCACACGAGCCGCAGGCTCTGGAGCGAGGACGACGGACGCGCGGCATCGCTTGAGCGCGCCGGCGTGGCCCGCATCGTCAGCCGGTACGAGCTGCCTCAAGGCCGCCGCTACGCGCTGCTTGCGCCGCTCCCCTAGGGGAGCAGTCGGGCCGCGACGCGTTGCCGCGGACCCGAACGGGGCCGAACGGACGATAATCGACGACGATGCCTCGCCGGAAGTCCGCAGTCCCCGCAGCCGCCCGCATCGCTCTCGGGGAAATCTTCGGCGAGGCCGTCGACCAGGTGCGCGTGATCGAGCATTCCTGGTACGCGCGGCTGCATTGGAAGGCCCGGGCGACCACGCGCCGCGGCCGCATCTATCTGTCGGGCAGCGCGCACGATTTCTTCAGTGATCCGCAGCTGGTGCTGCACGAGTACTTTCACGTGCTGCGGCAGTGGCAGCCGCGGCATCTGTCGATCGCCGGCTACCTATGGGAATCCTGGAAACGCGGCTATTTCGACAATCGCTTCGAGATCGAGGCGCGCGAATTCGCGGCGGACCATCTCTACCGGTTCCGCGCGCTCCTCAGCCGAGCAGCGCCTCCCGGCGATACAGGCGGCCCGCGGCCAGTGTGAGCAGCGCGCCGAGCAGCAGCGTGCAACCCACCGAGACCGCGATGAACGACCACGGCAGCGGCTCCTCGCGCAGCCGGCTCATGATCAGGAAATGCTGGCTCAGGCTCGGAACGGCCATCAACGCGAGGGTCGGCTTGACACCCGTAACGCTCGCGTACGCGAGCGGTAGCGTCGGCACGAGCAGCACGAATCCAAGCCAGGTCTGCGCTTCCCGGTAACTGCGGGTGTAGGCGGCGACGATGGTCAGGAGCGAGGCGCCCAGCAGCGCGAGCGGGGCCGAACAGGCGATCAACGCGAGCACGCCCAGCGGCCCGAAATGGGCCGACATGCCGAAGCGCTCCAGCGCCGTGAATCGCAGCACCAGGGCGAATGCCGTCACCGTGACGGCGAGCGAGATCACCATGTAGGCGCACGCCGCGAGGATCTTGCCGTAGATCAGCTGCTCGCGCGGGACCGGCGTCGTGAGGAGCGGCTCGAGCGAGCCACGCTCGCGCTCGCCGGCGGTGGCGTCGATTGCGAGATAGAGCCCGCCCATCAGCATGGCGATGATCACCAGATAGCTCAGCGCGCCGAGAGCGAGGACTGAGCGCGTGGCGGGCGTTGACACGTCGATGTCCTGCACCGCCACCGCCGACAGCAGCAGCGGATCGGTGCCGCGCGCGAGCAGCCGCAGGCGTGACACCGTCATGTTCCACTCCGTCAGCACCTGCCGGGCGCGGTTGATCTCGCGATCGTTGAAGGCGTCGGCGGCGTCGGCATAGAGCAGGAGCGGGGCCGGCTCGGCTGCCCGAAAGCGCGCTGCGAAATCCTCCGGAATCAGCAGTACGGCGCGCTGCCGGCCGGAGGTCACCGCCGCGCGAGCGGCGTCGTCGTCGTAGTTCTGGCGCAGGGCGGTCACGCCATGGGCAGCGAGATACTGAACGAGGTTGGGAGCGCGCTCGGCATGCGATACCGCGAGCAGGACCGGCCGGTCGGCCTGGGTGTCATTGCGCTTGAATGACAGCTGCAGGACGCCGGCGAGCACCAGCGGCCCGAATAGCGGGCCGAGTATGAGCGCCGAAAACAATGTGCGGCGGTCGCGCAGGTTCTCGCGGAATTCCTTGAAGAAAACGGTGAGGATGGCGTTCAAGGGCGCTAGCCGCCGGCCGTGGGCGGGTTCGGGCCGGCGTCTTGTAACGCCGCGGCGTCCGCCCGCTCGAGCAGCGCGACAAACGCGGTCTCGAGATCGGCGGCCCCGGTCGAGCGGCGCAACTGTTCCGGTGTGCCCTGGCCGACGACCGTGCCGTGCCCGATCACGACGACCTCGTCACACAGCGCGACGACCTCCTGCATCACGTGGCTCGAGAGCAGCACGCAGTGGCCGTGATCGCGCAGCCGCGTCAACAGCTGCCGCAGATTCCGCACCGCCATCACGTCGAGGCCGTTCGTCGGTTCATCGAGAATCACGTTCTGGGGTCCGTGGATGAGCGCGCGGGCGAGGGCGGTCTTGACGCGTTCGCCCTGCGAGAACCCCTTGGCCTGGCGCCGCGCGAGCGGGCCGAGCTCGAGCATCTCGATGAGCTCGTCGGCGCGCGACTCACGGACGCTGCGCGGCAGGCCCTGCAGCGCACCGTAGTAGATGATGTTCTCGCGCGCGGTGAGGTGCGGGTAGATACCCGCGCCGTGCGGCAGCACGCCGAGCCGGCGGCGCGCCTCGACCGGCGCGCTGGTGACGCTGATACCGTCGATCGACGCATCGCCGCTATCGGGCCTGAGCAGCGTGTAGAGCATCCGCAGCGTCGTCGACTTGCCGGCGCCGTTCGGCCCCAGCAGGCCCGTGATGCGTCGATCGGGCGCGCTGAGGGTCACCTCGCGCACCGCCACGACGCGGCCGAATGTCTTGCGCAGCGCGCGCGCTTCGATCATGGCTCGGGCCCGGCCAGGGTCGTGAAGAACGGTGTCGGCGTAACGCGCCGGGTACACGCAACATCCAACGCCCGCGTCGTGCCCGCTGCGATGAAATCCGCCATCACGCGATTCACGCAGGGAGCCATGAGCTGCCCGTGGCCCAGGCCGTTCAGGATCACGTGCAGCGCGTCGGTGAAACCCGTCGCGGCCTGCGCTGCGTAGGCGGGCGGTGTCACGGGATCGTCGGAGCCGGAGAGCAGCAGCGCCGCGGCGGAGGATTTCAGCGGTGCACGAAAATCGCTGTCCATCCAGCCGCGGGGCCAGGCGCTGCAGATCGCTTCCAGGCCGTCGAGCTGCGCCGCACCGATGAAGGTATTCGCGAGCGCCTGGCGATCGATGCGAGCCGTGTCCACGAACGGCATGTCCTCGGTGCACACGACGCTGTTGTGCATGCCGATGGCGAGCTCGTCCCCGAGAGCATGCTCGATCAGCAGGTACTGGCTGCCGAGGGCCGTCCAGTCGGCGAGTGCGTGTGCCCGATGCAGCGCGAGCGGCAGCAGCGCCGCCTGTTCCGCGCTGTAGCTGGCGATGCGCAGCACGACCGCCAGGTGCCGGTCGGTGAAGGTCAGCGAGTAGCTCTCACCGGTGCCCGGGTCTGCCAGGCGCAGCGTCACCGGCTTCGCGGCGAGCGCCTTGCGCAGCGCCCGGTAGTCCGCCACAGGATCGCCGAACTGCGCGTGGCAGGCCGGTTCCTCCGCGCAGCGGCGCAGGATCCGCTCGAGCGCCGCTTCCGCGTCGGTCGCGAGTGCCGGGCCGATCGGGCGCTGCGGATCGACGACTCCGTCGAGGATCACCGCGCGCACCACGCCGGGATTGCGCCGCACGTAATGCTGCACGACCCGCGTGCCGTAGGAGATGCCGTAGAGGTTGATGCGCCCGTAACCGAGCGCCACGCGAACCCGCTCGAGGTCGCGCACGGCGACGCTCGTCGAGTACAGGCGCAGATCCGCGTTCTTCTGCAGGCCGACGCGGCACGCGCGCGCAGCCTGCGCGATCGTCGCGCGGTCCGCCCGCATCAGGGATTCCTCGTCGAAATCGCAGGCGAGGCGATGCGAGCGGCCCGTGCCGCGCTGGTCGACGAGCACGATGTCGCGGTCGCGGCGAATCCGTTCGAACACCGGCGCGAGGCTCGCATAGAAGTTCGTCGTAGCCTGCCCCGGTCCGCCCGCGACGAGAAACAGCGGGTCGGGCGCCTTGCGGCCGCTGATCGCGGGGACGCGAGCGACGAACAGGCCGATCGTGCGGCCGCCGGCCTCGCCCGGTTTCTCGGCGACGACAAGGGTGCCGCAGTCCGCCGCGTAGCTTGCGGTACGCGGCGTGTTCTGCAGCCTGCAGGGAGTGAGCGCTAACGCCGGCGAAGCCGGACTGGCGCGCGCGTCGCCGGCGGCGGCGAGCAGGACGAGCAGGAGCGGTGCCAGCGCGAGGCCGGGGCGGCGCGGGGACGGCGTCATCGGGACGGGGCAGGGTGCATGCTGCGGCGCATGTTACCTAACCGGGCGCCATCGGCAGCGCGTGGTTGTGCGCCCGCGAAGCCCTAGAATACGCGCCCATGCGTTTCGCCCATCCCTTCGAGGTCATCGTGATCGGCGGCGGCCACGCCGGCACCGAGGCCGCGCTCGCCGCGGCAAGGCTCGGCGCGCGCACGCTGCTGCTCACACAGAGCCTCGACACGCTTGGGCAGATGAGCTGCAACCCGGCCGTCGGCGGCATCGGCAAGGGACACCTGGTGAAGGAGATCGACGCGCTCGGCGGCGCCATGGCGCGAGCCACGGATCGAGCCGGCATCCAGTTCCGTACCCTCAATGCGAGCAAGGGACCGGCGGTTCGCGCCACCCGCGCGCAGGCCGACCGGCAGCTGTACCGGCGGGCCATCCGCGGGCTGCTCGAAGGCCAGTCGAACCTGACGCTGTTTCAGCAGGAGGTTGCCGATCTCGTGATCGAGGGCGACCGCGTCCGCGGCGCAGTCACGGTGGCGGGGATCACGTTCGAAGCCGCCGCGGTGGTGCTGACGGTCGGGACGTTTCTGGGGGGCCGGATCCACGTCGGTCTTGAGAACTTTCAAGGCGGCCGCGCGGGCGATCCACCGTCGCTGAAACTGGCCGCGCGCCTGCGCGAAATGCCGTTCCGGGTCGGCCGCCTGAAGACCGGCACGCCCCCCCGGATCGACGGCCGCACTATCGATTTCAGCGGGCTCCCGGCACAGCCGAGCGATTCCCCGTTACCGGTGTTCTCGTATCTCGGGCGCGTCAATGAACATCCGAAGCAAATCAATTGTTTCATTACAGAGACCAATGAGCGGACGCACGAGATCATTCGGCAGGCGACGGACCGGTCGCCGATGTTCACCGGTCGCATCGAGGGGATCGGCCCGCGCTACTGCCCATCGGTCGAGGACAAGGTCGTCCGGTTTGCGGATCGAGCCTCGCACCAGATTTTCATTGAACCCGAAGGTCTCGACACGCACGAGGTGTACCCGAACGGCATTTCCACGAGCCTGCCGTTCGATGTTCAGTACGCCTTCGTGCGCTCGATCCGCGGCTTCGAACAGGCCCATATCACCCGGCCCGGCTATGCCATCGAGTACGATTTTTTCGATCCACGGGACCTGCGCCTGTCGCTCGAAACCCGGTTCGTCGCCGGCCTGTTTTTCGCAGGCCAGATCAATGGCACGACCGGGTACGAGGAGGCCGCCGCCCAGGGCATCGTCGCCGGCATCAACTCCGCCCAGCAGGTCCGGGGCCGGGAGCCCTGGGTGCCGCAGCGGAGCGAGGCCTATGTCGGCGTGCTGGTCGATGACCTGGTGACCCGCGGTACGCGCGAGCCCTACCGCATGTTCACCAGCCGCGCGGAGCACCGGCTGCTGCTACGCGAGGACAACGCGGACCTGCGGCTGACTCCGGTCGGGCGCCAGCTCGGGCTGGTCGATGACGGGCGCTGGGCCGTCTTCGAGCAGCGGGCGCGCGCCACGGATGCCGAGACGGCCCGGCTCGAGGCGGCGCGCGTGCGCCCGGATGCAGTGCCGGCGGAATGGAGCGCGCGGGTCTTGGGCGGCGCTACCCTTGCGCGCGAGATTTCGGCGTTCGAGCTGCTGCGGCGCCCCGGGGTAGGGTACGAGGACCTGGTCGAACTCACGGGCGAGGCGGATTTCGCAGGACTCGATGATCGCGTGCCGGCGCACGTGCGGGTGCAGGTCGAGGTGCGGGCGAAATACGCCGGGTACATCGAGCGCCAGCACGATGAAATCGAGCGCCAGCGCCGGCATGAACAGACGGCGCTTCCCGAGGACCTCGACTACGCAAGCGTCCGCGGGCTGAGCACCGAAGTGCGGGCGCGCCTGGCTGAAACGCGTCCCGCCACGCTCGGCCAGGCGGCGCGTGTCCCCGGCGTCACGCCGTCTGCCATCTCCCTGTTGATCGTTCATCTCAAGAAACACAGCCGCGCCGCGTGACGCTCCGTAATCCCGGCTCGCGCTTCGTAGCCGCAATGGCAATCGGTGCGCTCGCGGCCGGCGCGCTGGCAGGCTGTGGGCGGGCGAGTTCGCCCGGTGAGGCGGAAACGGAGCACGCGCGCGGTCCCGTGATCCTGCTCCGCGGCAACGGTCCGGATCCCGACTCGCTCGATCCGCAGAAGGCGCGCGCGGTGGAAGCACAGAACGTGCTGCGCGACCTGTGCGAAGGGCTCACGACGCTGGCGCGCGACGGCAAACCCGCGCCGGGAGTCGCCAAAGAGTGGACCGCAACCGCGGATGGCCTCGAGTGGACGTTCCATCTGCGCGCCGATGCGCGCTGGTCGAACGGCGACCCGGTGGCGGCCGAGGATTTCGTCGCGGGGCTGCGCCGGCTCGTCGATCCGTCGACCGGGTCGCAGTATGGCCAGGTCGTCGACGTCATCGAGAACGCGAGCGACATCATCGGCGGGAAGAAGCCGCCGCAGACGCTCGGTGTCCGGGCCCCGGATGCGACCACGGTCACGATCCGGCTGCGCTCGCCCGCACCCTACCTACCGGGCCTGCTCGCGCACCCGAGCACCTGTCCCGCGCACCGGCCGGCGCTCGCGCAACCCGCCGACGCGACCGCAAAGCCCGGCGCATTCGTCGGCAACGGCGCATTCGTGCTGCGCGAGTGGGTCCAGAATTCGCACATCCTGCTCGAGCGCAACCGCCGCTACTGGAACGATAGCCAGACGCGCCTCGACGGGGTGCGCTTCGTGCAGACCGCCGACGCGAATGCGGAACTGCGCCTGTACCGCGCGGGGCAGCTCGACGTCACCTACGTGGTGCCACGCGGGCCGTTCGACTGGGTCACCGCGAATTTCGGGTCGCAGCTGCGCGTCTCGCCGCAGCTGGGTGTCTATTACTACGGATTCAATCTCGACCGGCCGCGCTTTCGCGACGCGCCGCAACTGCGCCAGGCGCTTGCCATGGTGATCGATCGCGAACGCCTCGCGAGCGCGGTGCTGCGCGTCGGCGAGCTGCCCGCCTACAGCTGGGTGCCGCCGGGAACGGCCGACTACACGCCACAGGAATTCGCCTGGAAGAAACTGCCGCTGGCGGATCGCATCCGCGAGGCGCGGAAACTCTATGCAGAAGCGGGCTATTCACGCGAGCGCCCGCTGCGATTCGAGCTGCGCTACAACAGCGGCGAAGTGCATGACAAGGTCGCGGTGGCCGTCGCCTCGATGTGGAAAGAAGCCCTCGGCGTCGAGCCGCAGCTGGTAGGGGTCGAGTTCAAGTCGCTGATGCAGGACATCGACGAGCGCAAGGTTGACGTTTTTCGCCTCTCATGGCTCGGCGACTACAACGACGCGTACACGTTCGCGCAGTACCTGAAGAGCGATTTCGGCATCAACCTTCCGCATTATCGCAGCGCAGCGTACGACGCGCTGCTGGCGCGCGCCGCCGCGGAAGTCGACGTCGCCCGGCGCCGCGCGCTGCTCGAGGAGGCGGAACGCACGATGCTTGCGGATCATCCGGTCATCCCGCTGTACTTCTACGTCAACAAGCACCTGGTGAGCCCGAGGGTCCAGGGCTGGTATGACAACGTGATGAACGTTACCTACAGCAAGGACCTCGGGCTCACGCCGCGCTGACACAAGGCAGGGGCGCGCTCAGCGGCGGGTCTGTGCGTCGTGTTTCTGCCGGTAGATCCGCCGGCTCTGGATGTCCGCTTCGTGCTGCAGACGTGCCCGCTCGCGGGCGTTTACGATGCCGTCGCCTTTCGCGGCCCGCTCATCGCGGCGCAGTTCGCGCTGACCCGCGACCAGGCGGCGCGTCTCGGCGCGCGTCAGCTCGCCTGACCGCACACCCTGCTCGATGCGCATTCTCTGGTTGTGCTCACGCCGATCGAGCACCGGCGTGCCGGCGAGAACCGGTCCGGCGATCACCATGGCGATGGCGGCGATCAAGGACTTCTTCAGCATGACTGCGGCTCCCTCTGAATGCAGGCCGATCCGGCCCGTGTATCCAGTTCAACGCGCGGCCGGTTCCCCGGATGACAGGCGACCCGGTGCTGCAGGGCAGGGAGGGGGCGAGTGATGCATACTGGGCCAGCGCCGCGTTATGCAAAATATCGCCCCATGGCACCGGAGCCCCGCCCATGAACAAGAACCGCAACATCCAGGTCCGTCTCGCGAGCCGTCCGCGTGGCTGGCCGCAGGAGAGCGATTTCCACATAGTGGAAGAGCCGGTGCCGGCGCCCGGCTCGGGCGAGCTGGTCGTACGTAATCACTACCTGTCGCTCGATCCCTACATGCGCGGCCGCATGAGCGACGCCAAGTCCTACGTCGCGCCCGTCGAGCTGGAAGGCGTGATGCCGGGCGCGACCGTCGCGGAAGTGATCGCGTCGAACCACCCGCAGTTCGAGCCGGGCGACTACGTCACTGGCGACCTCGGCTGGCAGCTGTACACGCGCAGCAACGGCCAGAACCTGCGCAAGATCGATGTGCACCAGGCGCCGCTCACCGCCTACCTCGGCGCAGCCGGCATGCCGGGCGTGACCGCTTACTGCGGCCTCCTCGAGATCGGGCAGCCGAAACCCGGCGAGACCGTGGTGGTCTCGGCCGCGGCCGGGGCGGTAGGTACGGTCGTCGGCCAGATCGCGAAGATCAAGGGGTGCCGTGCGGTAGGCATCGCCGGTGGCGCGGAGAAATGCCGCTTCGTCGTCGATGAGCTCGGCTTCGACGCCTGCATCGACTACAAGAGCGCGGACTTCCGTGCCAGCCTGAAAGCGGCGGTGCCAAAGGGCGTGGACGTGTACTTCGACAACGTCGGCGGCGAGGTACTCGACGAAGTGCTGGCGCGCATGAACCCGTTCTCGCGCCTGCCGCTCTGCGGGCTGATCTCGCAGTACAACGCGACGGAACCATACGGCGTGAAGAATTTCCGCAGCATCCTCGTGAATCGCATTCGCGTGCAGGGTTTCATCGTGTTCGATTACGCCGCGCGCTGGCGCGAGGCACTCACCGAGCTGTCGCAGTGGATCCGCGACGGCAAGCTCAAGTATCGCGAGACCATCGCGCAGGGGATCGAAGCGGCGCCGCGTGCCTTCATCGGCATGCTGCACGGCGAAAATATCGGCAAGCAGCTCGTGAAGCTCGTCTGACGGTGCGTTAGGATTTCGCGGCCGGAGCCGCAGGCCGCATTGAGGGGAAGCCATCGTGTTCAACGTCAATTACCTGCCCATCATCATCGTCATCGCCCTGCTCGTCGTGGCGGCCAAGGCGTGGCTCACCGTGCCGCAGGGTTACCAGTACACGCTCGAGCGTTTCGGCAAGTTCAAGCGCACCATGGAACCGGGATTCCATTTCATCACGCCGTTCATCGAGAGCATCGGCCGCCGGATGAACATGATGGAGCAAGTCTTCGATGTGTCGCGCCAGGAGGTCATCACCAAGGACAATGCGATGGTGTCGGTCGATGCCGTGGTGTTCTACCAGGTGCTCGACGCTGCCAAGGCCGCGTACGAGGTCGATAACCTGCGCCTTGCAATCATGAATCTCACGCTCACCAACATCCGTACCGTGGTCGGGTCCATGGATCTCGACGAGACGCTCTCGAAGCGCGACGAGATCAACCATCGGCTGCTCAGGGTGGTCGACGACGCGACCACTCCGTGGGGCATCAAGGTGACACGCATCGAGATCAAGGACATCCAGCCGCCCGCGGACCTCGTCGAATCGATGGGACGGCAGATGAAGGCCGAGCGCGACAAGCGCGCCAATATCCTCGATGCGGAAGGCTTCCGGCAGGCGGCGATCCTCAAGGCCGAAGGCGAGAAGCAGTCCGTGGTGCTCCAGGCCGAGGGCAGGAAGGAAGCGGCGTTCCGCGAAGCCGAGGCGCGCGAGCGCCTGGCGGAAGCTGAAGCGCGTGCCACGACAGTCGTGTCCCAGGCGATCGCGCAGGGCGATGTGAATGCCATCAACTACTTCGTGGCGCAAAAGTACGTCGAGGCGCTCAAGGAATTCGCGAACTCGCCGAACCAGAAGACTTTCTTCCTGCCGGTGGACGCCGCGGGTGTCATCGGCGCAATCGGCGGCATCGCCGAACTTGCGCGTGAAGCGATGCAGCGTCGCGAGACGCAGGTTGCCGGCGCGGCGCCGC
>JBAVOB010000334.1:0-1649 GCA_049691655.1 Steroidobacteraceae bacterium | reverse complement strand
GCCGTACACCTCGCGCGTCTGTGCCGCGAGCTTCTCGAGCCCGAGGCGATCGTAGCTTGCGATCATGATCCCGAGCGCTTCGCGCGTGGCCGGTGCCCCGTCGTACTGCTCGATCGCCTGTTTGGCGCGCTGGGCCGCCGCCACGTAGGCGCCGCGCTTGAGGTAGTAGCGCGCCACGTGCAGTTCGTAATCGGCGAGGCGGTTGCGCAGGTAGATCATGCGGCGGCGCGCATCGTGGGCGTATTCGCTCTTCGGATACTGCTCGACGAGCGTCTTGAAGGAGGCGAACGCGCGCCGTGCAGTGGCGGGCGGCCGCTCGTTCAGGTCGACGCCGAACAGGCGCTCGAACCCGTTCGGCGTGCGTTCGAAGTCGACGAGGCCCTTGATGTACCACGCATAGTCGATGCGCGGATGCTTCGGGTTCTCGCGGATGAACTGCTCGGCGGCGTCGATGGCCGATTCGCTCTCGTTGCGCCGGTAGTAG
This sequence comes from Steroidobacteraceae bacterium, assembly GCA_049691655.1. GTDB lineage: Bacteria > Pseudomonadota > Gammaproteobacteria > Steroidobacterales > Steroidobacteraceae > JBAVOB01. The sequence goes on along the minus strand of JBAVOB010000334.1, from coordinate 1,165 downwards.
GCGTAGAGCACATCGAGCTTGCCCTGGCGCGCCTGCTCCGCGAACGGGTAGCGCGCCGCGAGCGCTTCGTAAACGCGGATGGCCGCGTCGTAGTCCTGGGCATTGAGGGACTTGCGCGCACGCTGATACAGGATATCGGGACCCGATTGCGGCACGTCGCGGTCGCGCCCGCGCGAGTGACAGCCCGCCGCGGCGAGGCACACGGCGAGCATGACGATCGATCCCCGCAGGAGCGGGCGGCTCAGGGGCATTCGGGGGGCGGCCTTTCCGGGGGACTCGTTGAAATCAGGGGCCAGGAGTCTGCAACTGCGGCAAAGTATAGCCGAATCGTCTGCACCGTCTGAGACCACACCCTTGCGCGATGAGTTCCACAGGCACGTGCTCGAACTGCCGCATTCTCTGGCCGGCATGCGTCTCGACCAGGCGCTTGCCCGGCTGCTGCCGCAGTATTCGCGTGCCCGGATCCAGGCCTGGATCCGCCAGGGCGCGGTGCGCGTCGAGGGGCGCACACCGCGCGTTCGCGATCCCGTGGCAGGCGGCGAACGGGTGGCGCTCGAGGCGCGCTTCGCCGCGGATGCCACGGTGGCGGCGGAAAAGATGCCGCTCGAGATCGCGCACGCAGACCACTCGTTGCTCGTCATCAACAAGCCAGCCGGCCTCGTTGTGCACCCGGGTGCGGGCAATCGCGGGCACACGCTCCAGAACGCGCTGCTCGCGTACGACGCCGGGCTCGCGCGCGTGCCGCGTGCCGGGATCGTGCACCGGCTCGACAAGGACACGAGCGGTCTGCTGATCGTCGCGCGTACCCCGCAGGCCCACACCGCGCTCGTCGCGGCGCTGCAGGCCCGCCGCATTCACCGCGAGTACCTTGCTCTCTGCCACGGCGTGATGACCGGTGGCGGCACGATCGAGCAGCCGATCGGCCGGCACCGTACGCAGCGCACACGCATGGCGGTGCGCGCCGATGGGCGCGCGGCGGTCACGCACTATCGCATCGAGCGACGCCTGCGCTCGCACACGCTGGTGCGCATCGAGCTCGAGACGGGCCGCACGCACCAGATCCGCGTGCACCTGGCGCATATCGGCTATCCGATCGTGGGCGATCCCGCTTACGGCGGGCGCCGCCAGCTGCCGCGCGGCGCGACGGTCGAGGCGATCGCGGCCC
>JBAVOB010000333.1:0-23607 GCA_049691655.1 Steroidobacteraceae bacterium | reverse complement strand
GCTTCCCCGTCGCCGATCCACGGCAGATTCTTGAGCTGAGCCCGGCCGGCGCTGTTGATGTCAATCAGCGCCGGTTGGGCGACCCACTTCCCCTGCCCCGATAACGCGGCCGGAGCCTTGCCCTGGCCGGTGGCAGCGCCCCCGGCCAGCGACAAGGCCCCGCATGCGATCAACACCGTCACCGTGTCACTAATTCGCACGGGCGGCTACTTCGCGTGCATGACCTTGATGTCCGCGATTCGGCCCGTGGCATGGCAGACCATGCAGGTCTCCTGAGTGCCGAGCGCGGCGGTGCGCGGGGCGTAGATCGAGCCGTTGTTGATCTCCATATGGGTGCGGGCCAGTACGGAGTCGTGGCACGCGAAGCACACCGTCGCGACCGGTGAGTTCACCAGGGTCGTGCCGGCCGCCGCGACGCTATCTACTGCCGGTAGCGTGTAGAACGTGCCGTCGGGCTTGCAGGCACCGACGGCGACGGGCCGCGCGTTGAAGGTGAAGCCAATGCCATAGTTCGCGATGGCCGCTGCAGTGGACTTCGTCACGTACGGCGAGACGCTGTAGTCCGAAACTGCCGTGCCGGTCGACGGATTGTCCGCAACGCAGGCCGTGGCGAGTGCTGCGTTCGCGTTGTTCAGCTTGAACGCGGGGATGCTCTGGCCGTTCGCCGGGTAGGTAGCCGCACCGACCGTCCGGTACAGGCGATTCGGCAAGGCGCTGGTCGACGCAATCGCACTGAAGTCGTAGGTGCCGCGAACGTGGCAGCCTTCGCAGTTTCTCAGCACGCCCGGGTACCTGACCTCGGCGAACGATACGCCGACCGCCGCTGCATGCCAGGTGAAATCGTTCGCGCGCTTGTTGCCCGCATGGATCGCATGGATGTAGTAGGCGGAGTCCGCAGACCAGCCACTGCTCGTCTGGTTCGGTCGGTGACACCAGGCGCAAGTCGTGCCGTCATTACGCTGCCCGGCGTGGAACGCATCCTCGGTGAACGTGCCGAGCTCCTGGTGGCACTTGTTGCACTTCGCGTCCTCGACGATCGCTCGACGCCCTGTGTAGCCGTCGGCGACCTTCTGGGCGTCGGGTGCGATGACGATCAGGCCGCCGATCTTGTTGGCCTGTCCGATCGGCGATGCCGCGACCGGGTAGTCGGCCAAGTTTGTCTGAGTGAGCGGTAGCGTGCTCGTCACACTGTACGAGTACCCGAGGCCGCCGCTCAGCATCACCGCGCTGTCGGGTATTTGCACGCCGGTGAGCGTCACCGTGTAGTACCCGTTCGCATCGGGGGCGCTCAGCGTCCCGGCGCCCGCACCGGTGGCCGTGAGGTTCCAGATGTTCCGCAGGTAGCCGGACGCATTGGCGTTGAAGTCGGCGGGCGCGGCGATGTTGTCCTGTGGCACCGCAAACACGAAGTACGCACTCGGCGAGCCCATGAAGCCATCCCAGATCTCCTGCGAGGCGGCCGGCAGGGCTGGATTGAAGGCGTTGAAGTCCTTCCTGGCCCCGTTCTGCAGGATGCGGAACACCATCACCGGCTGCTTCAACGTGTTGCGCGACACGCTCTTCAAGTCGTAGGTCACCTTGATCGCGTCCTTCGGCAGGCGGCTCGTGTTCGAGGCGATCCAGGCCGAATTGGTATTGGCATTGCCGCCCGCAACGTGCAGCGCGCTCTTAAGATTCGGCGGCGTCACCGGTAAATGGACGACGTCGATGTCGCCCGGCGTGTGGCACGTCGACGTGGCGCACGTGGAATCATCCGTCGCCGACATGCCGCCGTGCGCGAAGCCGTTGAAGCTGGTCGTGGAGGTCAGCCCCTTGGCTGCGTCCGCGATCGTGACGCCCATCCCGGTGGCGAAATCGATGCCGTCGTGGCACCCGCCGCAGGCACGCCGGCTCGGCGCGTTCTTCCAGTTGTCGCCCTGCGCGGTCTGTGCGGTCGAGGTAGACGAGCCGTCGTGGCACTTGGTGCAGTTGCGCAGGTCCTGCGGGAACAGCACCTCGTTGTACAGCACGCCGCCGTAGTTGTAGTTCTTCTTCGCCAGCAGCTTGCCCATGTGAATGTGATGGATGTGGTTGGGCAGGTTGCCGACCGTGCGGCCATTCACCACGTAGGTGTTGGCGCTGGTGAAGGTGAGCGTGCTGGCATTGATCGTCGCCTCGGTGCGGCCGTACTTGCGCTGCTCGGTATGGCAGACGACACAATAGCGGACCTCGTTCCGGCTGCCGCCGTGGAAGCCGGCTCCCGAACTCTCCGGATCATCGCCCGGTATGCCGCCGAGCACTTGGTGACACTCGACGCATTTGGCCGTTGCGACGATGTCGCGGCCGGAATTCTCCGCCGGTTGCGCCTGGCCAGTCGCGGGGACGAAATCGTAGATGACGTCGACGGGCGCGATCAGCGGCACGCCGGGATAACCGGCAACCTCGACGGCGTTCGGCGTGTTGGTGCCCGTGCCGGGCGCATTCCCCGAAAGCTGGATCGTCAGCCGATGCACCCGGCTCTTGTCGTAGGTCAGGTCACCAAGGTCCGCCTTGTTGTTCGGCGCGCTGACGCTCATAGCGTCGACCTGGGATTTGATCTGGGTGACGTCGCGCCAGAACGTGTAAGTATAGGTGCCATCGCCGTGGTCGACCAGCGTGCCGGTGTTGTCGGTCCCCGGGCGCGTCGGCGCCGAGGCCGCCGTCGTGGTCGGTGCCGTGGTGACGATGTAGCTGACCCACTCGCTCGGACTCCCATCCTTGCCCGGCACCAGCTTCGCGAGTGAGAACGCCAGGTTGGTCAAGCCCGCGAGGGTGGCCGTGCTGCTCTTCGAGGTATTGCGCAGACCCTTCACCGGTGTGCCGTTGCCATCGGTCACGGTGAAATTGACGACGGGCGCGCTGTTGATGCTGACACTGGTGACGGTTACCCGTGGCGCGAGCGCCGCCCAGGCAGCGGCCGATGCATCGCTTGCAGGTGTAGCATTGCTCGCAATGGTGACGAAGCTACCACCGGTTGCCGGCGGCCCCGACGGGCCGGCGGGGCCGGCGGGGCCCTGGGTACCGGTGCTGCCGTTGTTGCCGCAAGCCGCCAGCATCACGGCGGCCATCACGATCGATCCCCAACGCAAAAACGCGCTATTCATGGCAACCTCGCTCATCGTTGAACTTGCGCGCCGGATGGCGCCGACCAGTCAGCCGCATCGGTGGCCCTTGAGACCCGATGTGTGACCGTGAGCAACCGGACTCGCACATCGCAGGTATTCATTGGTGCCCCCAAACCGGCGGTATTTTTTCATTTTTCGCCACCTCACCAATATACGGGTATGTACGGGTGGTCTGCGGATTAGCGCGTATATTATCAACAATCGCTCGTAACGGAAGACACGGAAAGTTAGAATGCATTCGTTTGAATTTCCTCTTTTGCGCCGATGCAACAGGTCTGTCGGGAGAATGACATCATGGCGATGATAGGAAGACACGGCCGACTTTTCTTCCCGGCGAACGCGGCGCTGTTTGCGCTCGTTCTTGGGAGTAGCGCTTGGGCCGCTGGCGGCAGCGCGCTGGTCGAGGATTGTTCAGCCTGCCATGGCAAGGACGGGGCCAGCACGGAATCCGAGGTGCCGATCATCGGCGGTTATTCCGCAAAGTACCTGGCGGACAGCCTGACCAATTACCAGAAAAAGGCCCGGCCCTGCCCGCAGACGAAGTACCTCGCGGGCCCAAAGAAGGGCCAGCCGACCGACATGTGCACGGTCGCGGGCAAGCTTGCGGCAGCGGACGTGAAGACGATCGCCGATTATCTCTCCTCGAAACCCTTTGTTCGGGCCAAGCAGACTGCCGACCCGGTCAAGGCCGCACGCGGCAAGCAGATCCAGGACACCGATTGCAAGAAGTGCCACGAAGACGGCGGCAGCAGCAAGGATGACGATGCGGGGATCCTCGCCGGGCAGTGGATGCCGGCGCTGCGTCACACGTTCGAGGAGTTCAAGTCCGGGCAGCGCCCCATGCCGAAGAAGATGAAGCCAAAGATCGACAAGCTCGGCAAGGACGACATTGAAGCGCTGGTCCAGTACTTTGGCAGCTTCAAGTAAGGTTGATCGTCGATTTCGGCCGGCCGGCGGCCCACGTTGAATGAAAGGAGTTCCGCGTGCCTGATCCGGTAGATGGAAAACCTGAAGGGTCGCGGCATTTCCTGTGGCGCAAGCCGCGGACGCGGTGGCTCCTCGGGGTGCCGATCGGCGGCTTTCTGCTCCTCGGCCTGGGAGTCGCGCTCACGGCCTCATTCGCCCAGGCGATGCACTATTCGAACACGCTCGCGTTCTGCACGTCGTGCCATGAAATGAGCGACAACATATTGCCTGGGTACAAGGAAAGCCCGCACTACAAGAATGTCGCGGGCGTGCGGGCGATCTGCTCGGACTGCCATGTGCCGCATGAATTCTTCGCCAAGATGAAGGTCAAGATCCTGGCAAGCATTAACGAACTGCCCGCTTGGGCCATGGGCACGGTCAACACGAAGGAAAAGTTCGCTGCGGTACAACTGAAGCTTGCCGAGGACGTCTGGGCCAAGATGAAGGCGACGGATTCCCGGGAATGCAAGAACTGCCACTCGATCGAAGCGATGGACATCTCAGCGCAGGACGCGAGCGCCGCGAAGAAACACGACAAGATTCGCATGGCGGCGCGCGGCGAGACCTGCATCGACTGCCACCAGGGCATCGGGCACGGCGTGCCGCCGGGGTACGAAGAGAAGTAGCGCACTGGATCGCAGGCCCGCGGGGCCACGGATGGCATGTTCCGGGTCTGCGCCGCGGCGACTCGTACAGTAGCCCGCACCGAATGCCACTGGATGGAGTCGCGCCCCCGCCCTCGTCTATCGTTCGGGGACCGTGGATCAGAAGGAACCCAACCCCTTTCGCTGCCCGCTGTGCCGCACGGAGTACTACACCCGCGTGCGGGTGAAGCGCGCCAACGGAACGATCTACGTCACCGGGTTCTTTGCATGCCTCGGGTGCACGGTCATGTTCCGCGACCCGGGGCGATTCATGAATCGCACGCAAGTGGACGAGGGGCCGACGGACGTCGCGACGCCGATCGTGGAACTGGACCGACGCCGCCAGCGTCGCTGAGCGGCCCGCTGCGCCTCGCTCAGCGCGCCTTGCGCTGGAACTGCTCTTCCTCGGTCGAGCCCTTGAGCGCCGTAATGGACGAAGTGCCCGCGGTCACGGTCTGCGTCACATCGTCGAAGTACCCGGCGCCGACTTCCCGCTGGTGCTTGGTCGCGGTATAGCCATCCTTCTCGGCCGCGAATTCCGCCTGCTGCAGCGCCACGTAGGCGGTCATCTGCGCAGCCTTGTAGCCGCGCGCCAGATTGAACATCGAGTAATTGAGCGCGTGGAAGCCGGCGAGCGTGATGAACTGGAACTTGTAGCCCATCGCGCCGAGTTCGCGCTGGAACCTGGCGATCGTCGCGTCATCGAGCTGTTTCTTCCAGTTGAACGAAGGCGAGCAATTGTACGCGAGGAGTTTTCCCGGGAAGTTTCTGTGAATGCCTTCGGCGAATTGCCGCGCCTCGTCGATGTCCGGATGCCCGGTCTCGCACCACAGCAGATCGGCGTACGGCGCATACGCCAGGCCACGCGCAATCGCCTGATCGATGCCGGCGCGCACGGCGAAGAATCCCTCGGCTGTGCGTCCGCCTTTCGCGATGAACGGGCGATCCCACTCGTCGATGTCCGAGGTCAGGAGGCTGGCCGACTCCGCGTCGGTGCGCGCGATGAGCACCGTCGGCACGTTGCAGACGTCCGCCGCGAGCCGCGCCGCGACCAGCTTGTTGATCGCCTCCTGCGTCGGAACCAGCACCTTGCCGCCCATGTGCCCGCATTTCTTCGCCGAGGACAGCTGATCCTCGAAGTGCACGCCGGCGGCTCCCGCTTCGATCATCTGCTTCATGAGCTCGAAGGCGTTCAGCACTCCGCCAAAACCCGCCTCGGCGTCGGCGACGATGGGTTTCAACCAGTCGATCGAGTCGTTTCCCTCGGCGTGATGCAGCTCATCCGCGCGCCGCAGCGTGTTGTTGATACGCCGGACGACGGCCGGCACCGAATCCGCCGGATAGAGCGACTGGTCGGGATACATCTGCCCGGCGAGGTTCGCGTCGCCTGCGACCTGCCAGCCCGACAGGTAGACGGCGTCCAGCCCGGCCTTCACCTGCTGCATCGCCTGATTGCCGGTGAGCGCACCGAGCGCATTCACGAACGGCTTGTCCTGCAGATACTTCCAGAGCTTCTCGGCAGTAATCCGCGCAATCGAATGTTCGACCGGAATCGTGCCGCGCAGGCGCACGACGTCGCCGCCGCGATAGGCGCGCTGCACGCCCCGCCAGCGGGGGCTCGTCTGCCAGTCATGCTCGAGTTCGGCGGCAGTCGGCAGGGTCGGGGGCGGCGTCATCACTTGAGCGTCTCCAGATGCGTGGCGGACTACGGGAGCAGTTCGTAAGCCGGTAAGGTCAGAAAATCGTCGAAGTCGCGCTTGGTGACCATCTCCGCGAACAGGCGTGCGGCGGTCGCAAACGCCTCGCCCCCTGCAGCGCGTTGTCCGCCGGCGCCGAGGCGCGTGAGTTCCTCATCGAGGAGCCGTGCGAAGCGCTCGGGCGTGATCGGCAGCCCGTCGTCGGTGCTGCAGCGATGATGAATCCACTGCCAGATCTGCGCACGGCAGATTTCGGCGGTTGCGGCATCCTCCATCAGGTTGTAGAGCGGCACGCAGCCCGAGCCGCGCAGCCACGCTTCCAGGTACTGCACCCCGACCCGGATGTTGTGCCGCAGGCCCTCGACCGTGATCGGCCCGTCCGGCACCGCCAGCAGGTCCCGCGCGGTGACCTGCACGTCGGCACGCAGTACCTGAAGCTGATTCGGGCCCTGCATCACCGCATCGAACGCAGCCTTCGCGACCGGCGCGAGGCCGGGATGCGCAATCCAGGTGCCGTCGTGACCCGCATGCGCCTCGCGGGCCTTGTCGGCCCGCACTTTCTGCATCGCGGTCTCGTTCGCCTGCGGGTCATCGCGGATCGGAATCTGTGCCGCCATGCCGCCCATGGCATGCGCCCCGCGCCGATGGCAGGTCTTGATGAGCAGGTCCACGTACGACTTCAGGAAGTGCCGGTCCATCGTCACCAGCGCGCGATCCGGCAGCACGAATTCGGCGCGCTTCCGGAATTTCTTGATGAAGCTGAAGATATAGTCCCAGCGCCCGCAGTTGAGGCCGGCGCAATGTTCGCGCAGCTCGTAGAGTATCTCGTCCATCTCGAACGCGGCGAGGATCGTCTCGATGAGCACCGTCGCCTTGATCGTGCCGCGCGGCACCCCGAGCGCGTCCTGCGCGGCGATGAACACCTCGTTCCACAACCGCGCCTCGAGATGGCTCTCGAGCTTCGGCAGGTAGAAGTACGGGCCCGTGCCGCGCTGTTTCAGCGCGGCGTGATTGTTTGCGAAGAACATTGCAAAATCGAATAGCGACCCCGAAATGACCTCGCCATCGACGCGCACGTGTTTCTCGGGCAGATGCCAGCCGCGCGGCCGCACGATCAGGGTCGCGGACTGCTCGCCGAGCCGGTAGGACTTGCCGCTCGCGGCGTCGTCGTAGGTAATCGTCCGGTTGACCGCATCGCGCAGATTCACCTGGCCGCGCACCTCGTTCTCCCAGGTCGGGGAGGAGGAGTCCTCGAAGTCCGCCATGAAGCAGCGCACCGGGGCGTTGAGCGCGTTGATGATCATCTTGCGGTCGACCGGACCGGTGATCTCGACGCGCCGGTCCTCGAGGTCCGCGGGCACGGGCGCAATGCGCCAGTCGCCCGCACGGATCGCGGCGGTGGACGCGAGAAAATCCGGCAGTTCTCCCGCATCCAGCCGCTGCTGGCGGCGCTCGCGCGCGGCGAGCAACTCGAGCCGCTGGGCATTGAAGGTTCGGTGCAGCTCAGCCAGCAGTTGCAGCGCCGGGCGCGTGAGCACGTCGTCGCCCCCCTCGAGGTGCGGGCCGAGCACTTCCAGGCCGGGGACGATCGCGACCGGCCGGGCAGCCGTGCGGTTCAGGCTTGCGCTCATGGAAAGCAGAATAGCTGAAGAATCCGGCGCCGCCCACCGCGCGCCGCTGACTGCCACGTGTCGCCGCAGACGCTGCACGCCGTCGCGAAGTGGCGTCAGCCGATCGCCGGGCGTTAGGCCGGAACCCGCACCGGCGCGCGCCGCCGGCTATCACGACCGTAGTAGTCGGGATAGTCGGCGGTGAGCCCCTTGAAGCGGCGGTGCATCCACAGGTACTGCTCGGGCACGCGCCGGATGTGGGCCTCGAGCAGCCGGTTGTAGCGCTCGGTGTCCGCCACCGGATCGGCGCTCGGAAAGTTCTCGAGTGGCGGGCCAATCACGGCGCGGTAGCCGCGGCCCTCGGGCAGGCGCTCGGTGAAATAAGTCAGCACTGCGGCGCCGCTGATCTGCGCGAGGCGCGAGGTCGCGGTGGTCGTCGCCGCGGGAATGCCGAAGAAATTCACCATCGCCGCGCCCTTGTTGCGATAGGACTGGTCGGGCGGATACCAGACGACGCGATTGCGCCGCAAGGCGCTGATGACCGCGCGGATCGAATCGTGGGGGATAGCCTGCGAGGCAAAGCGGCTGCGATTCCGTTGCAGGGCTTCGGCCAACACCCGGTTCTTCGTGGGCCGGTACAGGGGGCTCAAAGGCACCGCCGCGTTGAGAATGCGCGCGGCGATCTCGATCGTCGTGAAATGTCCGCCGATCATGATGGCGCCGCGCCCGGTCGCGAGCGCGCGCTCGAGGTGCTCGAGGCCTTCCAGGTGCGAAATCGCACCGATCTCGGCATCGCTCGCCCACCAGGTCATCGCCGCCTCGCACAGTCCGATGCCGAGGCTCTCGAAATGCCGATCGAGCAGCTGCTCTCGCTCGGCCGCGCCGAGTTCGGGAAAGCATAGCCGCAGGTTGCAGCGCGCGATGCGCACGTACGCGAGCGGCAATCGCCGCACGAGGCGACCGACGGCACGCCCGACTTGCAGCTGCCGCGCGTACGGCAGCAGCGCCACGAGTCGCATGGCACCGAGCCCGATCCAGGTCAGCCAGTATTTCGGACCCCACAGCGCGAGCCGCGGCATTGCAATCACCCCCGGTGGCGCGAGCCGACGCGGCTCCGCAGGGCGCGGCGCGCGGCCGGCGTGCCGATACTACGCCTTCCGGCCTGGACCCGGGGTGCTGCCAAGGGAGCGGCGTCCGGTCGTGGGGACCGTGGCCGGGTGCGACAATGCGCACCCCCCGGGCTCATCGGGGCGCGACGGAGCTTGAAGGTGGGAATCCCGCTGCAGTTTTCCGAGGCCTGCGAGCGCAACAAGGCTCCGATCCTTGCTGAGCTGCGCAGCGCCCTGGCGCGCGCCACGCGCGTGCTGGAAATCGGTAGCGGCACCGGGCAGCATGCGGTGCATTTCGCGCGCGCCTTGACGCATCTCGCCTGGCAGCCGACGGATGTGCCAGCGCAGCTCGAGGCGCTCGCGGAACGAGTACGGCGCGAAGGTACGCCCAACCTGCTCGCCCCGCTCGCGCTCGATGTGCGTGACGATGCCTGGCCCGCCGGCCCGTTCGATGCGATCTTCACGGCCAACACGCTGCATATCCTCTCGTGGCCAGACGTCGAGCAGCTGTTCAGTGGCATCGGCCGCACGCTCGGCCCGGGAAGCGTCTTGTGCGTCTACGGCCCGTTTCGCTATCGTGGCGCGTTCACCTCGGACAGCAACGCACGCTTCGACGCCGAGCTGCGGGCGCGGGATCCGGCGAGCGCCATGCGGGATTTCGAGGCAGTCGCAGAACTCGCGTCCGCTGCGCGCTTGAGCCTGGTGTGCGACCGCAGCCTGCCGGCCAACAACCAGTGCCTGGTCTTCGAGGTCCGGGCGGCGGCGAAGCAAGGGCACGCGCGATGCAGGATCTGACACAGGGGCCGATTCCGCGGCTGATCGCGGCCATGGCGGTGCCGATCTTCGCCGGCATGCTGCTGCAGACCCTTTACTACCTGGTCGATCTGTACTTCGTCGCGCGCCTCGGCGAGGCGGCGATCGCCGGCGTCAGCGCCGCGGGCAACGTGATGATGGTCGTGTGGTCGCTCACACAGATGCTCGGCGTCGGCGTCGTGGCGCTGATCTCGCACGCGGTCGGCCGCAAGGACGCCGCGGAAGCCAATCTCGTGTTCAACCAGTCGATCGTGCTGTCGGCGCTGTGCGCGGCACTGACGCTGGCGCTGGGTTACCTCGGCACCGACGCCTACATGCGGAAGTTCGGCGCGGACGCCGCGACGATCGCGGCGGGCAGCGCGTACCTGTACTGGTTCCTCCCTGGGCTCGCGCTGCAGTTCGCGCTGGTGGCCATGGGGTCGGCGTTGCGCGGCACCGGCATCGTGCAACCGACCATGGTCGTGCAGGCGCTGACGGTGCTGCTCAACATCGTCCTGGCGCCGGTGCTGATCGCGGGATGGGGCACCGGCCGCCCGCTCGGTGTGGCCGGTGCCGGGCTCGCCAGCACGATCGCGGTCGCCGCGGGCGTGCTGCTGCTCGGCGCGTACTTCGCGAGGCTCGAGAAATACGTGTCGCTCCAGCCCTCGATGTGGGCGCCGCGCTTTGCGACCTGGTTTCGCATGCTCAACATTGGGCTGCCGGCGGGCGGCGAGTTCGCGCTGATGTTCGTGTACCTCGCGGTCATTTTCGCGATTGTGCGCGACTTTGGCGCGCCGGCGCAGGCGGGCTTCGGCGTCGGGTCGCGCGTCATGCAGTCGATATTCCTGCCGGCGATGGCCGTGGCCTTCGCCGCTGCGCCGATCGTGGGCCAGAATTTCGGCGCCCGGCAGTTCGCACGGGTGCGCGCGACCGTGCGGATCACCGCACTCATGAGCTCGATCGTCATGCTGGCGCTCACCCTCCTCTGCCAGTGGCAGAGTGCGTGGTTCGTGCACCCGTTCACTCGCGCTCCGGAAGTCGTCGCGGTCAGCACCCGCTTCCTCGAGATCATCTCCTGGAACTTCGTGGCGAACGGTCTTATCTTCACCTGTTCGAGCACCTTCCAGGGGCTCGGCAATACCTGGCCCTCGCTCGCGAGCAGCGCCTCGCGCATCCTCACCTTCGTCGGGCCCGCGGTCTGGATGTCGCGCCAGCCGTGGTTCCAGCTGCACGATCTGTGGTACCTGTCGGTCGCCACGATCAGCGCGCAGGCGCTCGTCAGCCTCGCCCTGCTCTACTGGCAGTTAGCGGCGCGCGCACGGGCCGTGGCATGAGCCGCGCGGCGCTCCTCAGCCCGTGCTCTGCAGCCCCTCGGCGATGCCGCTGATGCTCGCGAGCAGCGCCTGGAACAGCTCGCGATCGACACGCCCGCTCGCACGCCAGCGCCGCAACAGGTCCACCTGCATCAAGCTCATCGGGTCGATGTAGGGGTTGCGCAGCGCGATCGCGCGCTGCAGCGTCGTGTCCCCGTCGAGCAGCTGCTGCTCGCCCTTCAGTTCCAGTACCGCCGCGCGCGACAGCAGGAATTCCCCGCGGATTTCCTCGAAGCACGGCTGCGCAGCGGGCGCGGCGAGCGCCCGATACTCGGCCGCGATCTCGAGATCGGTGCGCGCGAGCATTGCCTCGGCGTCGTCGATGAGGTTGCGGAAGAAGAACCATTGCGCGTAGCACTCCCGCGCCCGCTCCAGGCCCTCGGTGTCGATCACCGCACGCAGTCCCGTGCCGACGCCATACCAGCCGGGAATCATGCAGCGGGTCTGGGTCCAGGCGAATACCCACGGAACCGCGCGCAGCGATTCGAACGTCTCCGGCTCGCCCGGTCGGTAGGCGGGCCGTGAGCCGATCTGCATGCGTTCGATCACGTCGATGGGTGTCGCGGCGCGAAAGAACTCGAGGAACCGCGCATCGCCGTTCACCAGCCGCCCGTAACGCTCTTGCGAGCGGGCCGCGAGCAGCTCGGCGCATACCAGGTGATGTGGATTCTCGCGCGCCAACGTCCCGCGCCGCGACTCTCCTACCGCGGTCACGAGCACGTTGAAGGCGCGCTCGATGGTGCGCATGGCTATCGCCGGCAGGCCAAAGCTCTGATTCACGACCTCGCCCTGCTCGGTCATGCGCAGCGTGCCGTTCAACGCGTCCGAGGGCGCGCCGCGCACCAGCGCATCTGTGCGGCCGCCACCCCGCGCCACGCTCCCGCCACGCCCATGGAAGATGACGTGCTGTTCGTTCGCGGCCCGCAGTGCGGCGGCGAGCGAGCGCTGCGCCTTGAACGTCGCCACGCGCGAGGCGCACAAGCCCCCTTCCTTGTTGGAGTCCGAATAGCCGACCAGCACGCACTGGCGGCGGCCGCGCGCATCGAGGTGACGGCGGTAGATCGGGTCGGCCAGCAACCCCTGCATGACCGCTGCGCTCTGCTCGAGCGCCTCGAGCGATTCGAACAGCGGCGCCACGTCGAGTGCAACCTGGCCGCTGCGTTTGTCGTAGGCATCGGCCCAGCGCGCGAGCAGGAGCGGCCCGAGCACGTCGTCCCCGGAAGCGGCGCCGCTCACGATGTAGTAGCCGACCGACTGCGGGCCGTAGCGGTGACGACACTGCACGATGGCCTCGAAAACGCCGAGCGTGCGCTTGCCGAGCGCATCCAGCTCGCCGCGGTAACTCGCGTCGCGCGCGATCGCATCGGCCAGGATTGCGCAGCGCTCGGCGGGGGCGCGCGTCATCCAGGCCGGGTCGTCCAGCCCGCGCGCGATCACCCGGTGATGAACCGCCGCGTGCTGGCGCACATCGATGGCCGCCAGGTGGAAACCGAAAGTCGCGATGCGCCGTAGCAGGCGCTGCACGGGGAGATAACCGGCGTTCCAGCCGCGGTTCGCCTTGAGGCTGTCCGCGACCAACTGCACGTCCTTCTGCAGCTGGAGTGGTGTCTCATAACCGTTGGCGCGCCCCTCGTAGGTGTGGAGCAGGCGCTGCGCGACCTGCGCAAGAAATACCCGGTACGGCATGCGGTCGTGGCGCGCCGGCGTCGCGGTCCGCGCGGACGGCAGCAGCACCAGGTATTCCTCGATCCGGTGCTGCAACTCGGGCAGGACGCGCACGCGGCTCGCGCTCTGTGACAGGATCTGCGCGAGCGCCTGGCATTCCTCGAAATAGGCGTTGAGCACGACATGCTGCTGCCGCACCAGCGTCTCGCGCAGCGTCTTGGCGTGCACGTCGGGGTTGCCATCCATGTCGCCGCCGACCCAGGAGCCGAAGCGCACGATGACCGGCAACTCGAGCGTCTCGGCCTGCACGCCGAACAGCTTCTCGATCGCCTGCGCGATCTCTTCGTAGAATTCCGGCACCACGCGGTACAGCACTTCGCTCAGGTAGAAGAGCACGTGTTCGCGCTCGTCGGCCACGGTGAGGCGCTCGCGCGGATGGTCCTCGGTCTGCCAGCCGGTGGTGATCTCCATGCGCACCTGCGACCAGAGGCTCCGGGTGTCCTGCGGCGTGAGCGTCGGGTCGAGCCGGTCAAGGAGCAGCTCGGCGATGCGCTGTTGCTTGCGCAGGATCGTGCGACGCGTCGACTCGGTCGGATGCGCCTTGAAAACGGGCTCGATGTGCACCTGCCCGAGCAGCTCGAGCACTTCTTCATAGCCGAGGCCCGCTTCCTTCAGCGCGAGCAGCGCCGCCTCGACGCCGCCGGGCTGCGAGCGCGTTCCGCCGCCGAGGAAATACGCGCGGCGGCGGCGCGTACGGTGCACTTTCTCGGCAAGATTGACGCCCTGGAACCACGTGGAGAATGCGCGTACCAGATCGCGCGCTTGCGGTGGCGGGCGGCCCTGGCAGCGCGCCAGCAGCTCGGCGGCGGCGGCAGCGTCGCCGTCGCGGCGCCGGATGGCGAGCCGCCGGTCCTGCTCGACGAGATCGAACAACTCCTGGCCGCCCTGCTCGAGCAGCACTTCGCCGACGACGGTGCCGAGGGCGTGCACATCCTCGCGCAGCGCCTCGTGTTCCGGTGGAAAACGGATCTGATCCCTGTTCAATCGCCTGGTCCCTGCGGCACCGGAAGTGCGCAGATTCTACACTCCGCTCAGGCGCTGGCGGGCTTCCCACCGGGCTGCACCGCATGGCTCGACTGCAGGCGTTCCGCCAGTGCGACCATGCGCTGCGCCTTGTACACCACGGGGTAGTCGATCAGTTCGCCGTCGAGATGCACCGAGGCGAGGCCCTGTGCTTCTGCGGCGTCGAATGCCGCGATGACGGCCCGGGCATGCGCGACCTGCTCGGAGGAAGGCGTGAACTCCTCGTTACACGGCCGCACCTGGTCCGGCTGCAGGCAGAGTTTCCCGAAGAACCCCATGCGCCGGCCGTTGCGCGCCGAAGTGCGAAACCGCTCGATGTCGTTCCCCGGCAGCATGGCGGTGTCGACCGGTGACTCGAGTCCCGCGAGCCGCGACGCGTGCGCGAGGCGCGCCCGCGCGTAAGCGAACGCCTGCTCGTCCGCACTCCACTCGAGGTCGAGGTCGCTGGCGTAGTCGGCGCCGCCCAGTGCCAGGCGGCTCAACCTTGGGGTCGCCGCCGCGATCGCACTCGCATGCGCTACGCCCTTCGCCGTCTCGATGATCGCCATCAGGTCGAGTGAGCGGCTCGCCATGTCGCGCGTGTGTTCGAGCTGGCTCATGCTGCGTGCAATGACCTGCAGATGGTCCGCGCTCTCCACCCGCGGCAGCACGATGCCGTGCAGCCAGGGACCGACGACGGCCTCGAGATCCGCCATGCACCAGGCGGTGTCGAACGAATTGATGCGCACGTACCCGCGGCCCGTGTGCGGCCGTCGCAGTGCCTCGACCACGAGCGCGCGCGTCGCGATTTTCTCGGCCGCTGCCACGCCGTCCTCGAGATCGAGGATGACGACGTCGGCCCGCGCCGCGAATGCTCTATCGATGGATCGCGCCTGGTTGCCCGGCGCGAGCAGAAAGCTGCGCAGGGCGCTCGGTATGCGCCGCTTGATCGTGATGGTCATCGCCAATGCTCCGCTGCATGCGCCGCGGTCATGATAGTGCGGACGCCGTGCGCCGCACAGCCATTGCGCACCGCGCTGACCTCGATCACGCGGGGAAGAAGTCGATGGGCTTGGTCGTCGTGATCGCCTCGACATCGCGCGGTTCGAAGCGAAACATGCGTACGCGAGCGACGATTTTCTGCTCGAGCTCGGGATCGTGCAGCTCGCTCGACACGACTCGGCACATGGTCACCGCGCCCGACGGCGCGATGGTGAATTCCAGCACCACCTTGCCCTGCAGCTCCGGCAGATCGCGCAGCGCCCGGCTGTAGAGCGCGTAGATGGCGCCCTTGTTGCGATCGAATACGAGCTCGATCTCCTCGCGGCTGCGGCTCGCCTTGCCGCTCGCGCCCGAGCGGCTCGGCCCGCGGGCTCCAGCGCCCGCGATCGAGGAGCTCACCGCGGTCGTGCTGACGCCCGCGAGTGATCCCGCCCCGGTGCCAAAGCCGCGGCTCGAATTCGCGCTGGTGATGCCGCCGCTCCCGACGCCCACCTTGGACGTGATGAGCGAGCGTTCCGCGTGCGAATCCGCACCCACGGCGCCGCTCAGGTTCTTGGTGGGCTCGGTCGGTTGCGGCGCAAGCTCGCGCAGGTCCGCGAGCTCGTCCTTGATCTGGTTCAGCTGCTTCTGCGCCTTCTCGCGCGCCTTCTGCGTCTGGTCGACGGGCTTGGGCTGCACGCGCACCGGCCTCGTCGGTTCGATCTTGGGCTCGATCTTCGGCGGCGGCGGTAGGGGCGGCGGTGGGGGCGGCGGCTTCTGCTCGATCATCACGCGCGCGAGGCGCGGCTCGAAGGCTTCCTGTGCCGTCGGCTTCGGCACATGCAAGAACGGAATGATCAGCGTAAAGACGAGCAACAGCAGGAAGCCGGTGCCGAGGAACTTGCGCAGCCGCTCACGCTCCTCGGGATCGCCCTCCCAGGGCAGTGTGAACGTTCGGTAGTAAGGCCTCAGGGTCACGCTGCGGCTCCGCGATCAGGTTGCCCGAAAGCCGCCCGCGGGCACGGGCTTGTCCTTCTGCATCACGGCGAGCGAGATGCGGCCGTAGTCCGCGTCCGTGCAGGTCTGCATCACTTTCTTCAGCACCTCGTACGGGATGACCTTGTCGGCCATCACCGTGATCTCGCGCTTCGCGAGGTCCTGGGCGGCGATGTCCTGGCCGACGAGGAGCGGCCGCTTGAGCGCGTCCCGCAGCGGCTCGATCAGCGCGCTCGGCGAGGCGCGCACCTCCGCGATGGTCGCGATCTTCTCGCCCTGCACGAACAGGTCGTCGCGGGTAATCATGACGACGACGGACTGGTGCGGCATCTGCTCGGCAATCGACTGCGGGATCTCGATGCCCTTCGAGTTCTGGATCACTTCGACCTCGGTCGAGTAGACCAGCAGGAACGAGACCAGCACCGACAGGATATCGATCATCGGAATCAGGTTGAGCTGGGCGGCGGCCTCGTGGCGCAGATGATGCTCGGCCATGCGGCGCGCGCGATTCGACATGCTCATGGAGTGCTCGCTCCGACGGTGGGTTGCAGCGGGGCATCGCCCATCGAGATCTCGGGAAACAGTTCGGCCTGCAGCGTAGTCATTCCCTGCTGCACCTCGAACACGCGCACTCGATCCATCACCTGGATCACCGTGTCGTAGGCCGTGTCGGGTTCCAGCAGGATCGTGCAGGCCACTTTATCCGGAAACTTGGCCTTCACGCGCTTCAGGTAGTTGGACAGTCCCTCGTAGTCGAAGCCCGTCGCGGTATTCGGCAGCGTCGCGAGCGGGCCGGTGTTGCGATCGGCGACCTGCAGCAGGTTCTTGCGCACCAGCACCTCGAGCTGCAGCCCCGGCGGCGGCTCGCGGAATTCGGTCTGCGGCGCCGGCAGGTCCATCTCGAGAATCACGGTGCGCGAGAACACGGCCGTCATCAGCAGGAACGTCACGAGCACGGTGAAGATGTCGATCATCGGCACGAGCAGCAGCTCCGCCGGCTTGCGATGCCGGCGCGCGAGCTTTCTCCCCTCGAAGGAATTGCGCATGTCCGTGGCCCCGGAAAGACTGCCTGCGATCGGCCGGCTGAGCCGCTCAGGCGGTCGCCGCGGCGTCGGTCCTGCGCTCGGTGAAGGCGTTCAGGAACTTCACCGACGCCATCTCGAGGCTGTCGATCAGCTCGGTGGTCTTGGTCTGCAACCACGCGTGGATGAACAGCATCGGCACGGCGGTCATCAGGCCGAACGCCGTGCAGTTCATCGCCACCGAGATGCTCGCCGACAGCAGGTTCGCCTTCTCGGCCGGATTGACCGTGGCGACCGCGGCGAAGGCATTGATCAGGCCGATGACGGTGCCGAGCAGGCCGAGGAGCGTCGCGAGATTGGCGAACGTCGCCAGGTAGTGCGTGCGCTTCTCGAGCCGCGGCACTACCTCCATGAGACTTTCTTCCATCGCCTTCTCGACGTCGTCGCGCCGGCGCGCCGTCTGCACGCGGGCGAGCCCGTAACTCATGATCTGGCCGATGGCGGCGTCGGAACTGGAAGTCATCTGCGCCGCCTTGGTGAAATTGCCCTGCTGCAGCAGCGGCACGACGTCGTTCCACAGGCTCCGGTTCTTCGCGGCCGTGCGCGCGAGGAATATCCAGCGCTCGAGGGCGATCGCGACGCCGGCGACCAGCACCACGGCGATCGGGAACATGAACCACCCGCCGCCCTGAAAGAACCGAACGATCAGATTCCAGAGATTCATTGCTCTACTCCACGCTGCTTCGCTGCGAATGCGAACTAGGATGACATGAACTGTACTGCTGCGACTTGCTTCCCATCACGTTCAGGACCCGGTCTGCGGCTGCGCGGGCGCAGGTGCCTCTGTCGGCGTTCCGCGACCGGGTGCCTGGGCCCCGGGGGCCGCATCCGGCTTTAGGGCCTCGTAATAGCGGTTCTCGCGCCGGAACACGTCGCGATCGACCGGCGCCAGCACTTCATCGAGCAGGCTGTTAACGGGCTTCCCGATCAGGTCCCCAAGATCGGAGCGCTTCCACGGCACGATATACAGCACTTTCGGCAGCTCACGATTGCCGGTGATCTGCGTCGGATCGAGCTCGATGCGGTCCATGGCGCGGCCCGGGGCGCGGCCGGCGGCGGCTGCGGCGCTCTTCGACGCCGCTCCAGCCGGCACCTGTTTCGGTTGCACCGCCGGAGTCGGCGGCGCAGGGGCCGAGGTATTCACGCCGGGCTCGACGTCCTGTGGTTTGGGCAGCTCCGCCGGCACCGGACCGGCAGGTTGCTGCGCGGCGGCGATCGCGCCGACACCGCTCGCCAGTAACGCGACCGCAATCCACCGCAGTGCATGGCACATCATGGTTTCTCTCCGCTGTCGCTGCCGGCGGCCGGCGACTTGCCAGCGCGACGCTTCAGCTCCGCGATCCAGCCCGACACCGGCTTGTCCTCGCCCGTGAGCGCCTGGTAACGCTCGAACGCCTCGAGCGCGCGCGCCGGCTCGCCGAGGTAGGTATCGAGCAGCACGCCAGCGTTGCGATAGGCCGGTGCATACCCGGCATCCGCGGCGAACGCCCGCTCGTAGGCGTCGAGTGCATCCGGGAACTTCCCCGCCATTCTGAGCGATACGCCGAGTTCACTCCAGAGCATCGCGTTGGCGCCGTTGTGCGCGAGCGCGGCGCGCAACGCCTTCTCGGAGTCCTCCAGCCGGTCGCTCCGACGATACAGCAGACCGAGATTCGCCATCGGGCCGGCGAGGTCGGGCCACTCGAGCGCCAGCTGCTTCAGCGCGAGTTCGGCCTCGGTCAGGTTACCGGACTGCATGAATGCCACCGCGCGGCCAAAGTCGCTCACGGCGCGCGGCACCGGCACCACCGCTGCGGGATCCGTCGCAGCGAGCGTCGCGATCACATCCTGTGCGAGTTCGGTCTTGCCGTAGCGGGCGGGCTTCAGCTCCCTGAGCGCTTCCAGACTCTTTCTTACCGACGCGTCGAACAGGCCATCCCGCGCCCGCGCGAGATTCACCTCGTGCAGCGCGATCGCCTGTTCCTCGAACGGGAACGCCTGTTCCTCGAGCAGCAGGTTGTACTGCTCGAGTTCGTCCTTCGAGAGCTTCCGCGGCCGCTCGGAATCCAGCAGGTCCTTCGCGAGCGTCCGGTACAGGTCGGCGGTTTCGTAGGTCGCCGCGGTTGTCACCTCCGCGATGCCGTAATCATTCGCCTTCTTGTAGGCGGCAATCGCAGTCTCCATCGCCTGCTTCTTGGCCCCGATGCTCTTCTTGAGCGGCGCGGTGAGGCGCACGGCCCTGAACTGGTCGCGATCGGGAGCCGCGAGCCCGAGCTGCGCCCGCGCCGCCAGATAGTGCATGCGCGGCGTGCGCTGCGCGCCGGCGGTCGCATCGGCCGCGACGATTTCGCGGAACCAGTACAGCTGGCGCGAGGCATTGCCCGCCTGACCGGCGATGTCGGCGAGGCGCTGGCGCGCCTCCTCGGCATCCGCCACGGGTGAGGGGTAATCCGCGACCAGGCGCTCGAGCATCGCCACCGTCTTCGGCTCGTCCTTCGCCGCGGTGTAGAGCTCGATCGCCTTGCCGACCGCCTCGCGGCGCACCGCCGCGTCTTCCGTGGGATCGGCGGCCATGTGCTCGAACTCGATGGCTGCCTGTCCCGGGCGTCCCGACTCCGCATACGCGACGGCGAGCTTGCGGGCCACTTCGCGGCTGAACTCGCTCTGCGGATAGGCGCGGCGGAAATTCTCGAGTACGTCGATTGCGCGAGCCCAGTCCTTGAGGTTGATGAGTTCGGTCGCGGCGTCGTATTCGGCGGTCGGGCGGATCTTGGAAGCGGGCGCGACCCGGCCGACGCGCAGGAAGTCCTCGACCGCACCGGCGCCGTCGCCCGCCTTCTGCTTGGCCTCACCCTGCTTATAGACGGCCGAGGCGATGCGCTCGGTCAGGTCGGCCTGCAGCGGATCGCCGGCCGGCACGAGCGCACGCGCCTTGAGGAACGCGGCCTCGGACTGGTCGAACGTGCCCTGGTCGTAGCGCGATTGTCCGATGATCGTCCACGCGATGCGCTGCTTGGCAGTGTCCGTCGGCGGATTGCGCGCGAGCAGCGTTTCCGAGACGGAGATCGCGCGCAACAGATCCTTCATTGCGAACAGGTCCTGGGCGGCACGTGTCTGCACACCGGCGCTGTCCGGATGGTCCGGGAAGGTCTCGGCGAACTTGATCGCGGAGTCGATGGAGCGCCTGTGCCACGCCGTCTTCGCCTCGCCGCCGAGCGATTCCTCCTGTTTCTGGTAGGCGACCAGGGCGGCATAGCCCGCCGCTGCGGATTTCCCGAACTGCGGATACTGGTAGGCCGTGCGCTCGAACTCCGCGGCCGCATCGGCATACTGCCGCGACTCGTACAGAGTCTCCGCGAGCAGGTAGTTCGTGCCGGAGGAATCGGGCTCGCTCGGGAACGACTGCAGGAAGTCCCGGTACCAGCGCGCGGCCTGCTGGTACTCCTCGATCTTCCTCGACTTCTGGGCGCTCGCATGGAAGTACTGCGCGACGTCCTTGAGGTTGGTCTTCAGCTCGGCGACCACGGTCGGATAGTCCGCGTGCTGCCGCCCGTTCCAGAACGGCGTGCTGAACTCGTACCGCTCGACGTATTCGCGCTTGCCGTCGAGGACCAGCTGCGTGAAGCCACCCTTGCGGTAAGCCTCGATGGCCTGCGTGGCGAGACCCGGCGCGTACTCGTTGTTGGGATCGCGACCGACGAACGCGCGGTAGGTCGTGGCCGCGTCCTGGAAGCGCTGCTTCTCCACGTAGAGATCGCCGAGTCGGGCGTAAAGCAGATGCGCATAAGGCCGCATGCCGTGGGCCGCAACGAACTTGTCCAGCGATTCCGCGCCGTCGAGATAGGAGAACGTGATGCTCATCACCCGCAGTGTGTCTTCCACCAGCTCGCGATCGGGGCGCGACAGCGAATCGAGCCGGCGCACCCCGCCCCGCTGCTTCGCATCGAGGAGCGTCGCGTCGAGCACGCCGGCGAACGGCGGCAGGCTCTCCTCGTTCAGGGACTGCTTGAACAGCGACCAGCCCTGCTTGTAGAGGCTCTGCTGATAGAACGCCGCCTGCGGACCGCGGCGGACCACGTCCGCATAGGCCGCTTCCGCCAGCGGATACTGTTTGGCGGAGAACAACAGTTCGCCGCGCCGGAACTGCACCTCGGCGATCTGCGGCGTGCGCGGATAGCGGCGCAGGATCACATCGAGCGTCGCCAGCGCCTGCTCGGGCTGGCCGGTAGTCTCGTACGCGCGGGCGAGCTGGTAGAGGACCTGATCGTTGCGGGCGTAGTCGGGATACGCCTTGAGGAGCGTCGAGTAGAGCTTGATTGCTTCGGCGCCCTGCAGGTCGATCTGCGTGACCTCCTTTTCCAGGCGCTCCAGTTCGCCGGATTCGAGATTCAGGTCGCCGAGCCGGCGCAGCGCCTCGGCCCGCAGTTGCGGATCGGTGGCCTGCAGCTCGAGGAAGCGTCGGTAATTCTCCATGGCCCGCGCGGCGCTGCCGGCGACTTTCGCATCCGGATTGACCTGGACGCTGCGCGACCCGAGATCCTTGATTGTCGGTTGCCGGCCGCTGGACGCGGCGGGTGCAAGCGCAGCCGCAGCGAGCGTCGCACACGCGTACGCGACGAGGTCCGCTGTCCTTCGAGCCCGCCCCGTCACGGTTTCGGCTCCGGCACTTCCGGAGCGACCGGTATCGGCGCGACGGGGGTCGCCGCGGGTGGCGTCGTGGTCGACTTCGCGTCGGCATTCGCAGCGCGATCATAGACGGACCCGAGCGCGAATCGCGCCTGGATCTGGTAGGTTGCCAACCGATCCTTCTGCCGCGTGAGAGCGCTCACGGCGATGTCCGCGAGCAAGGCATTCTGCTTGACGCGCGCGTCGGCGAGCCGCGTGCGCAGCGCCTGCAGCTGTTGCGTGAGGCCGACCAGGCGCGTCGCAAAATGGCCGGTATCGTGTGGGGCACTCGCGCGCGCCCGCTCCACGCGCACCCATCGGCTCTGCATTTCACCGAGCGCGCTGTCGAGATCCTTGAGCGAGCGCCGCTCCCTCCAGAGCCGCTCTTTCCTCGACGCCTGCAGCCGCCACAGCAGCACGCCTTTCACCAGGCGCGCTTTCGCCGCCAGGTCCGGATCGGCAGCGGTACCCTGCGCGGCGAGCGCATCCTCGATGCGCCGGACGCGAGCCCATTGGTCGCGCTGCCTTGCCGTGCCGAGTGCCGCGACGTCGCC
Organism: Steroidobacteraceae bacterium; assembly: GCA_049691655.1. GTDB lineage: Bacteria > Pseudomonadota > Gammaproteobacteria > Steroidobacterales > Steroidobacteraceae > JBAVOB01. The sequence continues at coordinate 1,289 of JBAVOB010000333.1, read as the reverse complement.
GTCGCGCTCGACTGCTTCGAGACGTACACCGAGTTCCTCGCGGCGGCGGCGCAACTTCTCCGCGCCGCCTGCTGCGAGCAGCGCATCGGCACGCGGCACGCGCACCGCGTAGGCCTTCTCGCGCGTGTCGATCATGTCGCCGTAGACGGCCAGGTTGTCAGTCCAGCGCGTCAGGGTGCGATCGAGATACGCCAGGTCCCGATAGTTCTTCAGCCCCTCCTGGAAATCGTGATCCGCCAGCAGCGCGTACAGGTAACGCGACTCGGGCGCGTCCGGCAGCGCCGCGAGCTGCCAGAACCAGCCGTAGCGCCCGGTCGCCTCCTCCTTGGCGAGCAGGTCGTCGAGGAGTTTGCCGCCGCGCAGTTTTTCGATGGACTGGTCGAGGCGCCGGGTCTCGGTGTCGTACGCGAGGATCGCGGTTTCATAGGCCTCGGCTGCCTGCGCGTTGGCGTTCAGCTTGGCGTACGCGTAGGGCACCGCGAGATACGACTCCTGCACGGCGGCATCCAGCAGGTCCCGATCGTGCAGTTCGAGCCACGGGCGCAGCGCGCTGCGGAAATCGCCGGCGGCCGCGTCCGCCCAGCCCGCACCGAGCAGCGCCTTGTTCGAGTACGGACCGTTCAGGCGCACGCGCTCGAGCACCGGCCTGGCGTCAGCGGGACGGTTCGCCTGCAGGTAGGCAAACCCGAGCGCGAGATTCGCGCGGTCCTTCAGCGCGAGCAGTTCCGGATGGCTCACCTCGAGCGCGCCTACCGCGTTCAGAAACGGGACCGCCTGGTCGAGGGAACCCTTGCGCACGAGCGCCACGCCGAGGTTGAACTGCGCGAACGCGACCCAGTCCGCCGGGCCGCGCCAGCCGTTCAGCAGCTGCACGGCGTCATCGAACCTCCCCTGCCGCATGAGTACGTTCGCGAGCAGGTGCACCTTCTCGGCCTCGAGAGCCACCGGCAGCGCGCCCTGCACCTGCCGGATCGCATGCTCCGCGCGACCGAGGTAACCGCGCGCATACCAGACTTTGCCAAGATAAAACCACGCGCGATTGCGCACGCTCGCCGGGATGTCGGGGGTGAGGAGCTGCTCGAAGCGCCGGCCGGCTTCGTTGTGCAGGCCGAGTTCGAGATACAGGCCGGCAAGCAGCAACTGCGCATCGGCTCCCGAGCGCGGCAGCCGTTGCCACTGCTGGTACGCGCTCAGCCGCGTGATCGCCTCGAACGTCTGATCCTGGTAGAAATAGAAGAGCACATCGCCGTAATGCAGGTCGCGCACGCGCGTCGCGGGCAGCTGAACGG
>JBAVOB010000332.1:0-6182 GCA_049691655.1 Steroidobacteraceae bacterium | reverse complement strand
GGCGCAATCCGCCGCCGCTGCCACTCTCGGCGCTGTTGCCGAGGATCAGGTTCCCATCGATCACGAGCCCGGGGCCCGTGCCGTCGCCGATGCCCGGCGGGCAATCGATCGCGTCGCCGAAGGTGCCGCACTCGAGGCCGTTGCTCAGTGTGCGGTCGTTGTTGGCGCCCACGATCGCCAGTCCGCCACCATTGGTCGGCAGCGTCGGGTTGACGCTCTGGTTGAACAGGATCCAGTTGTTCTGGATCTTGCCGTTCGCGCTGAAGCCGCTGTGTACCATGCCGCCGCCGTCGCCCGAGCTCAGGTTGCCGGCGATCCAGTTGTGATCGATTTGGTAGTTATCCGAACCGGCGCTGATCGTGATGCCACCGGCGCCCGAGGGGGTGCCCGAGAACAGCGCATCGCCGATCGAGGCGTTGTCCATGATCATGTTGTGGTGGATGCGCACGTTGCGGTTGAACCCGAACGGAATCTGGGCGTTGGCCGGCAAGCCGGCGGCGATCGGCGGGCATACGCTCTCGGTGGCGCAGCTCCCGTCGTTCAGGAACGCGGCCGGAGTCTCGCCGTTACCGAGATTGATGCCGCCCGAAAGCGTGCCGTGGTTGGCCGAAACGCGGGTATTGGCGACCTCCATGTTGTGGTTCCAGCCGTGCAGGAAGAGTCCGCCGCCGCCCTGGGAGCTGTTGACGACGCTCACGCCATCGATGCGCGCGGGGTTGCACAGGAAGTTGCTGGTGCCGTAGTCGTAGCCATCGGTGCGCGTCGCGCTCGCCGAGTCGCAGTAGGTTCGGTCGCCCGTGAGATAGGTGCTGCCCGCCGGGAACGTGCCGGCTCCGGTCTGCCCGAAGAGATCGGTGCTGCCGTGCACGTCCACGCCGCGGCCGAGCACCGTCACGCCCGCGCCTTCGTAGGCGCCCATCAGGGTGGGCTCCTGCAGTACCTGGGCGAGGTTACCGTTGCTCGAGGCATCCCAGCCGACGAAGCCCTCGAACGGAATCCGGTCGACGCGCAGGAACATGTCATTCGGGCACGTGTAGGTACCGGTCGGGTCGAAGGCCGTATTCGACGCCGGCTGGCGCGGCACGCCCGTGAGGGTGAGCCCGAACAGGCAGTTCAACTGCCGGCGCCAGCTGTCGAGCTTGCCGGCCGGATGCGCGTCCGCGTTGATCGTGACCGAAGCCGCGCCGACGCCTTGCAAGCGCACGGGCTTCCACATCAGCAGGTTCTCGCGGTACGTGCCCGGGCCGACGATGATCAGATCGCCGGCGCTCGCGTGATCGATCGCTGTCTGCAGCGGGCTCGGCAGGATACGCCCGAACCAGTTATTCGGATTATCCGCGGTGTCCGAATCGCTCGGACTCGTCGGCGTCACGCGGATCGGCGGCTTGCCGCCGACCGTCACCGTGATGGCGTCGATCGATTTCTTGCCGTTGGCGGCTGTCACCACCAGCTCGCCGCACGTTTCCACCTGCCCACGCTGGCGGATCGTGCAGGGCGGTAGATTGCTCGGCACGTTGACCCTGATGCTCGAATCGCCCCAGCTCGTCACCGTAGCGGTCTGACCGCCGATCGTGACGCTTCCGGCGCCTTGTGTGGCACCGAAGCCGTAGTGGCGCGTGATCGTCTTCTGGTTGTACGGCGCGGTCGTCGCGCCGGGGCCGGAGTAGGCCGCGTTCTGCACGACCTTGTCGCCGAGCGCGGTAATCGTCAACGGGCCGGCTGCGGCCAACCAGGGTCCGATCGATCCCACCGTCGCGGCCGTCACGGCACCGCCGTCCACAGCCTTGATCGCGGGCGTCCCGTCCGGGTACTCGGCATCGGGCAGGTTGTAGCCATCGGCGAACGCCTGAGTCGGGATTACCGGCGTATCCATGTAGGCCGTGAAGCCGGGCATGAAGGGCGTTTCGTAGCAGAAGTCGCTGTACGCCGGGTTGTACGAGGGGTCCGTGATCGTGCGAGCAGGATTCGTCGGATCGGGAATCGGACCCGGATCGTTCATGCACGCGATCATCATGGTCGGGATGTACCCAGTCGGGTTTGGCGGATTCACCGCGTAGCTCGAGTAGTTCAAGCCGTTATAGATGCCCCACTGGTCGGAATACACGCGGCCCATCTCGTTACCCGTGAAGTCACGGATCGAGACCGGCAGGTTCGGGGGGCCGAACTTCTCGCCGAATTGCGGCGAGAACGGGTCGAACTCCGAGGCGAAGTCGTTGGTGATCGTGCCGGTGAAGTGCCCGGCCACGTGCGTCGAGGTGAACACGTAGAACTTCGCGAGCGCTGTCGCCTGGCTCTCGAGGATCACTTCCTTGCGATCGCACAGGCGCCGCTTCGCACCCGCGAACGGCGCGTTCTGCCCGGCGGTCGGAAACAGGCTGTTGAAATCCGGAACGACGCGCTCCTGACCGACGCAGGGCCAGAAGGACTCGACGCTTCCGGTGTCGCCTTCGTGGCGCGGGGTGGCCCCGAGGCTCGTCGTCAGGTTGAGTCCGCCGGGATTGTTCTGGTTATAGGTGGCGTTCACCGCCGCCTGGTCGGGCATGATGAAAATGTTGCCGAAACCGGCGAACTGTTGCGTCACCGGCGCGACATAGGTGTCGCCGAGCAGGATGTTCTTGTCCTCTTCCTTCACGAGCTCCATGCCGGGCGGCACGATGACTTCCACGACGTACCTGCCCGCGGGCAGCATCGGCAGGCCGTCGGCATCGGTACCCGTCGTGCCCGTGCAGATGGTGCAGTTGGTGCCGGCGGGGCGGCCGCTCGTCGGATCGAGCGCGGTGACGCTCGGGAACTTGTACTTGCCGTCGTAGGGCGCCGGCTGCACCTGGTTCAGCATCGACCAGCCGTCGAAGCACTTGAACTGGGCGTTGGCCGGCAAGGCCTTCTTGGTTGGGGTGGTCGGGTCGAGCCACTGCGTGCTGTCCTTCAGCGTCAGGAAGAACGGACTGGTCCGATCCTGGCCCGGGCAGTTCATGTTCGGAACGTTGTCCGAGCGGAACCCCTGCGCCCAGTCATCCCAGCTGCTGCTCGTCGTGGTATCGACGAGCTTCAGCGTGCGGGTGCCGTCCGCTGCCGTACCTACCTGGTACAGATTGAGTTTCACGCGCGGCACGCCGGGCTCCCAACTCAACTGGAGCGAGAGCGCCGGATCGTCGAACGGCCGGGTCGAGGCATAGATCACGTGGCCCTGGATGCCACCGTTTTCGCCCGCCGCAAACGGCCGCATGCCGAATTCGATGAACGTGTTCTGCCCGAGCAGCCCTTGCCAGCCCTCAGACGTGGCCCACGGCGGGTCGATGCGGCCGGTCGAAAGGCCGCTGGTGGGCCCGGACGACCCACCGGTCGGATTGTAGAACTTGCCATTGCGGATCGACATGCCGCTGCAATCCGCATCGGCGCAGTACACCGCACCCGGGACGCGCAGGGTCGTCGGAACCGAATTCAGTTCGCGCGTGTTCGCCAGGTTCGCCGCGATCTTCGTGGCAGCCCCCCCTCCACTCGCGCCATCCACCTGGCCGCCGAAGTCGTACACCACGTGCATGCCGGTCGGCTTATAGCGCGTGGTATCGGCTTCGACCACCAGCCAGTTCATGAACGGGAAGACTTCGTTGAAGCCCGCGAAGCCGTTCAGGTCCGTATTGTTGAAGAATCCGAAGCTGCCGTCGCGATAACGGATGTTGGTCGCGAGCAGCGGCAGACCCGGTTCGAGCGGGTTGTTTTCCGCGTCGGTGTTCGAGACGCCGTCGCCCGCGACCGCTCCGGACCCGCCGACATCGAGGAAAGTGCGCGTATAAAGATTGGTGCGCCACTGTGTGACCGGGAAATCCAGCGCGCAGGGAGTGTTATTCGTGCAAGCCGCGCCGACCGTGACCGGCGACACCAGGCCGTCGAGCATCAGGTCGTTCCATTGGTCGAATACGGTGAGCTTGAAATCGCCATGCGGGAGGTTGTCGAAACGGTAGGTCACTTCGCCGGTCGTCGGGTTCGTCTGGCACTTCGCAAACGCGAAGTCCGCCTCATCCGGCGGGCTGATGCCCACGTAGCACTGCGTGAAGCTGTACGCGTCGTAGCTACCGGTGCTGTAGATGCGCTGGTCGGGCGTGCGGCTCATGTGCGCATTGGTCACGGTGCCGGTGATCGAGTGCGTGCAGTCAGCCCCCAAGCCACCGCCGCCCGGGTAGAGCAGCGTGACAGGATTCTGGCGGCCCCTCGGATCGCAGAGCCCGGTGCCGGTGCCGCTCACCGTAGTGGTCGCCGTCCCGCCGGCAGTGACGAGCTGGGTTTGCGTCCAATGCACGGTATTGTGGAGGCGATCATTGATGATCTTCGGGTTCGCAAAACCGATCGAGATATGGAAGCCGCCCGGTCCGAACTCCTGGAAGTAACTCGGCTCGTCCGGCTTGATGAAGGCCTCGTGCGGCTTGCCGCCATCGAGGGTGTTCGTCTGCAGCCATTCCTCGCCGCGTGCGATGCGATCGGCAGCCGGGTTGGCAACCACTTCGTACAACCCCGGGTAGAGATTCGCGATCACGGCCTGACCGGCCAGGGGCGATAGGTAGGGCATGCCCCAGTTCGGGTTGCAGGCAGGCTCTCCGGTAATGACCGCGGGGCACGGCCCTTCGCCCGTGTTGTCCACGGCGGTCTTGTGGTTCACCCGGTCGTATTCATAGGTCGGGCAGGTCGAAATCATGCCGACCATGCCGTCCTTCGACGTGGGCGAGATGGCGCAGGCGTCGTACCCAGTGATCGGGTCGAGCGTGCCGGCGAGCGCATTCGACACCGGCATGTTGAACATGTCGTAGGTGATCTGCCCGGTGGCATCGCCAAGGCCGCCCGCCTGGTCGAACAGCTTGATGTCGAAGCCGCCGAGCCCCGGCTCGTTCGGTGCGAGCTGGTTCACCCCGCCGCCGGCGTCGTTCTCGCCATTCAGCGGAAAATCATCCTCGAACACGAACACCGCAATCTTGGCGGTCGGGAGCGGCGTCTGCTGCAGCACGACGTTCGCCGCGAGCTGGCCGGCCGCGATCTGCGCGCCGCCCATGGCGTGGCCGCACAGCGCGTTGGCGCCGGCCGGCTCCCAGGCGGTTCCTGCGCTCGGATTGTAGGTTCCACAATCGCGGGCGATGCTGAAGGGCACGTCCTTCCCGTTGATCGTCACGGCGCCGCCGGCGCCGCCCATCACGGGGTTCACGCCGTCACCCGGCAGGATCGAGAGGTAATAACGCTTGGTCGGATCGAGCGCGACCTGACTCGGATTGACGGCAATCTTGGCTGCTGCGGCCCGGCAATCACCATTGCCGATGTCGCAGGCGACCGCCGTTCCCTGGCGCTTCTGCCCCTGCTCGCACGACACGCCACCCGTTGCCGGGACGACGCAGCCCGTCGCCACGATCGGCATGTTGGCGGTATGGAAGTTGTACCCCAGGCTCTGCACCGGCAGCGGCGGGCAGGTCGCCGGCCGCACGAGCGGGTCGAGCGAGTTCACCTGGCATTTCGGATCGACCCAGAAGGTCCGGTCTTCCTCGATGATCCAGCGGTAGTCGTTGATGTCCAGGCCGGTCTTCGCGTCCTTGACGTGCACGGCGAGTCCGCTGCCAGCGTTGAAAGTCACCGTCACGCCGACGGCAGCACTCGTGTTGTTCTGCGAGTTGATCGCGCTGTAGCGGAACGCGACAGTGGAACCCGTCGTGCAGGTCGGCGCGCACGCCGGCACGGCGGTGAACGAGCCATCGGTATTCAGCGTCACGGTGCCGCCACTGACACCGGTCGCCGCGGACGCCTTGAGCGGCCTGCCGCCCGGATCGGTGTCGTTGGCCAGCACGCCCGGCGGGCTGATCTGCAGCCGCGAGGCGATGTTGCTGCTGTACGCGTCGGCAATCGCGGTCGGCGCGGCGCTGAACACGCAGCCGGTCGCGGTGTGCAAGGCAGCATCGCATTGAGCGATCGTTGCCGTCCCCAAGAGTGTGTTGTTGACGCGATATGAGAAGGATGCGCCGCAGGGGCCGGTCGCCGGAGGCGTGTAAGTGAATGTACCGTTCGACTGCAGCGACAACGTGGCGGTCGCGGGCAAGCCGCTGAGGGGCAGAACCAGCGACACACCGTTCGCACCCGTGCTGCCGCCGAGCAGCCCGCGGGTCGGATCGCTGACCTCGAGCGTCGTGCCGGAGACGCAGTAGTAAGCC
>JBAVOB010000331.1:0-5454 GCA_049691655.1 Steroidobacteraceae bacterium | reverse complement strand
CCGCGCCACCGGCAGGCGACTCCGACGGCGCGGGCGTCTCGCACGCGACGAGCATGAACGACAGCGCAATCGCCCAGCCGGTCCGCCTCATCGCAGGACCTCCCGCAACCATTCTCGCACGCGCGTCGATAAGTCCTGCATCAACGTGCCGCATCCCGGTTGAACGGGCACGTCGGCACCTTGCGGCAGTGCGACGACCACGACGTCCGCAGAACATTCCGGATCCGCGAGGTACCCGCTCTGCCAGTCGATCCAGCGCTCCTCGAGCGCATCGGGAAGCGGCGGATCCCAGGCGCTGGTCTGCAGCACGGACATGAGGCTCGTCCAGACGACGAGCGCGCCCGACGAGCCGGTGAGATTGGTCGGCGCATTGTCGTCGCGGCCGATCCAGGCAACGACGAGATGACTACCGGAGAACCCCGCGAACCAGCTGTCGCGATAGTCCGACGACGTGCCGGTCTTGCCCGCGACGATGAGCGCCTTCGGCAGTCGGGCGCGTGCTGCCGCCGCCGTGCCGCGATTGACCACCTCGACGAGCATGCGATCGAGCTCGTAGGTCGCGAGCGGGTCGGCGACGCTCTTCGCTTCCAGCTCCGTCGCGCGCAACCGATTGCCCCGCGGATCGACGACGGCGCGCACCGCACGAAGCGGCGTGCGAAAACCACCGTTGGCGAGCGTGTCGTAGATCTGCGCGACTTCGATCGGCGCGGCGTTCACCGCGCCCAGCAGCATCGCCGGCACCGGCTGCGGCCGCTCGGACAGGCCGAGCGCCTCGAGCGTCGCCGCAATGTTCGACAGACCGACATCGAGGCCGATGTGCACGGTCGCGAGATTCATCGAATGTGCGAGCGCCCGCACCATTGGCACCGGGCCGTGGGTTTCTGGCGTGAAGTTCTGCGGTGTCCAGGTCCGGCCCTCGGGCAGGCGCACCGTGATCGGAGAATCATCGACGATGGTCGCGGGAGTGTAACGTCCGCTCTGCAGCGCCGTCAGGTAGATAGCCGGCTTCACCAGGGAGCCGATCGGCCGACGCGCGTCGAGCGCCCGGTTGAAGCCTTCGAGTCCCGCCTGCCGCCCACCGACCAGCGCGATCACGTCGCCGCTCTGCGGCGCGCTGACGATGACCACCCCTTCGAGCCCGCCCGGCTGCGCCTGCGTGCCCTCGCGAGTGTGGGTGATCCGGTCGAGCCGCGCGATCTCGTCGGCAAGCGACTGCTCGGCCTGAGCCTGCACGCGTGGATCGAGGGTCGTAAATACCCTGAGACCCGTTTGAGTCAGGTCCTGGTCGCGGTAGTCGCGCCGCAGCGTGCGCCGGACCAGGTCGAGGAACGCCGGGTAGTAACCGGGCCGCGGCCCGGAACCGCTCATCAGTCCGAGCGGTCGCCGCCGCGCCGCGGCCGCCGCATCGGGCGCAACGACCTTGAACTCGCCCATCAGCTGCAGCACGAGATTGCGGCGAGCGAGTGCGCGATCCGGGTGACGATGGGGTTCGTAGTAGGACGGTCCGCGCACCAGCGCGATGAGCAGCGCCGCCTGCTCGAGATCGAGTTCATCGATCGACTTGCCGAAGTAGAACTGGCTCGCGAGCCCGAAGCCGTGAATCGCCCGCTGGCCGTCCTGGCCGAGATACACCTCGTTGACGTAAGCGGTCATGATGTCCCGCTTCGGGAAATGCGCGTCGAGCAGCACCGCCATCAGCGCTTCCCGGAGCTTGCGCCACAGCGTCTGCCGGTTGTCGAGGAAGTAACTGCGGACGAGCTGCTGGGTGATGGTACTGGCGCCCTGCTCGATGGCGCCTGCGCGCAGATTTGCGAGCAGCGCGCGTGCAATGGCCGTGAAATCGACGCCGATGTGCGAGTCGTAGTCTCGGTCCTCGACCACCTTCAGCGCAGCCGGCAGGATCGGCGGTATCTCGTTCGGCGCGAGCACGATCCTGTCTCCGCCGTGCTCCGGGAATACGCTGCCAATCGGCAGCGGGTCGAGACGAAAAGCGCCTAACGACTTTCCCGCTGCATCCTGGATGGAGGCGATGGCCGTATTGCCGAAGCTGATGGCGACGGTCCGCGCGGCGCGCGCCTCGTCATAGAAGCGCACCGGGCGCGCATGCAGCCACAATCTCGTCCCGGTCCGGCTGTAGGTTCCGGCCGCGTCGGGTCGCTCGACGCGCCGATAGCCGAGCCGCCGCAGCTCCTGCTCGACCGCGCTCTGCGACAGTCCAAGGCCGGCGTAAAGCTCGAGCGGCTCGGCGTAGACGCGGGCCGGCTCCGACCAGCGCCGGATCTGGAATTCGCGCACGACTTGCCGGTCGAGAAACGTCATCCAGGCGACCAGCACGATGAGCAGGCCGAGGACCGCGAACAGGAATACACGCTTCACGGGCCGCGCCTGGGCGCGGCCGCCGCGGCCGGAAAGCTCATGCGGGCATTGTACTGCCCGTGGCATACGGAACGGGCCGACGGCCGGCTGCGCGATTTTTTTGCCGCGTGGCGTGACCCGCGGCGGCCGGCACCGCGTTCAACAGGAGTCGTGCCACCACTATGGAGACTCGCCATGCGACGCGTTATGTCCCTTTTCACAGCCGCCGGCGCCATGATCCTGCTCCCCGCGACGGCTCCAGCGGCAAGCCTCGTAGACGTAACCATCGTCGACCGCACATCGGGCGAGACCCTGCAGGTGCATCGCCACCACGGAGAGCGCTACATCGCCGGCGAACCCGGACACGAGTACGAGATCCGGTTACGCAATCCCGAAGGATCGCGGCTGCTTGCGGTCACCAGTGTTGACGGTGTCAATGTCCTGACCGGGACCACCGCCTCGTACTCCCAGGGTGGTTATGTCCTCGATCCCTACTCGGTGGTCTCGATAGATGGTTGGCGCAAGAGCCTCGACGAGGTCGCCGCCTTCTATTTCACGTCACTGCCGGACTCTTACGCGGCGCGGACCGGACGCCCCGACAATGTGGGCGTCATCGGGATCGCGATCTTGCGCGAAAAACAGGTGATCCAATCTGTCGTGGCAGAAGCAGTCGACGCGGCGGACGCGCAAGGCAGCGCGCAATCCCGCGCGCCAAGCGCCCTGAAACGCCCTGATTCGGACCGGCTCGGCACCGGGCACGGGCCGCGGCACGATTCATTCGCGCAGCGGGTTGAATTCGAGCGCGCCAGCGACCAGCCGGATGCGGTGATCCGTATCTATTATGATTCGCGCCGCAATCTCGTCGCCCGCGGCGTGATCCGACCGGATGATCCAGGGCGCGGATTCGGGCGGCGTTCACCGGATCCGTTCCCCGACGCGGTCGCCTTCGTTCCCGATCCCTGACCGATCGGCGATCGCCCCGTTTATTTCACGGGTTGATAGATGATCGTGACGAGCTGGTCGACGGGCGTAGTGCCCGGGTCGCTCGCATATTCTTCCCACGGGCGGCCATTGCGCTCGAGGCCCTGCTCCTTGAGTGCGGCGTCGATCTTTTCGTACGCGAGCGAGGTTGTCTCGTAGGAACCGATGTACTCGGCCTTCAGGGCGCGTCCCGCATAGGTCTCACCGACGTGGACGTCACCCGCGGCGCGCCGTGCCTTCGCGATGGCGTGCGGCGCTCCAGCGACCGGAATCCCCGCATCGAATTTCCACGTCTTCCCGTCCCACGCGCTGGTGATCGCCACCGGCGCGCCTGCCTGCGTGAGCGCGTGCGTCTTCATGAACCCGCCAATGCGCTGATAGGCCGCGCCGATCGTCTGCCCGATCTTGGCGGCAGGGCTTTCGGCCGCAACCCATGCAAGCGTCTGCGCCGTGACATCGGCCGACGAGAGTGTGACACGCGGAACCCGTGGCCTGGCCGCTTCCGCCGCCGCGAGCTTTTGCAACCTCGCGAGTCCTTTCTCATAGTCCCTGCCGACGCTGCCGTCGAACGTGAGGCCGACGTAGCGCATGAGCAGGTTGTTGCCGAAGTCGTAGTCGAACGCCCAGGTCGCCCGCGTGCCTGCGGCCTGCGGCGCGAGATGCCAGGCAACATCCGCCGTCCCCATGCCGACGAATTCGAGCTTGATCCTGACGGTCTTGTCCGGCTCGACGGCAACGACTTCCTGCCTTCCGTGGCCCGCTTCGCGCTTCTCGCTGTCCCAGGCCATTTTCGCGCCGACGCCCGTGTCGGGCCCCGAGAACGAATACTTCGCTGCCGGATCCAGGTCCACCCATGGAGAGAATTCGCTGTAGCGGTGGAAGCCGTTGACGAGACCGAAGACCGTCGCGGGCGGCGCGGCGATCAGCGCGCTGCGCTCGACGTGCGCCCTGGACGGCAGGAACAGGCTCCCCGCCAGAATCACAGCAGCGACGCCGGCAAGGGTCAACAGGACCCACTTGAGTATACGCACGGATTTCTCCCTCGAGCCCGCAGCCAGTCGCCCGATTCTAGCTCGAGCTGCCCTCGGCGCCGAAGCGCTTCAGCCGCACTTGTATCTCGCGGCGCCGGTAATCGATGACCAGTGTGTCGAGCAGCCCGAGAATGTCCATGCCGATGACGAGCATCGGCTTGTCCTGCATTTTCCACTGGCTGAGAATGTCCAGGTCGACGAACGTCACTCGTGCGCGGCGCAGCGTCACGCTGCCGAGCGCGATTTCCGGCACGATGACCGCGTTGCCATGCTGCACGTCGAGCGTTACGCCGACGACGTCGTCCATTTCGACATTCGGCGGCGTGCGCCGGCGCAGCAGCAGGTCGCGGAGCGCCAAGTTTCCGGTCGTGCCCTGCGCGCCGGTGTCGATGATGGCCTGGACCGGGATGCTGCCAACGCGCGCCGCGATCATCGGGACGCGGCCAAAGATAAATTTCAGCGGGATCACGGAAAAATCAGGGCCTGCACGCTGATAGTGCGACCGGGCGATCGTGATCCGATCGGCATTGAACTCGATCACGATGCGCATGTCGCCCAGCCCCTCGGTGCCGAGCACGCCTTCGGCGCCGCCGAAAGCGTCCTCGACGATCGGCAGCACGGCCGGGGCCGCAATCACGTCACCGATTTCGAAACGCTCCGCCTGGATGGATGGAACGCGGGCCGACCCGGTGACTCCATGCAGAAGAATCGCGGATTCCTTCTGCGGCACGCCGAGCGCCTGCGCCACCCGCTCGATGACCGCGGAATGCGAAGCGCCGGTGTCGAGGACCAGCCGGAACGGCCCCTGCCCGTTGATGAGTACGGGTGCCCAGATGCGGCCGATGCGATCGCGCCGGGTGGGAGCCACGTAACGCGGCTCCGGCGCCTGCACGAGCACTTCGGGCAACGCAAGTTGCGGCTGGACCAGCGGCGGCTCCGGCACGCTGATCGGCGGCTCGCTCGTCGCGGCAGCGGCAGCGAACACAACCACTGCGCACCCGGACGCGAGGAACGCGCTCGATCTCATGACAGTCGAGCATACGCCGGTGGCACCAGCCTGTCGCCCTGGCGGTCGCGGGCCCGGCGG
>JBAVOB010000330.1:0-2059 GCA_049691655.1 Steroidobacteraceae bacterium | reverse complement strand
GGCTCACGGCGGCCGCCGAGCGCGCACGATTCGCGGCGTCGGAACCGAGCGAGGCCGAGATCGCGCCGGCGCTCGCCGGCGGCAGGCAACTGCTCGCCGCGCTCGAATCCGCAGGGAGCGGGCGCTGATGCGCGAGCGCGCGACCACGCTGTTGCTCGCACTCGGCGCCTGCGCGCTGTTCTACGCGATGTTCCTGCAATCGGCGTCGCCTCTCGATGCCAGTCGCGACGTGGTGCGCCCGGTGAGTTCCGAGCGACGCGGCAACGGCTACTTTGCCGCGGCCACCTGGTTGGCGCGGGCCGGGATGCGTACGCGGTCGCTGCGCACTCGCTACACCGAGCTGCCGGGCCCGACGGTGGATGCTGCCGGCGGGAATCTGCTGATCGTGACGCTGCCCGCGGTCGCTCCCTTCAGGACACAGGAACTGCCGCCGCTCGACCGCTGGGTCCGGCGCGGCAACACCCTGTTCGTTCTCGCCGCACTCGACGACAAGCCGGACTGGGCCTTCGCGAGCCATGCTCTGGCGATCGGCGACCTGAACGCGATCACGGGACTCGATTTCGAGTTGACGGAGAAACTCGCGGCGCAGCGCGAGTCTCCGGTCGATCGCGCCGCCCGCGGGGCGACCGCCTTCGTGCGCCCGCGGCCGGCGTTTCTCGTGGCCAACCGCGAGCACGCGTTTTTCGACGGCGTGACGCGGGCCACGGCCTGGTCGGATTACCCGCCGCAGTCCTGGCAGGTGAGCGTTCCCTACGACGGCTTCCCGCTCGCGCTCGCCCGTAACCCGCAGACGACGGACGCGGCGCTCTGGGAGCGGCCCTTCGGCGAGGGACGCATCATCGTGAGCGCCTATGCGAGCCTGTTCACCAATCGCGCGCTCGGCTCGGAGGACAACGCGCGGCTGTTCGCGAATATCGTCGCCGCGACGGTCCGCCCGGGCGGCGTGGTGCTGTTCGATGATTTCCGCCAGGGGCTCAGTGCGGCGTACGATCCGGCGCGTTTCTATCGCGATCGCCGCGTGTACCTGACCGCTGCCGTGCTGTTCGCGCTGTGGCTTGCCTGGGTGCTCGGCGCGACCCGGCTGCGCGCCCCGCCGGTGCGCGTCGTGGCACCCCGCGAGGCCGACTTCGTCGCCCTGGCCGGCGGCTTCCTCGCGCGCGTGCTCAGTTCGGATGCCGCCGCGCGCCGACTGTTCGAGCTGTTCGCGGCACGCCTGCGCGCCCGCCTGGCCCTGTCCGCCGCGAGCGGCATGCCCTGGGGATGGCTCGAGCATCAGCCGCGCATCGCGCCAGGGCAACTGAGCGAATTCAAGCGCTGTTACAGTGACGCGTTCGCGCAGCGCCGCGTGTCGCTCGTGCGCCTGCAGAATCTACTGGTCGCCCTCGACAGGCAAATCGCATGACTTCCATCGAAACCCTGGAGCAGACGCTGCAGCGCGAGCTGGCGCGCGTCGTGGTCGGAGCCGAAACGTCCGTGCGCGCGCTCACCATCGCAATCGTGGCCCGCGGCCATGTGCTCGCGCAGGGCGCACCGGGCCTTGGCAAGACGCTGCTCGCGAAAACGCTGGCGCGCGTGCTCGGCGGTGAATTCAAGCGCATTCAGGGCACGCCCGACCTGATGCCGTCGGACATCATCGGCGTGCATGTGTACGACGAGCGCGAGCGACTCTTCGTGTTCCGGCCGGGACCGGTGTTCGCGGATGTCGTGCTGGTCGACGAGATCAACCGCGCGGGCCCGAAGACGCAGTCCGCGCTGCTCGAGGCGATGGAGGAGCGGCAGGTGAGCGCCGAGCGCGAAGTCTTCGCGCTGCCGCGGGACTTCATCGTGCTCGCCACGCAGAACCCGCGCGAGTTCGAGGGTACCTATCCGCTGCCCGAATCGCAGCTCGACCGGTTCATGATGCGGCTCGACCTCGAGTATCCCTCGCGCGAGGCCGAGGGCGAGATCCTGCGCCGGTACGGCGGGCGGCTCGCGGCGGCCACGCAGATCCCGGAGGACCTCGGCCGGGTGGACCGCGCCCTGATCGACGCCGCGCGTGCCGAGGCGGAAGCACTCCATG
>JBAVOB010000329.1:0-8444 GCA_049691655.1 Steroidobacteraceae bacterium | reverse complement strand
CCCGCTGCTCGTGCAGGGCGAGGCCCCGCGCGAGCGACTGCTGCAGGAGTTCCGCGCGAGCGGCCACGCGGTCCTGCTCGGCACCACCAGCTTCTGGGAGGGCGTCGACGTCAAGGGACAGGCGCTGCGGCTGGTGATCCTCGAGAAGCTCCCGTTCGCATCGCCCGATGATCCGCTCGTGCGGGCGCGCATCGACTTCCTGCAGTCGCGCGGCGGCAATCCGTTCCGGGACTACCAGTTGCCGGAGGCGGTGCTCGCGCTGAAACAGGGGGTCGGAAGGCTGATCCGATCGGAAGAGGATCGCGGCGTGGTGGCGATCTGCGACCCGCGCATGACGGAACGCTCCTACGGCCGCGTGTTCCGCGCGAGCCTGCCGCCGATGACGGTGACGCGCGAGCTCGATGAGGCGCTGCGTTTCCTGCGGCGCGTCGGCCCGCCGACGCTCGCCAGACCGGCGAGCGTCGCATGAAAATCCTCGCTTTCGACAGCGCGACCGAGCTCTGCTCGGCGGCGCTGCTCGTGAACGAGCACCTGCTCGTGCGTGAGGAAGAAACGGGCCGCACTCATGCGGCACGCATCCTGCCGATGATTGACGAATTGCTGCGCGAGTCGAGGCTCGGGCTCGCCGAGCTCGATGCCCTCGCGTTCGGACGGGGTCCCGGCGGGTTCACGGGCGTGCGGCTCGCGACGAGCATCGCGCAGGGACTCGCGCTCGGCGCGTCACGGCCCGTTGTGCCGGTCTCCGATCTGCAGGCGCTCGCCGAGCGCGCTTTCGCACTCGATGCCGCGGCCACGCATGCGCTCGTCTGCAACGATGCGCGGATGCACGAGGTCTACTGGGCCGTGTACGGGCGCTGCGATGCAGGCGGCTCCCAGCTGCTCGGGGAGGAGCGTGTCGGGCCGCCTGCCTCGGTGGCATTGCCGGCGGTTGTCCTGGCCGCGGCGGCCGGTGTAACGCGCGTGACCGGCGCCGGGCGCGGTTTTCAAATCTACCCGGCGTTGCGCGAGCGCCTGGGTGCGCACCTGAGCGGGCTGCAGGAGACGCTCCTGCCGCGCGCCGCAGAAATGGCGCGCATCGGTGCCCGCGAGTGGCGCGCCGGGCGGGCCGTCGCGGCGGCCGAGGCGTTGCCCGTCTACCTGCGCGAGGATGTGGCGAAGCCGGTCGCCTGAGTTCCGGCTGATTGCGACCCGCTCACGCTGCGGCGGGCATTGCTCCGGTATCATCCCACCGAGGGGCGCTACACGATGAACAGCCTGCTGCAATTCGCCGCGCAACGCCGACGGCCGCTCAACCTCGGCGGCGCGACTGCCTGTGCCGCGATCCTCGCCATGGCGCTGTACCTGCAGCACGGGTTCGGGCTCGAACCGTGCCCGCTATGCATGTTCCAGCGGGTCGGCGTGGCTGTGCTCGGCGTCGTGTTCCTGCTCGCATGGCTCCATCATCCTGGCCGCTTCGGCGCCGGGGTCTACGCCGCACTGATCGCGCTCGCGGCGCTCGCTACGGCCGCCATCGCCGGCCGGCACATCTACGTGCAGCTCGCGCCGGCGGGATCGATTCCCGCTTGCGGCGCGCCGCTGGACGCAATGCTGAGGATGTTTCCGATCACTAAGGTGATCGACAAGGTGCTGCGGGGGAGCGGTGAATGCTCGAAGATCGACTGGAGCCTGCTCGGACTGTCGCTCCCGTGGTGGGTCCTGATCGCCGTGCTCGCGCTGGGGATAGCCGGCGTCGTCGTCAATCTCGTCCGGCCCAAGGCTACGCGCTGACCGCGACGTGGCGCCGGGCTGCGCGGCCCGGTCAGGCGAGCACGTTCTGCAGCAGTTCGCAGTACATGCGGTGCAGGCGATCGATGTCGTCGACCCGCACATGCTCGTTAGTCTTGTGAATGGTTTCGTTGACTACACCCAGCTCCACGACCTGCGCGCCCATTGGTGCGATGAATCGGCCGTCGGACGTGCCGCCGCCGGTGGACAGCTTCGGTGCAAGGCCCGTGACCTTGCGAATCGCCGCCGCAGCCGCGCGCGACAGGCTGCCGGGCGGTGTGAAGAACGGTTCGCCCGACACGTACCAGTCGAGCGTGTAACGGACCTTGTGCCGGCGCAGGATTTCCTCGACCGTTGCCTTGAGTCCGTCGAGGGTCTGCACCGGCGAGTAGCGCAGGTTGAACCTGGCCTTCAATTCGCCCGGAATCACGTTCGGCGCTCCGGTGCCGGCGTTCAGGTTGGAAACCTGGAACGTCGTCGGCTGAAAATGCTCGTCCCCCTGGTCCCAGACGCGGGTCGTGAGTTCGGCCAGCGCAGGCGCCAGCGCGTGCACGGGATTCTCGGCGAATTGCGGGTAGGCGACGTGACCCTGAACACCATGCACGGTCAGTCGGCCGGACAGCGATCCGCGCCGGCCGATCTTGATCGTGTCGCCCAACGTCTTCTCGCTCGACGGTTCGCCGACGACGCAGTAGTCGATGCGCTCACCGCGCCCGCTGAGTGTTTCCACGACCCTTCTGGTCCCGTCGACCGAAGGGCCTTCCTCGTCGCTCGTAATGAGATACGCGATGCTGCCCTTGTGCGTCGGGTGTCCGCGCACAAATTCCTCGGTCGCGGTGATCATGGCCGCGAGGCCGCTCTTCATGTCTGCTGCGCCGCGCCCATAGAGCAGGCCGTCGCGAATCGCCGGCACGAACGGGTCGGACTGCCACTCCTCGAGCGGGCCGGGCGGCACCACATCGGTGTGGCCGGCGAAACAGAGCACCGGCGGCTCGGCGCCGCGCCTCGCCCAGAAGTTGTCCACGTTGCCGAAACGCAGCGCCTCGGTCCGAAAGCCGCAAGCCGACAGCCGCTGCATCATGACTTCCTGGCAGCCGAGATCCGTGGGTGTCACGGAGGCCCGGGCGATCAGGTTCTCAGCCAGCGCGAGCGTGTCCGACATCGTCCCGTCTGAGCTCCTGTGAATGCCGACGCTTGCCCCGGTCCGGAGCCGCAGCGCGCCGCGCGTTTATACGGTGCGCACCTCGCGTCGGCAAGGCCTATTTCGCCTGCAGTCGGGGATGGCGTTGTCAGCCGGTCCGCGACGAGTGCCGCGCTCAATCGGCAGCGCGCAACAGGTCGTTGATCGAAGTCTTGGCGCGCGTCTGCGCGTCCACGCGTTTCACGATTACCGCGCACGCCAGGCTGTACTTGCCGTTCGCGGCGGGAAGCGATCCGGGCACGACGACCGAACCGGCCGGCACGCGTCCATGGATCACGACGCCCGTTTCGCGGTCGTAGATGCGCGTGCTCTGCCCGATGAACACGCCCATCGAGATGACGCTGCCTGCTTCCACGATCACGCCTTCGACGATTTCGGAACGCGCGCCGATGAAGCAATCATCCTCGATGATGGTCGGCGCGGCCTGCAGCGGTTCGAGCACGCCGCCGATGCCGACGCCGCCCGAAAGGTGCACGTTGCGGCCGATCTGCGCGCAGGAGCCGACCGTTGCCCAGGCGTCTACCATCGTGCCCGCGCCGACGTGAGCGCCGATATTCACGAAGCTCGGCATCAGTACCACGTCCGGGCCGATGAAGGCTCCCTTTCTCACCAAAGCGCCCGGCACGATGCGCGCGCCACCGCTGCGCAGCGCCTGCGCGCTCAGGTCGGCGTACTTGAGCGGGACCTTGTCGAAGAAGCGCGTGTAGCCGGCATCGCTCGGCACGTTGTCGTGTGCGCGGAACCACAGCAAAACCGCCTTCTTCAGCCATTCGTTGACCGCCCAGTGACCCTCGCGCTTCTCCGCGACGCGCGCGCGGCCCGAGTCGAGCAACTCCAGGCAATCGTCCAGCGCCGCCGCGAGTTCGCGGGATACCGTCTGCGGCGAAATTTCCGCGCGCTCGTCGAATGCGCGTTCGACGACTTTCCTGAGACGACTGGTCACGCCACGCTCCGCCGGTCGAGCGCCTGCAGGAGCCGCTCCTGCAACCGCTGCGCGGCCTCGGCCCCGAGTGGCTGCTGCTCGCGATCCCGCAGATAGAAGACGTCCTCGGCGCGCTCGCCGACCGTCATGATCTTTGCGCCGAGCAGTTCCACACCGGCTTCGGTGAGCACCTTGGCGACGTCGAACAGCAGGCCCGGCCGGTCGCCCGCAATGAGTTCGACGACCGAGCGCCGGTTGCGCTCGTCCTGGCTCACCATGACCTGCGTCGCGGTGTTGAACATCCGCGCCTGGCGCGGCGCACGGCGCGAGACGGAGGCGGGCGGATCATCGGGGTGGCTCAGGCTGTGCCACAGCGCATGCTCAATCTCGCGCAGCCGGTCGGAGTCGGTGATGAGTGAGCCGTCTTCCTCGAGCACGTGGTACAGGTCGAGGCTGAAGCCGTCATCCGTCGGCGTGATGCGCGCGTCGACGATCGTGAAGCCGAGCTGGTCGAGCACTGCCGTGGTGCGCGCGAAGCCGCGATAGCGTTGCGGCGCGAAAGTCAGCACCGAGGTCGTGCCCCGGTGGCTCCGGGGCTCGAGCGCGACCAGCGGTTCGCGCGAATCCGGTTCGCGCTGGGCGAGAAGCCGCGCGTGCCAGGCGATCTCCTCCGGCGTATGGCGCAGGAAATACGCCGCCGACAGTCGCCGCCAGGCGGCGCGCACGTCCGCGTCGTGCAGTCCCGAAGCGAGCAGCAGCTGGTGCGCGCGCTCCTGGGTTTCCTGCACCAGCTCGTCCTGGTCGATCGGGGACTCGAGCCCGCGGCGCAGCGCGCGCTTTGCGCGCTCGTAGAATTCCTGGAAGAGCGAGGACTTCCAGGAGTTCCACAGCTTCGGATTCGTGCCGCGGACGTCCGCAACGGTCAGCACGTAAAGATAATCGAGGTGCGTTTCGTCGCCGACCCGCTGCGCGAACTCGTTGACCACCTGCGGATCCGAGATGTCCTGCTTCTGCGCGGTGACCGACAGCTGCAGGTGATTGCGTACCAGCCAGGCGACGAGCCGCGCGTCGTAGCGCGATAGTCCCTGTTCAAGGCAGAAAGACTCTGCGTCGACGGCGCCCAGCTCGGAGTGATCACCGCCGCGCCCTTTGGCGATGTCGTGGAACAGCGCGGCCAGGTAGGCGATCTCCGGCCGCGGGAGCTGCTGCATGATGAGCGAGATCGCCGGCAACTCGTGGTTGAACTGCGGCAGCGCCAGGCGGCGCAGGTTCCGCACGACAAACAGCGTATGCGCATCCACGGTGTAGGCGTGGAACAGGTCGTATTGCATGCGCCCGACGATGCGCCCGAACGCAGGGATGTAACGCCCGAGCACGCCGTAGGTATTCATGCGCCGCAGCTGGTGCGTGACCCCGGACGGCGCGCGCAGGATCTCGAGGAACAGCCGGTGATGGCGCGGGTTCTGGCGGAATTCCTCGTCGATCAGCCACAGGTGGCTCGTGATGCCGCGCAGCGTCGAGGCGCGCACGCCCTTGATGTCGGGATGCTGCGAGAGCACCAGGAACAACTCGAGCAGCGTCGACGGCGCGCGATCGAAGACATCGTCGTCCACCGTTTCCAGGTAGTCGTTGCGCACCTGCAGGCGTGCATTCAGCGGGCGCGGCGGCGAGCTCTGCGACAGGATCGCCTCGCGGAACAGCTGCAGCAGCAGCTCGTTCAGCAGGCTCACCTCCATCACGGTGCGGTAGTAGCGCTGCATGAACTGCTCGACCGCGAGCGTGTAGGAGGCGTCCTCGTAGCCGAACATCTGGGCAAGGCGGATCTGGTGATCGAACAGCAGCCGGTCCTCGCGCCGCCCGGTGAGGACGTGCAGGCCGAAGCGCACCTTCCACAGGAAGGCCTGGGCCTGTTTCAGCCGCCGCAGCTCCGCCGGGTTGAGAAAGCCGGACCCGGTGAGTTCATCGAGGCTCTGTGCGCCAAAATGGCGCTTGGCGACCCAGGCGATCGTCTGCACGTCGCGCAGCCCGCCGGGCCCCGCCTTGACATTGGGTTCGAGGTTGTACGCGGTGTCATTGGCTTTCAGGTGCCGTTCGGCCTGCTCGCGCACCTTGGCCTCGAAGAAGTCCCGCACCGGCCAAACGCGATCCGGGCCGAGCGCGACGCGCATCGCTTCGCAGAGCGGCGCGTTGCCGTCGACGAGCCGCGCCTCGATCAGCGTCGTGATGACGCTCACGTCGGCGCGGCACTCCGTCACGCATTCCTCGACGGTGCGCACGCTATGTCCTACTTCGAGGCGGATGTCCCAGAGGAGCGCGACGAAGCGTTCGACGAGCGCGGCGCCCGCGGCATCGAGCGGCGCGGGCACGAGGACGAGGAAATCGATGTCGGACGCGGGATGCAGCTCGCCCCGTCCGTAACCACCGACCGCGACAAGCGCCCAGGTGCGTGCCCGCTCGCCGAGCTGCCAACGCCAGGCTTCGCGCAGAATCACATCGATCAATTGCGCCCGCGCGCGTACCAGCGCCTCGACAGGCTCCTCCGCGACGAAGCGGGCGGCGAGCTCGGCCTGGGCCTCGGTTAGGGCTTCGCGAAACGCTTCGGGCGCATGCGCGCGGCTCGCGAGGCGTTTGGGAAGCTGCGCAAGCAGCGGCCAGCTGCCGTCGGGGGTCGTCGCGCGCGGCGGTGCTTCGAGCGCGTGGGGTTCGGCTTCCGCCATCGTGGTGCGCCGGCGCGGGCCGTCAGTCGCGGCCGCGCGCGCCGAGCGTGAGCACTTCGACGCCGGTAGCGGTAACCAGCACCGTGTGCTCCCACTGCGCTGAGAGCGAATGATCCTTGGTCACCACCGTCCATCCGTCGCGCAGCAGGCTGACCTGGCGCTTGCCGGCATTCACCATCGGTTCGATCGTGAAGGTCATGCCGGGTCGCAACTCGAGGCCCGTCCCCGGTTCGCCGTAGTGCAGCACCTGCGGATCCTCGTGATATACGCGGCCGATGCCATGGCCGCAGTATTCGCGCACCACCGAGAAATTGTTCGCCTCGACGAAGGCCTGGATGGCGTGGCCGATGTCGCCCAGCCGCACACCGGGACGGACGCTGTCGATGCCACGCCACATGGCTTCGCGGCAGGCTTCGACCAGCCGCTGAGCCTGAAGCGGCGGCTTGCCGACGCAGTACATCCGGCTGGTGTCGCCGTGCCAGCCTTCGCGGATCACGGTGACGTCGATGTTGATGATGTCGCCCGGCCGCAGCTTCTTCTCGTTCGGGATGCCGTGACACACCACGTGATTCACCGACGTGCAGACCGATTTCGGGAACCCGCGGTAGCCCAGATTGGCCGGCGTCGCCCGCTGCACCTGCACGATGTACTCGTGGCAGATGCGGTCGAGCTCCTCGGTGGTGACCCCCGGCACGACGTGGTCAGAGATCATGTCGAGCACCTCCGCGGCGAGGCGCCCGGCCGCGCGCATGGCTGCCTGCTCGGCGGCGTCCTTGACGGTGACGTTCAGCGGTTCAGTGGCACGAAGCATGGGGCTTAGGCAGCTGCTGGTTCAGTGAGTTGCGCGCGGCGGCGGCCGGCCGCGTAAGACATTGTTCCGCCGGGAAGTTCATGGTATAAAGCGCGGCCTTTTTTGGCAACGAAACCACACGCGCATCCACTAAATCGAGCGGCTGGGTGTTCCGGGCGAGCGCAACGCGCTCCACCGGGATGGCCGCCCGAGATGCGCGGAGGCCCAACCCAGCGAAGGAGTTCTCATGCCCGGCGTGTCCATGCGACAGATGCTGGAAGCGGGTGTTCATTTCGGACACCAGACCCGCTTCTGGAACCCGAAGATGGAACCTTACATCTTCGGCGAACGCAACAAGATCCACATCATCAATCTCGAGAAGACGCAGCCGCTGTTCGGCGAAGCGGCGGCCTTCCTGAAGAGCATCGTCGCCGACGGCGGTCGCGTGCTGTTCGTCGGCACCAAGCGCTCGGCGCGCGAGGCGGTGCAGCGCGAAGCCGAGCGCTGTGCCATGCCCTACGTGAACCAGCGCTGGCTCGGCGGCATGCTGACCAACTTCAAGACCGTGCGCCAGTCGATCAAGCGTCTCGGGGAGATCCGCGCGCTCGCCGAGAGCGGCGGCCTCGAGAAGCGCGGCAAGAAGGAAGGGACGCAACTGCGCCGCGAGATGGAGAAGCTTGAACGCAGCCTCGGCGGCATCAAGGACATGGACGCGCTCCCCGATGCGCTGTTCGTCATCGACGTGGGCCACGAGAAGATTGCGGTCCACGAGGCGAAAAAGCTCGGCATTCCCGTGGTGGCCATTGTCGACACGAATTGCACTCCAGACGGCGTCGAATACGTGGTGCCCGGGAACGACGACGCCATGCGCGCCATTAACCTCTATGCAGTCGGGATGGCGGATGCCGTGCTCGAAGGCAAGGCGTCCGTGCCACAGGTCGCGGTGGGCGAAGACGATTTCGTCGAACTCGACGAGGGTGGGTCACCGCGTCGCAAGGGCGCTCGCGGCCGTGCTCCCTCGAAGTCCAAAGCCGCGGTGCGCCACAAGGC
>JBAVOB010000328.1:0-42984 GCA_049691655.1 Steroidobacteraceae bacterium | reverse complement strand
CCGCCGCCGTGCCCGCGGCGGCCACGCGCAGCCGCTCCTGTGCGAGCCCGAGCGAGCCGCGATGCGGCCGCACGGCGGCAGCGATTGCGGCCTGCGCTAGCGCGCAAATGCCCCAACCAGCCGTGGCAGCGGTCTGCAGGATCGTCACTGTCGGACTCCGGTCGAGCTCAACGACCGATTTCCAGCGAACCGTCGCTGTCGGAAAGCGCTACAAGCATGTCAGCATATTAAACAGCTAACCGACGGAAATCCTTACGGTTGTGTGAAAAGGAGACGAAAGTCTCAGATTTGGCGTCCCCAAGGGGATTCGAACCCCTGTTACCGCCGTGAAAGGGCGATGTCCTAGGCCTCTAGACGATGGGGACGCACGCGATCAGGCGGATCTGTGGTGGAGCTAGGCGGGATCGAACCGCCGACCTCTTGCATGCCATGCAAGCGCTCTCCCAGCTGAGCTATAGCCCCACAAGCGGCGCGCGAAGGTAAGGGTTGCCCCCTGGGCGTGTCAAGGAACCAGCGTCCGGGACCGGCTCGTGGCGCCGCAGCTCGATCATGCGGACAGATCCCGATCGCGCGGCATTACCATAGCGGCCGATCATTGAGGATTTTCCAGCGATGACATGGCGCGACACCGCTCTTTCCATTGCCGCCGCGTTCGCCCTCGCCGCGTGTGGCGGCAGCACGCAGGACATGCCCACGGCCCCGACGCCAGTCCCGCCCCCCGCCACTGGCGGTCTGGACGCGCGGCCGAGCAATACGACGTGTCTTGCCCCGAACCGGGCCTCCGGCCCGGTCCTGAGCGTGCAGCGCGTGTTTGCAAATCTCTCGTTCAACGCTCCC
Source organism: Steroidobacteraceae bacterium (assembly GCA_049691655.1). Classification (GTDB taxonomy): domain Bacteria; phylum Pseudomonadota; class Gammaproteobacteria; order Steroidobacterales; family Steroidobacteraceae; genus JBAVOB01. The sequence goes on along the minus strand of JBAVOB010000328.1, from coordinate 42,147 downwards.
ATCGCGCTGCTGCAGGCGCCGAAGGATGGTTCGCGCTGGTTCGTGGTGGAGCAAGGCGGGAGGGTCCGCACGTTCGCGAATTCGCAGAGCACGGCCGCGGCGGGCACCTTCGTCGATATCACGGCGCGGGTGCAATCCGGTGGCGAGGCCGGGCTGCTCGGCATGGCCTTTCACCCCGATTTTCCCGCAAATCCGCGCGTCTATCTGTCCTATACCACTGCGGGATCTCCGCTCGTCTCGCGGATTTCGGAGTTCCGCAGCGCTGACGGCGGCAAGACGCTCGACCCGGCGAGCGAAGTGGTATTGCTCACGGTGAACCAGCCGGAATCGAATCACAACGGCGGCAACATTGCTTTCGGGCCGGATGGGTTTCTCTATATAGGATTCGGTGACGGCGGTGGCGGTGGCGACGCTCACGGCACCATTGGCAACGGCCAGTCCCTGGCCACGCTGCTCGGCAAGCTGCTGCGCATAGATGTGAACGTTGCCTCGGGAACGGCGCGCTATGGCATTCCGGCCGACAATCCATTCGCGAACCCGAGCGCTCCGCCGCCGCTCTGCAATGTCACCGGGACGAGCGTGCAGAACTGTCCCGAGATCTATGCCTATGGTTTTCGCAATCCCTGGCGGTGGAGTTTCGACAGTGGCACCGGGGATCTGTGGGTGGGAGATGTGGGAGAAGGAACCTGGGAGGAGGTCGACCGGGTCACCCGCGGCGGTAACTATGGCTGGCGCTGCCGAGAGGGAGCGCATCCATTCAACGCGAGTTGCGGTCCTGCGGCGAATCTCATCGATCCGGTCGCGGAATACAATCACGGTTCCGGCCAGGCGATCACCGGCGGCTACGTCTATCGCGGTTCGGCGATCCCCGCACTCGTCGGCCGTTACGTGTTCGGAGACTATGGGTCGGGCAACATCTGGGACATCGCCCGCGACACGGCTGCGACACTACAGGTCACTGCCGCGACGGCCTTGAGCAGCGGCCTGAACATCTCCGCCTTCGGCCAGGACCAGGCGGGCGAACTCTACGCCGTGGACTACTCCGGCACGCTGCATCAACTGGTGCCAGCGGCCGGCTCCGCCGGCACCGTCGCCACCCAGCTGAGCGCCACCGGTTGCGTGGACACCGCCAACGCTACGCGCCCGGCGAGCGGATTGATTCCGTATGCACCGAACGCGCCGTTCTGGTCGGATGGCGCGGATAAAGAACGCTACATCGGCCTGCCGAACGGTCAGCGAATCGCGGTCGGCTCGGACGGTGATTTCGATTTCCCGAGCGGCAGCGTACTCGTGAAGCACTTCCGGCTCGGGTCCCGGCTGGTCGAGACGCGGCTGCTGATGCGGCACCCCGACGGCGTCTGGGCCGGTTACACCTACGAGTGGAACGCCGCGCAGACGGACGCGATGCGTGTCATCGGCGGCAAGTCCGTACAGATCGGCAGTCAGTCCTGGATCTTCCCGAGCGAGGCGCAATGCCTCGGCTGCCACACGGCGGCGGCCGGCCGCAGCCTCGGACTCGAGACCGCACAGCTCAACGGCAGCCTCACTTACTCCGCAACAGGGCGAACCGCCAACCAGTTGATCACGCTGAGTGCCATCGACGCGCTCACCCCGGCTTTCACGCAGGACCCCGCCAGCCTGCCGGTGCTGAGAAATCCTTACGGCACGGCCGGTACGCTCGCCGAACGCGCGCGTGCCTACCTGCACACCAATTGCTCCCAGTGCCACCGTCCCGGGGGCGGAACCCCATCGGCCATGGATCTGCGGGCCACGACGCCACTGTCCGGGACGGGCGCCTGCGACGCCTTACCGCAATCGGGCGATCTCGGCATCGCCAATGCGCGCCTGATCGCCCCCAGCGACGCGGCACGCTCGCTGATCGTTGCCCGAGCCGGTCGCCGCGATGCGAACGCCATGCCGCCGATCGCGAGCGCCAGCGTGGACCAGGCCGGCGTCGCGCTGCTCACGAGCTGGGTCAACGGCCTCGCCAGCTGCAACTGATCGCGGCGCAACCGGCACGGATCGACGTGATCTCTGTTGCGCGCCTTTGGTAGTTAGATAGCACTACGGCGCTGCGGCAACCGCGCGGCGCGACGCCGGCACAGCAGCGGCATATGTCCGGACGCCGCCAGCGCGTCATTCAACTTAATCCGTCGATGTCGCCGCTCGCCAACGTGCGAGCGTGGAGACAGTTTGCGGGCGCAGCAATTTGTGTGTGTACTCGCGCTGTGTGAAAGGCAAACCCGCTGCAAGGCGGGGACGCAAAGCCTCCGGTCTCGGCCGCTCAGTGCGCCGAGATAGCGGGGTTGCCGGCCGGCGCGACGTGATCGCGTCTCGTCGTCATTCGCTTGCTTACGTTCGCCTTCACACCGGGTACGGCATGGGCCGTCCCGCGTGCTCACAGGAAGGCGGTACGGCGTATGCAAATCTCAACGCTCCGCGCGCTGGCGGCCTCGCTCGCCACGCTCGCGCTGGTCGGCTGTCTGGACAAAAGTACGACCGACAACCCGCCGGTCATCCAGGGGATACCGCCGACGGACGCGACGGCGGGCGCGCCTTACCTGTTCCAGCCTACTGCCGTCGATCCGGATGGCGATCCGATTCAGTTTGTCGGACAGAACGTGCCGACTTGGGCCACGTTGGACGCGACGAGCGGGCGCCTCGCGGGCACGCCGAACGATGCGGACGTGGGCGTCACGGGCGACATCACCATCGAAGCCACCGACCAGAGGGCCAAGTCCGCCCTGCCACCGTTCAGGGTTCGCGTCCACGCGCGCGCAGCCGCCCCTCCGGCTCCGAACACTGCGCCGACGATTACCGGCAAGCCCGCGACGACTGCGTCGGTCGGACAGCCGTACAGCTTTCAGCCTGCCGCTGCGGACGCTGAAAACAACACGCTCACGTTCTCGATCAACAGCAAGCCGACCTGGGCCGCGTTCAACCCCAGCACTGGCCAACTGAGCGGCACGCCGGGCGGCGGCGATGTCGGAGTCACCAATGGCATCGTGATCTCCGTGAGCGATGGCAGCCTCGCCACCTCGCTCCCGGCGTTCTCACTCCAGGTCGTTGCGCAGACGCCCGCCAACCGCGCGCCGACGATCAGCGGCGCCCCGCCCGCGTCCGTCGTCGCGCTCCAGGCCTACAGCTTCCAGCCGACGGCTGCGGATCCGGACGGCAATCCGCTCACCTTCTCGATCGTCAACAAGCCCGCCTGGGCCGCGTTCAGCGCCTCGACGGGTCGCCTGAGCGGCACGCCCGCGAGCACGAACGTCGCGACCACGAGCGGCATCGTGATCTCGGTCAGCGACGGGACGCTGACTGCCGCCCTGCCCGCGTTTTCGATTCAGGTCACTGCGGCGGCGAACCGCGCGCCGACGATCAGCGGCGCCCCGCCCACCACCGTCGTCGCGGGCAGTGCCTATCTGTTTCAGCCGACCGCGGCCGATGCGGACAAGGATCCATTGACCTTCTCGATTACCAACAAACCGGCCTGGGCGAGCTTTGATTCGGCGACCGGCAAGCTGACGGGTACGCCTGCAGGCACGCAGACGGGCAGCTTCGCGAATGTGCAAATCAGCGTGAGCGACGGCAAGGCCAGCGCTGCCCTCGCCCCGTTCACGATCACGGTATCCGCGGCGCAGAATTCCCCGCCCGTCATCTCCGGCACGCCACCGGCTACGGTCCTCGTCGGCAGCGCCTTCTCGTTCCAGCCCACCGCCACCGATGCCGATGGCGACAAATTGACGTTCGCGGTCGTGAATAAGCCGGCGTGGATGGCCTTCGACTCACTCACCGGGCGTTTGTCGGGCACGCCGGCTGCCGCCGACGTAGGTACCTACTCCAACATCGCGATTGGCGTCAGCGACGGGATCGCCAACGTCGCGCTGCCGGCATTCAACATCGCGGTGACGGCAGCGGCGACCGGCTCGGCAACGCTGTCCTGGACACCCCCCACCCAGAACAGCGACGGCACGCCCCTGACGAACCTCGCCGGATACCGCATCTATGAAGGCCCAAGCACCTCCGCCCTGGCGAGGACAGCGGACGTCGCGAACGCCGGCCTGACGACCTACCTTGTCGCAAATCTGGCGTCCGGCACGCATTATTTCAGCGTCACTGCCTATAACAGCGCGGGTATGGAAAGTAATTTCTCGCCGATCGGATCGAAGACCATACCGTAGCGGGTCCGTCGCTACGCGCCCGCCTGGGACAGCCGCGCGAGGGTTGCCTCGCGTCCAAGGAGCGCCGCGGTCTGGTCGATGGGCGGGGAGATCGTGCCGCCAGTCAGCGCCACCCGAAGTGGCTGAGCGATCTTGCCGAGACCGAGCCCGCGCTCGGTCGCGAGCGCCGCGAGTACGGCGTGAACAGATTCCGGTCGCCAATCGGGCAGGGCCTCGAGGCGTAATCGCAAATCGCCGAGCAGCGCGATCGACTCGGGATTCAGGTGCTTCGCCGCCTTCGGGTCGAGCGGCTGTGCCGCGAAGAAGAAGCGGCTGTTCTCGGCCATCTCCTTCAGGGTCCGGGTGCGCTCACGCTGGGCAAGCACGATGCCCTCGAGCAGCGCGTCGTCCGTGGTGTGAATGCCGAGGCGCTCGAGATGCGCTCGCAGATGCGGCACCAGCGAGGCCGCCGGATTGCGCATCATGTGCTGCTGATTGAGCCACAGGAGCTTCTCGGGATTGAAAGCCGAAGCCGCCCTGTTCACATCCTTGATGTCGAATTTCCCGATCATCTCCTCGCGCGTGAAGATCTCCTGATCGCCGTACGACCAGCCGAGACGCACGAGGTAGTTGAGCAGCGCATCCGGCAGGTAGCCCTCCTCGGCGTACTGCAGCACGCTCACGGCGCCGTGGCGCTTCGAAAGCTTGGTGCCGTCGGGGCCAAGGATCATCGGCACATGCCCGTACGCCGGCATTGCCGCGCCGAGCGCCTCGAGCATGTTCATCTGGCGTGGCGTGTTATTCAGGTGATCGTCGCCGCGAATGACGTGCGTCACCTTCATGTCCGCATCGTCGATGATGACGCAGAAGTTGTAGGTCGGCGTGCCGTCGGAGCGCGCGATGATGAGATCGTCGAGTTCCGCGTTGCGGAACACGACCTCCCCATGCACGAGATCGTCGACGACGACATCGCCGTCGAGCGGATTGCGAAACCGGATCACGGGCTCGACGCCCGGTCGCGGTTCGGTCCGGTCGCGGCAACGCCCGTCGTAGCGCGGCTTCTGCTTGCGGGCCAACTGCTCCAGGCGCATCGCCTCGAGCTCCTCCTTCGTGCAATAGCAGAGGTACGCCTTGCCGGACGCGACGAACTGCCCGAGCACTTCGCGATAGCGGTCGCCGCGCTGCGTCTGGTAGAACGGGCCCTGGTCATGATCGAGACCGAGCCAGCGCATCCCCTCGAGGATCACGCGCACCGCCTCCTCGGTCGAGCGCTCGCGGTCGGTGTCCTCGATTCGGAGGATGAACTGCCCGCGCATGCGGCGCGCATACAGCCAGCTGAAGAGCGCGGTGCGCACGCCGCCGATGTGCAGCAGGCCGGTGGGACTCGGGGCGAAGCGCGTGACGACGGTCATAGGCCGCGCGAATCGTAACAGCCGGCGCGCCGATTTGCGTCGCCCCCGCGGCCTCTTTAGACTTTGCGCCCACCCACGGCGGGCGGTTAGCTCAGCGGTAGAGCACTGCTTTCACACGGCAGGGGTCACAGGTTCAAGCCCTGTACCGCCCACCACTAATCAAAGAGTCAGTCTTTATCGTAGATCGCACCGGCATCGCCCGAGTCCTGCGAGGTCCGTTGGTTGAGATCGACCAGAGTCGGTCGGCATCGCTTTCCGATCGAAGAACTTCGCGGCGCGCACAATACGGAATTCGTTGCCGCTTCGGCGAGGGTGTCCGCCGGCAACGCGCGTTGCTGTATACCCAGGGGCGCCAGGCGGGCTACAGCTCCGCACGGATCCCGAGATTGAACGTACGGCCGTCGAGCGGCGCCCATGCGTCCACAATTGGGTCACCGCCCGGACCGGGGCCCGGACGAAGCAGTGGATCGAACTGCGTCTGGCGCACGTCGGCAAGATTGAGTGCATTCAGGAACACGGTGATACGTCCGAAGCGCCGTTCGGCCAGCGCGTTCACTTCGAAGTAGCCGCGCCCGGATCGCCGATAGGGATTGTCCGCTAGCACCTGGCGGCCGATGTAGCCGAGCTCGAGCCCGACTCGACCGCGCTGTTCGCTCTCAAGAATGCCGTCAAGCGAGACCGAGTGACGCGGCACGAGCGGCGCAGCCGTCCGTACTCCGGAAGCCGCGACCTCGGTCACATCGAGGTAGCTCCAGGAGGCGATCGCATGGAGCGATCCGGCGACAAAACCGACGAGGACCTCAGCGCCGGGTGCCCGCCGTGGGCCGCGAGCGTTCACAATCTGGAGTGGACGCCCGGATGTCGTCTGCACCTCGAGGGGATCGCGAATCTCGGAAGCAAACACGCTCACGTTCACATCCCACTCGCCGTCGGACCATTTGGCATCGAGCGAAGCACTGATGGCGCTTTCCGCGTGCAACCCTTGCAGCGGCAGCAGGGCACCGAGCCCCACCGCTGCGATCTCCTCGATGAAGGGCGTCGGCGCTGCGAAACCACTGCCGACCGACGCTCGCAGGCTCCAATCGCTCCCCGGCCGGCGCAACAGCGCAGACACACGCGGACTGACGAACGTGCCGTAGATGTCGTGCGCGTCGACGCGCAAGCTGCCGGCGAGCGTCATCCACGGTGACGGCGCGTACTCGTCCTGGAGGAACACCCCTGGAACCGTGTAGGTATAGCTCACGCCGGGAACGGCCGGCACGGCGAGCCGATCACGCTCGAACGCGACACCGAACACCCAGCGGTGTCCACGACTCGTGCCGCTCCAGGCTCCTTCACCGAAGAGTGCGGTTTGGGTCGAGGGAATTCTCTCTACGCCAAACGCGCGATCCAATCGCACCGAACTCAGTGACAGGCGTCCACCGAATGTGGTCCCGCTATCGAAAGCCCAATGGCTCACCGCTCCGGCATCGAGCCGGCGCGTGCGCAACGCTTCGATGAAGGCGCTCCCGTCGGCAAGCGCCCGTCCAGGCAGCGTCCCACCGGTGCGAATCTCATCGACGATTCCCGCCGTGAGCAGGAGCGATCGGTCCCCACCGCCGTGCCACCACAGCCGGGGCCGCAACGTAAACCGCCGATAACCGGCGAGGTCTGCCCAACCATCACCGTCCACATCCTCGCGCGACTGGTAGTGTGCGCCAGCCGTCAGCGTCGCACTCCACGGCGATGTGCCTTTCCCAGTGAAGAAGCCGACAAGGTCCCGCCCACCGCGCGAGGTCGCGTTCATGAGAACCTGGGGCTCGGAATCGGGCATGCGCGAAACGAGGTTCAGGACGCCTCCGGGTCCGGATTGTCCATACAACGCGGAGACCGCACCTTTGATCACTTCAACACGCGCGAGATCGAGCGGCGGCATCTGCAACAATCCGAATCCGTCGGCCTCGGCGCCCGCCAGCGGCAGGCCATCGGTCAACATGAGCGTGTGGCGCGCTGGCATTCCGCGCAGTTGCAGGCCGACGCCCCCGAGGGCCGGCCCCGCCGGTTTCACCATTACACCCGGGAGTTCTCTCAGGAGCGACGACAGGTTGCCCGGCGCGATGGTCAGGTTTTCCTCGATCTCGTCGGCCGGCACGGCCTCGATTCGCAAGGGTTCATCGCGGATCAGCGTGGGCGTGCGCGCGGCGGATACGACGATTTCATCGATGCCAATCTGGGCGTCCGGATCGGCCGCCCAGCCGCAGGTCGGCAACAGGATCAGCGCCAAAGCGCTCGCCGCCGCTGCCGTGTTCGGGACGATCTCCGCGGTTTTGAAGCCATAGGATCGCCGCAGCATGTTGCTTTGACTCTGCAACGACGCGCACGAATAATGCAAGCATGACCCATCTGAGCTCACACCGAACCGAGGCCGCCGGCCGCTTCCGCCGCGGCGTCGCTTTGCTCGCGCTTACTGCCTGGACACTCAGCGGTTTCTTCTGTCCGATGCCCGATCACGGGATCGACACGGTGCCGGCGCAGCAACACACAGCGGCTCTCAGCGGACAGATGCATGAGCATGGTAACTCGCCGAATCAACTGGATCCCGACCTCTGCTGCCAGCTGCTCAGCGGCGCTCATGCCATCGCTCAGGCGCTGGCGATACCAACGACGGGTAAAGCATGGAAACCTTCCTTCGCGATAGCAACCGTGGCGGTCTCCAGTTCCTTGCCCGAGGCCAGCCGCAGCGCCCGACTGCTCCCCTTCTCGCACGGCCCGCCGGAGAATCTCTACCGGCGTTTCGCCACGTTCTGGTCTCACGCTCCTCCCGCTGATCCCGCCTGACGCGCGCCCCGGGCGCGAGCGCCCGTGGACCAGCGTCATCTGCCGCAACTTCGACCGCCGCCGCGCGCCTGCGTGCGCTGGTCGTCAGCGTTAGACCGCCCGTAGAGACCAGGAACGGCCATGGCCCGCAATCGATCGACCATTGAGGACGCATTGGATTCGTCACGACGACATTTTGTACGGCGCGCCGGCGCGAGCCTTGTCGCGCTCGCGGCGTCCAGCAGATTCACCTGGGGCACCGAGAGTCGGCCTCGCTCGGAACTGTCTGGCACTCAGTTCGATCTGGAGATCGGCGCGCTGCCGGTGAGTTTCACCGGCGAGCGGCGTATCGCGACCGTGGTCAACGGCCAGCTCCCCGCGCCGCTCCTGCGCTGGCGCGAGGGCGATACGGTCACGCTGCGCGTCACGAATCGACTGGCCGTGCCAAGTTCCATTCACTGGCACGGGATCATCCTGCCCGCCGACATGGATGGCGTACCGGGCCTGAGTTTCAGTGGCATCGCTCCGGGAAACACCTATACCTACCGCTTCCCGGTCAGACAGTCCGGTAGCTACTGGTACCACAGCCACTCGCGCTTCCAGGAACAGACCGGCCTCTATGGACCTATCGTAATCGAGCCGCGCGGTGGCGAGCGGCATCCCGTGGACCGCGACTACACGGTGCTGTTGTCGGACTGGACCGATCGGCATCCCGAACACCTCTACGCGACACTCAAGCGCCACAGTAACTACTTCAACTTCGGCCAGCGCACGGTCGGCGATTTTTTCCGCGACGTGCGTGAGAAAGGCTGGCGGTCGACGCTCGCCGAGCGACGCATGTGGGGCGAGATGCGGATGACCCCCACAGATCTTGCGGATGTTTCGGGCCATGCCTACACCTATCTCATGAACGGCGCGATGCCGGCAGGCAATTGGACCGGCTTGTTTCACCGTGGCGAGAGAGTGCGGCTGCGGTTCATCAACGGCTCTGCGATGAGCATCTTCGACGTACGAATTCCCGGGCTCGCGTTGACCGTCGTCGCGGCGGATGGACAGGACGTGGACCCCGTCACCGTCGATGAATTTCGGATCGGAACGGCCGAGGTTTATGACGTGATCGTAACGCCTGCGGAAGCACAGCCGTACACGATCTTCGCTCAGTCGATGGACCGATCCGGGTACGCGCTCGGTACGCTCGCGCCGCGGCAGGGTCTGCAGGGAGCGATTCCGGCGCTCGACCGGCGACCGCTCCTGTCCATGTCGGACATGGGCATGGGCCACGACATGAAGGAGATGTCGGGCATGGGGGGCATGGAAGGCATGAGGGACATGCCAGGGATGGATCACAGCGCCACGGGCGATATGGGTTACGGCGCGCTGCAGCACGCTCCGTCCGAGCAGGGCCCGGGCGTCGATGCCCAAGTCGCGCAGGCGAGGAACAACTTGTCGGATCCGGGCGTCGGACTACGCGACAACGGCCGGCGCGTGCTGAGCTACGCCGACTTGCACACGCTCGGCGGTCCGATCGATCCGCGCCCGCCGGAACGCGAGATCGAGCTCCATCTCACTGGTCACATGGAACGCTTCATGTGGTCCTTCGACGGCGAGAAGTATTCCGAAGCCGAAGCGCTGCGCTTCACTCACGGCGAGCGCCTGCGCATTATTCTCGTCAACGACAGCATGATGACGCACCCCATTCATCTGCATGGCATGTGGAGTGAAGTCGAATCGCCGGACGGAGCTTTTCAGGTGCGCAAGCACACCGTTCTCGTGCAGCCCGCACAGCGCTTGAGCTATCGCGTTACCGCCGATGCGCTCGGCCGCTGGGCGTTTCACTGTCACCTCCTCTTCCACATGGAGGCCGGCATGTTCCGAGAAGTGCGCGTCGCGCGCGCACGTCAATCGACGCAGGAGGGCTGACGTCTTGCCGGTGCGCTCACGCATCACGGCCTGCGCGATCGCGCTGCTCGCGGCCGGTTCCGCTCGTTCCGAAGACCGCTCGCTGCACGTGCCGCCGACGGCGCCCGCGAAAATTGCGGCCGACAGCTCGCACCGCGAGATGGTCCAGATGATGCAAATGGACGACACGGCACGGATCGGCATGGTGGCACTCGATCGCTTCGAGTGGCGCGGCGCGCGCGGCGCCGATGCGGGCGCTTGGGAAGCACACGCGTGGTACGGCGGCGATTATGACAAGGTCTGGGTCGAGACCGAAGGCGAGCGCATGCACGGACGCACGCACGCCGGGCGCGCGGAGCTGCTCTGGGATCGGATCCTCGCACGCTGGTGGAGCCGGCAGCTAGGCGCGCGCCAGGACTTCGGGTCCGGTCCGCCGCGCACCTGGGCGGCGGTCGGCATAAAAGGACTCGCGCCGCAGTGGTTCGACGTCGAGGCGACCTTGTACCTCGGCGATGGCGGGCGGTCCGCCGCGCGACTCCAGGTGCAGTACGAACTGCTGTGGACGCAGCGCCTCATTCTCCAACCGCGGCTCGAGGCAAATCTCTACGGCAAGGCTGATCCGCAGCGCGGCCTCGGCGCGGGCGTATCCGATCTGGAGCTTGGTCTGCGCCTGCGCTACGAAATCCGACGCGAGTTCGCTCCCTACCTGGGCGTGAGCTGGAGTCGTGCGTTCGGCAGGACCGCGGACTCGAGGCGCGCGGGCGGCGAGGATATCGGCGACACCCGTGTGGTCGCGGGGGTCCGCGTCTGGCTGTGATAATCAAAGGTGGCTCATGAAAGTACTGATAGTCGTTTCCAGCACCGTCGCAACCTTAGCCGCTCTCGGCTTCGCGCTACTGCTATCTGGAGTCTTCAATGTCGCCGCGGACAACCCTCATTGGGGCGTGACGCGCTGGCTTCTGGAGACGGCTCGCGATCGATCGATCGCGGTACGTGTCGGTGGAATCGCGGTACCTCCGCTCGATGATTCAGGGCTGATCGCCATGGGCGCCGAACATTACGCCGAGATGTGCACGGGGTGTCATCTCGCACCGGGCATAGAAGAGTCGGAGTTGCGTCGCGGGCTCTACCCCCAGCCGCCGAATCTCATCGAGCACGGACGAGATGACCCGCCCCAGAAAGCGTTCTGGATCATCAAGCACGGCTTCAAGATGACCGGTATGCCCGCGTGGGGCGCGACGCACGACGATCGCAGCATTTGGGCGATGGTCGCGTTCTTGCGCAGGCTCCCCGACCTCTCGCCGGAAGCGTATCGCGCTCTCGTTGCAAAGAGTGGGAATGGGCACACGCATGCTGAGCCCATCGAGCACCACGACTCGATCGAGACCGGACACGATCACCCAGCGGATCCCATTGCAGTGGTCGACAGGTTCTTCAGCGCACTCGCCGCCGGAGACCGGCCGGTGGCCAGTGCCCTGCTCGATCCTGAGGTGCTGATCTACGAGAGCGGCGGTGTCGAGCGCTCGCGTGACGAGTACGCGGCCCGGCATCTCGCCGCCGACGCGGCATTTCTCAAGTCGGCCAAGCATCGCTTGCTCTCGCGCACCGGCGAAACCGTCGGCGATCTCGCGTGGGTCGCGACCACGGCACGCCTCACCGCGCAAGGCGCGCAGCCATCCGACATCATCAGCACCGAGACGATGGTCCTGCGCAGACGAGCGGACGACTGGAGGATCGTCCACATCCATTGGTCAAACCGGAATGCGCTCGCACCTCGTTGAACTCGCGTCGATCCCGATTTAGAACGACCCACGCCTGCGCATGGCAGGAGTCAGACTTACTGCCCCGGGACCCGACGCCAGACTCTACAGCCGGCCACGTTCAAATCGCGCCAGCAGTCCCGTGGCGACGGTGGTCACGAATACGACCGCCACCAGCAGCAGCAAGACGGCATCCAGTCCGTAGGTCTGCTTCAGCCAGCCGATCGATTCTTCCTGCAGGATCGGCCCGATCGAGCCGAGACCGTTGATCACCCCGGCCGCAAGCGCGGCCTGACGCCGGCTCCCGACGTCCATCGCGCACGCCCCGGAGAGCAGCGAGTCCGGGCCCATCGCCGTGAATCCGATCAGACCGAGCAGCACGACGAAGAACAACACTGACGACAGTCCGGTGAACCACATGAGCGATGTGAATACGAAGCAGCCGAGCGTCATCCAGAAGATGACCGGCGTGCGTCGCGCGCCCGGAATGCGGTCCGACCAGATGCCGCCCGCAATGACGCCGAGGAATCCGACCCAGTCGAACGCGGTCGAGCAGTACGCAGCGATCGTCGGCGACAGGTGAAACTGCTCGCTGAGGATGAGCGCCGACCAGCTGTCGAGCGCATAGCGCACGAACTTGAAGCCGAAATAGATCAGGCCCATCGCGACAATCGATCCGATGAAACCCGACGGCAGGGGTGCGTGCACTTCACGTTTACCGCCTTCGCCCGGAGGCGGCACGTCCGGTTCGGCTTCATCCTCGAGCGACAGGCCGACCGATTGCGGCCGCTCGCGCGCCAATCCGACGAACAGCACGGTGATCGCAAGCAGCAGGATGCTCGAGCCGAAAAACGACCACGCCATGCCGAGCCAGCCGAGCAGGAATCCCGCCAACCCTTTTCCAAGCACCGCGCCGACCTGGTAACAGGTGCCCCAAATGCCGAACAAGGTGCCGCGCTCGGTGCGGCGCGTCCAGTTCGCGAACAAGGCAACGTTGTGTGGCCAGCCTGTCGCTTGCGCGAGGCCGTGGATCCCCATGGTCACGCACATCCACAGGAACACACTCGCGCGCTGCGAATCGACCAGCAGGCCGAGCACGACATTGCACCCGGCCGCTACACTCATGCCGTAGGCGAGCACGCGCCGGCTCTCCATGCGTCGGCCGAGCCATGCGGCCAGGAACTGGCCGAGCATGTAGGTAATTAGATAGATGGTCCAGGGAAATGCGACGTGCACGTCGTCGAAACCGAACTGCTGCTTGAGCGGCAGTTTCACGACCGCATACACCTTGCGCGTGAGGTAAAAGCCGGCGTAGGAGAGCCAGGTGGCGGTAAACAGTTGCGCGCGGTAGCGGCCCAGCAGCGCGGGGTTCGCCGCGTTCAAGTGAATGACCTGTGTCCGAGATCGGCGCTGCCGCAAGCAAGGGCATCCCAGAATCGAGGCGGCAGCGTCAGGTAGTGAGTACAGATGGCTGTCGCGAGCTTACTGTTTTCGGTCAACTCCGCGGCGCAGCACGTGACGAACATCGCGCGCATGCCGGCCGCGCGCGCCGCGAGCAGCCCTGCCCGGCTGTCCTCGAACACCAACGTGTCCACGGGTTCGACATCGAGTGCCCGGGCCGCGAGCAGGAAACCCTCGGGATCGGGCTTGGTGGCACGCACCGATTCGGAGCCGATGCGCGCGTTCCCGCCGATGCAGTCGCTGACGCCGAGCCGGTCGAGGAAATAGTCGATCACCGAGCGCGGGCTCGAGGAAACGACAGCGAGCTTGAGCTGGCACGCGGCGGCTGCGCGAATCGCCTCCGGAGCGCCGGGGATGGTCCGGGCGTCGCTCGTGGAGGCGGTCCAGTGCGCGAGCATGGCGGCGGCGAGGTCCGACGCGGGGACATCGATCCCGGTCCGCGCCCGCATCTCGTCCGCCACGTGCATCCAGGTGCGGCCCCGCGTCTCCGTGTGGGGCAGGGAGAAACCCGCCACGCCGTAGTGGGCCGCGACCGCGCTGACCGCCGTGTCGGTCTGCAGCTCCGTGTCGATGAGCGTGCCGTCCAGATCGAACAGCACCGCGCGTACCGGTCGGGCACGGCCCAGGTCACGGATGTCGGCACGCTGCTTCGTCTCAATCACCGCGACCGTCCTTCGCTGGCGTCCGGAAACTCCGCGAGCCTCAGCACCCGCACCGCGCTGCTCGGGCAGTGCGGCAGATTATGTCGTCTCGCTGATGTCGAGCGCGCGTCGCAATACGTTACACCCGGCCGCGTCGACGGCGCGGCGCCAAATCTAACAGATTGATTGAACGGTCTGTCGGCCGCCGCGCACGCTTCTTGCAGCAGCTCTGACGGATGTCCGCGCCTTTCGCGCGCGGCTCGACAAACAAGCGGAGCGGCACGCCCATGATGCGACGACCCAGGTACCCAGGCTTCGCAATGCGAGCCCTGTTCGCAGTGCTCATATGCGGCGTCGCGGCTGCGGGGCTCGGCCCAGCGCTGTCGCTGGCTCAAAGCAACCCGATCGTGCTCGAGAACCAGCAACCCGGTACGGACGCGTGGGAAATCCAGTGGGGCCGTGCCGGTACCGATCTGGGCGGAGAGATCAAGGGCTACGCATCCGCCACGAGCGTGAACAAGGGCCAGGCGATCACGTTCCGGGTGAGCGTCAAACCCGCGCAGACTTACACGATCGATATCTATCGCCTCGGCTGGTACCAGGGCCTGGGCGGACGCCTGATGCAGCACGTCGGCCCGCTCACCGGCGTCCAGCAGCCCGCCTGCCCCGTCGATGCGACGACCGGGTTGATCGAGTGCCAGTGGGCGCCTTCGTACAGCTTGACGACGCAGTCCTCGTGGACGAGCGGCATCTACGTCGCCGTACTCACGAACGCCGCGTCGTTCCAGAACTACGTGCCGTTCGTGGTACGCGATGATAGCCGGGTCGCGACATTTCTCTACCAGCAACCGGTGGCGACCTATCAGGCCTACAACGACTACCCCTACGACAACGGGGGCAAGAGCCTGTACGACTTCAGCAGCTTTGGCGCGCGAACGGTGGGCGGCAGCAAAGCAGCGGTGAAAGTCTCGTTCGATCGGCCGTACTACGGCGATGGCGACTGCAATGTGTACGGTCACTGCGTCCTCGCCGAAGGAATGGCGTTCGTTCGCTGGATGGAGAAGTCCGGTTATGACGTCAGCTATGCGACCGACGTGGACCTGCATGCGAACGGCGCGATGCTGCTGAATTATCGCGGCTTCCTTTCCGCCGGGCACGACGAGTACTGGTCGAAGGAAATGTACGACGCAGTCATCGCCGCGCGGAATGCCGGTGTGAACCTCGGGTTCTTCTCGGCCAACGCAATCTACACGCAGGTCCGTTTCGAACCCTCGAGCACCGGCGTGCCGAATCGCGTGATGGTGTGCTATCGGGACGACGCGATCGACCCCAATACCAATCCGAGCCTCGAGACCGTCAACTGGCGCGACCCGCCGGTCAATCGCCCCGAGCAGGCGCTGGTCGGGGTGCAGTACACCAACCAGGTCGGCAACGATGCGCAGGGCCGCTACCCCGCCTACGTCGTGACCAACAGCAGTCACTGGGTGTACGCGGGCACGGGACTCGCCAACGGCTCCGCCGTGTCGGGGCTGGTCGGTTACGAGGCCGATCGCCTGTTCTCCGAGTACGCGCAACCGAATGCGGTGAGCGGCACTTACACGCTGCTGTCGCAGTCAGCGTTCAAATCGTACGACGGCACGGACTACGCGAACTCATCGATCTACCAGGCCCCGAGCGGTGCCTGGGTGTTCGCAGCGGGCACGATCGGCTGGGGCTTCGCACTCGATAACTACTTCAACTCCAATCCGTACTTTCTCGATGCGCGCATAGCGCAGATGACCGCGAACATTCTCGCCCGCTTCGCGGGCTCGGCGACGCCGGACTTCTCCGCGTCGGTCGCGCCGTCCAGCCAGACGATCGTGCCGGGGAGCGCCACGAGCTATGCGGTGACCATCGGCCCGCGCAACGGCTTCACTGGCGCGGTCGCGCTGAGCGTCAACGGGCTGCCGGCTGGCGCCAGCGGCAGTTTCTCGCCGAATCCGGCAACCTCGTCGGCAACGCTCTCCGTGTCGAGCAGCACGAGCACGCCGACCGGGTCCTACACACTCTCGGTCACCGGCATCAGCGGCAGCCTCACACGCAGCAGCAATTCGTTCGCGCTGACGGTCAACGCGCCCGTCGGCGACTCGACCCCTCCTGTCATCACGCCGGTGCTGACGGGCACGCAGGGCGCCAGCGGCTGGTACGTCACGAATGTCTCGCTCAGCTGGACCGTGACGGACGCGCAGTCCGCGGTCACATCGACCACGGGCTGCGGTGCGAGCTCGGTCACGACCGACACGACCGGTGTCACGTATACCTGCAGCGCAACCAGCGCGGGCGGCACCGCCAGCCAATCGATGACTATCAAGCGCGATACGAGCGCACCGACGATTACAGTCACGAGTCCGGTCGATGGAGCGTCATACAACGCTGGCGGCAACGTGACGGCGAGCTACAGCTGCGCGGACGCTACGTCGGGCATTCCCGCCGGTTCCTGCGCGGGCACCGTGGCGAACGGCAACGCGATCGATCTGTCGACGACCGGCACGCAGTCCTTCGTCGTCAACGCCACCAATGGTGCAGGATTGACCCTGAGTCGGACGGTGACCTACACGGTAAACCCCGCCAGCAGCGACTCGACACCGCCGGTCATCACGCCAGCGATTACCGGGACTCTCGGTACGAACGGCTGGTACATCTCGAACGTGACGCTGACATGGGCCGTGACGGATGCGGAGTCGCCCGTTACGTCCAGCACGGGTTGCGGCAATAGCTCGGTCACGAGCAACACGGCGGGCACGACCTTCACCTGCAGCGCCACCAGCGCGGGCGGCACTGCGTCGCAGTCGGTCACGATCAAGCGCGATACGACGCTGCCCACCATCAGCATCACGCGGCCTGCGAACTACGCCACGTATGCGCTGGGCGCGGTGGTCCTTGCGAAATTCAGCTGCGCCGACGCGCTTTCCGGCCTGGCCGCCGGCGGATGCGTGGGTACGGTTCCGAGCGGAAGTGCGATCGATACGGGGACTTCGGGCACGCAGACATTCACCGTCACCGCCACCGATATGGCGGGCAAGGTGCGGACGACGACCCGCTCCTACACGGTCCAGTAGGGGCGCCGCGCCGACGGTGCGCGCGCCCGTGCGTTGATAGCGCCCCGAGGATCATCGCGCATCTGTCTGATTTGTAGGCGCTGTTGCGCCTGCACGTGCCGCTGATAATGCGCTCCAATCGGGCGCCCTAAACCAAGCTCCACCCGAGGCGTACTGTCCCCGCGACGTTGGACCGCATGCACGGCAGCGTCGAGGTCTTTCCGCACCTCAATTTCACATAATTCGAGTACCAATTTGACAAAATCTGGCGCAACCTGATTCGCGCAGGGGGGGATATCGAGGTTTGCTCGGCGGGAGCTTCGGTTGAGAGGCGTTGAGATCATTCGCCACCGTTACGCCGCAACACAGGAGAAGATCCCGCGTAGTGCGAGCAGGCGCTCCATGCTTGCCGCGCTCACGATTGCCGTCGGGCTTCAAGCGGTCCTGACCGCAGCCGCGCTGGCCGCCGACCTCGCGCCGCCAACGGCGCCAAGCGGTTTGACGGCTGCCGCGTCCGGCGGTCAGCGGATCAACCTGAACTGGATCGCGTCGACCGATAACATAGGCGTATCGAGGTACTGGGTCGAGCGTTGCACTGGCGCCGGATGCACGAACTTCGCCCAGCTAGCGACGCCCACAACCACCACGTTCAGCAACACCGGGTTGACCAACGCAACGACGTATACATATCGCGTACGCGCGTCCGATGCGGCCGGAAACCTGAGTAGTTACTCCAACGTGTCCAGCGCGACCACTGCGGACACGCAGGCTCCGACCTCGCCGAGTGGCCTCAAGGCGGCGGCTGTGGCAGCGAACCAGATCGATCTGAGCTGGACGGCCTCGGTCGACAATGTCGCTGTGACGCAGTACCTGGTCGAGCGCTGCCAGGGAGCCGGATGCACGAGCTTCAGGCAAGTGGCAACATCCACCGGCACGGCGTTCAGCAGCGCCGGCCTCTCTACCGGCCTGAGCTACAGACATCGCGTCCGGGCCACCGACGCTGCGGGAAATCGCAGCGGTTATTCGAACGTCGCCAGCGCGACTACTCCTGATGTCCAGGCGCCGACCGTCCCCGGCGGTCTGGCAGCGACCGCGATCGGGGCGAATCAGATCAACCTTTCCTGGATGGCTTCGAGCGATAACGTTGGCGTTACCGGATACAGGATCTACAGAGGCGCAGTGCAGATCGGCACTTCCGCTACGCGATTTTATTCCGACAATGCGCTCTCTCCATCGACGACCTACACGTATGCGGTCTCGGCGTTCGACGCGGCAGGTAATAACTCGACTGCTTCGAACCCCGCATCCGCTACGACGTCTGCGCCGTTTGACTTCACGTTGAGCAACGAGGGCGAAAAATCCGTCATTCAAGGTTTCTCCACGAGCAATGCAATTTCGGCGATTCTGTCGTCGGGCACCACCGCGGCGGTTTCTTACACGGTGAGCGGCGCACCCCTGAATGCGCTCGTCTCGTTCTCCAGCTCCTCCTGCAACCCGAGCTGCACGAGCGTGCTGACGATCAAGACGACTGGCCTGACTCCGACCGGTGTTTCGCCTATGACAGTCACCGGAACGGGCGGTTCCGTAATTCGCGCGACCTCGTTCACGTTGACCGTTGTCCCGGATACCGTTGCTCCCTCAGTTTCGCTGACCGCTCCACTGCACGGGGCGGTGGTGGCGGGAATCACAACCGCCGTTGCAGCCACTGCGTCGGACAATGTCGGCGTCGCTGGTGTCCAGTTCTTCCTGAACGGATCCGCACTCGGAGCGGAAATCACCACCTCGCCCTACGCGATTACCTGGGATACGACAGTCGTTCCCAACGGCTCGTACGCACTGACCGCCGCTGCTCGCGACACATCCAACAATTTCGCGACATCATCACCGGCGACCGTCATGGTCAACAACCTGCCGGTTGTGATCACGGTCGAGAAAGGCGGTGACGGCACGGGCACAGTCGCCGGCGGCCCGATCAACTGCGGCACCGCCTGCGCGGCGACCGTTAACAGTGGTGACGTCGTGACGCTCGTCGCGAGTCCGGCAGCACTATCTCTGTTTTCCGGGTGGAGTAGTGGATGCAGCGGTGTTGCTCTGTCATGCACACTCGCCGTCAATGCAGCAACTACTGTGCGCGCGGACTTTACACTCGAGGCCAGCGCAGGCGGTGTCAAGCTGACGGATTTCGTCGACATGGAAAACGGGCCGGACGGTGCCGTGCTCACGCCCGCGATTGCCAACAACGATTCACAGCTGGCGACCGGCAGGAGCGGATTCTGGGAGAACGGCCCCGGAGGCGCGCCGCTACAGCTGTACGTTTCCAAGTCGTCGGGACTCGTCAGCCCGCCACGCGGCCCTGTGCAGATCGGCCGGACCTTGATTGGGGACAATGGCTCCCGAGGCATGTACCGCAAGCATGCCGATCGCGAGTATGACCTCCTCTCTTACACACTCAGTCCGACGCGGCCGAAGGTCGCGGTTGGTCTGTACATGCAGTTCACGGGCGGCGGGTGGGCGCTCAACCCGTGGCACTACTATGATGTCTTCGACGTGACTGCCGTGAGCGGCGATTTCATTACTTTCAACATGATTTCGGGGTCGCCGTTGGTATTCCAGATCGAGACCTACGCATGCTCGAGCGGAGTGCCTGTCGTGAACGGAGTAATCAACAAGTGGTACTGGGTGACGATGATCTGGGATCAGCCGAATCGGCTGGCAACGATGGCGATCTATGATCCAGCTAACTGGACTCGGTTAGGTTCGGGTTCCTGCCCGGTCGACGATAGTCCGCTGTCTGCGATCTGGATCGGAGACACCTCCCAGCACGGGAACCCACCGATTGACGGCGACTACTACATGGACGACTTGATGGTGGACACCTCAGGGGCGCATGGTCCTAGCAACCCACTGCTGCCAGCCTCAGCGATGGCATTGCTGCGGCCCGACACGGTTCCGCCGGCCTCACCCACCAATCTGACCGCGACGCCGGACAGCTCGGCCCCGGCTATCTACCTGAGGTGGACGGCGTCCGTCGATGACGTCGGAGTGGCGAGCTATCGCGTCTTTCGCTGCGAAGCGTCGGGTTGCACGCCATCGGTCGAAGTGGCGCGCACGACGGTTCCTTCGTTCCAGGACGGGTGGCGCGTCAATGGCCCCAGGCCGGCGACCACCTACACGTATGCGGTTTCCGCGCTCGACGGTTCCGGGAATGAATCAGGCCTGAGTTCGCGAGTTTCAGCGGCGACCAAATGATCGGATCGGGGCCCGCCTTGAAGTGCGCCGTGACTGTTCTCGTACTGGCCACCGCACTCTCGATCACGGCATGTTCGCGCCCGTCCGCGCCACCGCCAACATTGACAGCGCGCGTTCTCGTCACCAACGAAGGCAGCGGAACGCTCAGCGTTATCGATCCGGCGACACGCACGGTTGTGGCCACGATCGCGCTGGGCAAGCGGCCGCGCGGCGTGCAGGTCGGTCCCTCGGGTGACGTGGCGTACGTTGCGCTCAGCGGATCCCCGATCGCAGGTCCGGGAGCCGATGCAAGGACACTCCCGCCGGCCGATCGCGCAGCCGATGGCGTTGGCGTCGTGGATCTGCGTGCCAACCGGCTGGTGCGCATGGTGCGCGTCGGCAACGATCCGGAGCAGCTCGCCGTGAGCGCGGACGGCAGGCGCCTCGTCGTCGCCAACGAGGATTCCGGAACCGCCAGCCTCATCGACATCAAGACCGGCAAGTTGCTGGCCGTGATGCCCGTAGGCCGCGAACCGGAGGGGGTTGCACTCTCGCCGGACGGCGGACTGATCGCCGTCACGTCGGAGGCCGACGACCAACTGACGTTCGTCGAAACCTCCACGATGACCGTCACGGCGTCGGTACACGTGGGAGCGCGACCGCGCTCCGTCGTTTTTCTACCCGACTCTTCGCGTGCCTTCGTTACGCTCGAGAACGACGCAGCCGTAGCGATCGTCGACGTCGCGCAGCGCACCACGATCGGGCAGATCAAGATCCCCGGCGACAACGCCCGACCGATGGGCTTGGCCCTGTCGAAGGATGGCATGCGGTTGTATGTCACGACGGGCCGCGGCCAACAGGTCGTCGGGATCGACACCGCGCTCGGTACTAGCGTCGCCACAGCGGTCGTTGGCCCGCGTCCCTGGGGCGTGGCTCTCGCTCCAGACGGCCGGACGCTCTACACGGCCAACGGCCCATCGAACGACATGTCCGTCGTCGATGCAACGACGCTGCAGGTACTCGCCAGAATCCCGGTGGGCGACCGGCCCTGGGGTGTCGCGATGGCGGGCGCGCGCTAAACCGCCATCGGGGAACCTACATCACTGAACGTAATACCGGATGGTTGTGGTTCGGGTGTTACCCGCCGCATCGCGCCCGGTCACCGAGAAATTCTTGCTGCCGGCGGTCGCGGTGTTGATTGCGAAACCATTCGCGACGGTCCCTGCGCAACCATTGGCTGCCGCCAGACCCGACAGCGTGTCGCTGCAAGTGAAATTGGCGGGCACGACACTGTTACGCGCATAGGTAGCACCCGCCACCGGGCTCGTGACCGTGACATTCGGCCGGGTCAAGTCGATATTGATTCCCGACACGCGGACCGCTGCGCTGGCGAGGCCTGCCCCGTTCGTACACACCCCCGGCGCGCTCTGCTGCCCCACCTCTTCGGTGCGCAGTGCCACCGACGCGGAACAGCTCGCAATGCCAGAGATACTGTCGGTCCCCGTGAACGAAACCGTCACCGCCGTCCTGCGCCATCCCGCCGTATTGGCAACCGGTGATGCCGTCGCTGCGGCTGTCGGGATGCTCGCATCCCGCTTGAGCGTCACTGAGGCACTCGCCGAGCCCCCGGCACTGGTTGCCGAGCAGGAGAAGGTAGCCCCCGCCGTGTCTGCCGTGACCACTGATGCAGCGCAGGCAGGGCTCGAGATGGGTGACTCCGGGTCCGTCACCTGCCAAGTCAGCCCGACATCGCCGACGTACCAGCCATTGAGTCCGAGAGTGCCCGTGAGGGCGGGCGTGATCAGCGGAGGCGTCGTATCGGCGGTGTAGGTGAAGCTTCCGGAGGGAACGCTCACCTGGCCATCGGGATTCGTGACGACCACGCTCGCCGGCCCGGGGGCGTTGGCCGGCGTGGTTGCAGTAATCGTGGCGCCATTCACGACCACGACCGACGTCGCAGCAACTCCGCCGACCGTCACGGCAGCGCCAGTCAGGAAATTCGCACCAGTGATCGTGAGCGCGGTACCACCGGCCAAGAGCCCGGAACCGGGCGCGACGCCGGTAACCTGGGGCGGGGCGATGTAGGCGAACGCGGAGGCCAGCGAACCGCTCTGGCCATCCGGGTTGGTGACGGTCACGCTGACGGGTCCCGCCGCGTGCGGGGCGGTGGTGGCGCTGATCGCCGTATCACTCAGCACGGACACCCCGCTGGCCGCGGTTGCACCCATGCTGACCTGGGCTCCAGCACTGAAACCGGTGCCGGTGATCGTCACCGCAGTGCCGCCTGCGGTAGTGCCCGAAGCCGGCAGGACGGCGCCGATGCGCGGCGTCGGCGCGATGTAGGAGAAGCCCGCGGCGAGCGTGCCGTTCTGACCGTCCGGGTTGGTGACGGCGACTGCAACCTGCCCGGCCGGATGCGCTGGAGTGGTAGCGCCGAGCGTACTGCTGTCGGCAACAGCGACGTTCGTAGCGTTGACTCCATCGAATGTCACGGCGGCGCCGATCGCGAAATTCACACCACCGATCGTTACCTGCGTACCCCCTGCGGTCGTACCTGTAGCGGGGAGTATGACGGTCACCGCCGGGCCGGAGCCCGAGTAGTTGAACGCTGCCGCGACAGTGCTGGTCTGGCCATCGGGATTCGTGACTGTCACTGCAACCAGGCCTGCCGCATGCGCCGGACTCGTCGCCACGAGGGTAGCGCTGTCGATGACGGTCACCCCGGTCGCGGGGACGCCATCGAAGGTGACGCCGGCTCCTGCGGCGAAGTTCGCACCGCTCAGCGTCACTCGTGAACCGCCCGCGAGCGGGCCGGAATTCGGCAAGACGCCGACGATCTGCGGCGGCGGGACGTAGGTGAAGCTGGCAGACAAGGTTCCGCTGCGGCCATCGGGATTGGCGACGGTGACGCTGACCGGTCCCGATGCGTGGGCCGGAGTGCTGGCCGTGATCGTCGTTCTGTTGACCACGGCAAGACCTGTCACCGCGCTTCCACCAACCGTCACCGCGGCTCCGGCGGCGAAATTGGCGCCCGTGATCGTTACTGACGTTCCGCCTGCGGTCGGTCCGCGACTGGGCGACACGCTCGTAATCTGCGGGGAAGGCGCAATCAAGCCATACACAGCAACCTGGTTCGAAAACGTGGCGACGTAGACCTTTCCATTGGCGACCGTCGGTGGCGTGTGCTTTGCCAGATTGCCGAAGTCGTCCCGGGCGGCGTTCATGCGGCTGTTCCAAATCTCGACCGAAACATTCGACGCGTCGAACGCTCGCAGGATTCCCGGAACGGTCGCCAGTTCCGCGTCGCCACTGAAGGGATGCGAGGCCCAGAGAATGCCGGTGCCGGGCGCGCTGCCGTTGGCCGAGAGCGCCAGCATGGCGCCCGGCATGCCGTCGGGCACCGCCATGGTGCTGGTTGCGCCGAGTCCCTGAGACACTCCGTTGAGCATCCGGAATGATTGCAGGACGTTATTCTCGGTCCACACGTACATCAGCGACGACTGAGGACCGTTCCAGTACACGGGGGCGCCGTGAATGTGATACCACCAGCTGACGAAGATCTCCTGCACGATCTGGCTGTTGCTGCCTGCCCGGAAGTGACCCATGTTGTTGCGGTCGAGGACATAGATCAGTGACTCCTTGCCGCCGCCCGCGATCAGGTTGGTTCCGGGAATAAGCACCGGGCCACTCGAGCTGAGATCGCCGTCGCCCGCATTGAGGACGTCCGCATCGTAAGGCGCGAACCAGTCTGCCACCGTCAGCTGCGGAGTGCTGAGCTTCACGAACGCGCAACCGAAATTCGAACCGCCCGTTGTCGCGTCGAAGGCACCATTACCGGTCATGAAATAGATGTTGCCGCTGCTATCGGCGACGAGCCCCTGCCCCGATTGCCAGATGCCCCCGCCCCATCCGGTTGGCGTCGTGTTGAAAATCGCCGTCCGCTGCAGGGTCGCGGCGTCATAGCCGAACACCCAACCATGCCAGGGTTCCGAGTCGCCATGCGAGCCGAAGGCCACGTACACGTGGCCATTCACTAACAACAGTGCCGGCCGATTCAGATGTTTGAGCGGATCAAATGTCAGCGTACCTGCGACACTCCCAGCCCCCGTTCCCGGAACGCTTCCCGCGATGAGCGCCGGGCCACCGAATTTCTCCTGACCGGTGCGGATATCGAGCGCGTGCAGTCGCTGGAAATATGAGCCGCCCTCCTTGGTCTTGGCGACGCAGTAGAGGGTGCCGGTGACCGGGTCGATGACCGGCGTGCTCGTGATGCCGACGAATTCGTTGATGTCGTAGATCTCACCGGTGTCAGCGACAGGGACCGGGGGGCCGAGATTGACCTGCCACAGCGGAGCAGAGGCGTTCGGATCATCCGCATCGAACGCGTAGACATTGTTCTTCTCGGTCGCGATGTACACGACGTTGCGCACCGTCGTACCAAGATTCAGGCCGGCGACGTACAGGGGCTGCGCGTAGATCTGGCCATCGACCGTGCGAGTGAAGAGCTTGCCAAATTGGGCGGGCCGGACATTGGAGACGTTCAGAGCCGTCTCGTTGAGGTTCAAGCCGGTGCGGCCCGTGTCATTGCGCTGTGTCAGCACACTGACCTGCCCCGTTGCAGATACCGAATGCAGCCCGAATACCGCAACGGCCAGGCAAATCCTAGTGCGACAACCTGAAGAGCTCATGAATTGGGAGTCCCTCGCAGAGCAAGACGCTCGGCGCGAATGAGCGGTACAGGGCCATCGGCGCTGCCGCGCTCAACTGTTCTTGAAGGTCAATCGTCGCGCCAGCGACCCGCCCTGCTCACCGGAACAAGCGCACCGGGAACAGGCGCAAATGCGCGCGCGATGGTGACCCGTCTGAAGGAAGCCTGTCAACATGAATGATCCGGCTGAGCGCCTGCCGCACATCGAGAAGGTCGAACCCGGCCCCACGAGGGATGCTCAGGTGCGCAGAGTTTCGTCATCGGAGGATTGCAGAGATACTCTATCGTCCCGCCTCACGGAGGCAGCTCAGAGTGTCCAGTTCGAGCTGGCGCATGTCGACGAGACGGAGGGCGACGGTATCGTCCCGGTCGCTCAGCTTGCGCTGGCGCGGCGCGCCCCGCCTCGCCTGTGCCTGTGCACTGCTCGCTGGGTACTTGCCTCCCTCATGGCCCCTCGACGCAGCGCCTGGAAGCAAGCCACGCAGCCAGCCGTCACCGATTACGGGGCCAGGACAGGCGCCGACGTCAGGCGTCTTGCAGACTCGCGCCGTAAGGGGCCAGGCGATGCTCGCGCGACGCCAGCTGAACTCTCTCGGCATCCCGTTCAGCGCAGACGCATTGCTCGCGAGCGCGGCCGGTGGCGACCACCGGGCGGTAGAGTTGTTCCTGGAAGCGGGGCTGGGTCCGAACGTGTACAACGGCGACGGATTTACGCCGCTGATGTGGGCAGCGGGACAAGGGCACCTGGACGTGGTCGAGCAACTGCTGTCCGTCGGCGGCGACGTGAGTGCCGTCAGCAAGGACGGAACGACGGCATTGATGACGGCTGCCAGCCAGGGCCACGGTGCCATCGTGCGGCGACTGGCCCTTCAGGGCGCGAATGTGAACGCCCGTCGGGCCGACGGCCGGACGCCGCTCATCTGGGCCTCGGCCGAGGGGAAGACGGAAGGCGTGGCTGCGCTGCTGTCGCTGGATGCCGCTGCGGATGCCGCGGATCACCATGGAGTGACCGCGCTGATGTATGCATCCGGTAACGTTCAGCAGGAGCATCCAACGGGAGCGACGCTGCCGATAGTCGAGGCCCTGTTGGCACACCGCGCGACGGTAGATCAGCGAGACGCGGACGGCGCTACAGCCCTGATGTGGGCCGCGAGAAAGGGCGAAGAAAGCGTCATCAAGACCCTGCTGACGAATCATGCAGGCGTCAACGCTGCGGACCGACGCGGGCTGACGCCATTACTGTACGCGGCAGTCGGACGGGCGCCTCCGTCCGCTGCCGAGGTGCTGATTGTGAATGGCGCGCAGATCAACGCGCGGGATAGCGATGGCAGGACGGCGCTTGCGATCGCCGTGCGCCGCAGAAAAGCTGGCATGCTGAAGATGCTGCTTGCACATGGCGCTGATCCCAACATCAGCGACGAGCGGGGCATCACGCCGCTGATGCTCGCGGCCGAGTTGGGCAAGCTGGCGCACCTCAAGGCGTTACTGGACGCCGGCGCCGCGACGGATGCCAGAGACAGTCGAAACCGCACGGCTGCCGATATCGCGACGGAGCATCACCAGACGACAGTCTCGAGCCTTCTCGAGGGAGCCCGAAAGTAGTCCCCGCGGCCGCCAGGAGCGCCGATGCGCCGCGGTGGTTAGCGCCCTCGTAATCGCCTCTTGGTCGCGTGCGCCGGCGCCGTCAGGTCACGCTCAGACTTGTCGGCGGCGCAGGAGCCGGGGCCGTTGCGCCATAACCGCCATAGCAGTTCGCCGCGTTGTAGGCACCGTCCTGGATTTCCGCGCCGCTCTTGGCGGCCGCCTCGTAACAACGCTGCGCGGGGATCTTCCATGCGTGACCGCCGGTATTCGGGATATCCCCGCCGCTCACTTCAGGCCCGATCGCGGGCCACGGCGTTACGCCGGCCTTATCCCACCATTGCGGGCGCTGCGTCAGGTAGAGCGAGACCGGCAGGGTCTGCGCCGTCGGCAACGGCACCGGGAAGTTGGCATCCGCCGTCGGGACTTCGCCTGCGACCCACCGGACGGCGTTGCTTACGGTGTCCCAGTTACCCCAGCGGAACAGCGTGCCAGCCGTCGCCGCGTTACTCGGGATCGTGCCTCCGGCGTCGCAGTTCCCGCCCCAACCGATCGCGTAGATGCTCGCATTGCAGTTCGCGCCCGCCGCCCCGGGCCGGCTCTCATACTGCGTATGATAGGTTGAGGTTCCGAGCACGTTGCCGAGGACATTCGAGTAACGGTTCGAGGCGTAGATGTGTATCGGAACGGTCTGCAGATTCTGCCCGGGCTGCCAACCCGCCAGCCGGTTGCGGAACGCGGTGTGCAGGTAGTTCGGCGCGTGCACCGTGTCCTGGATAAACCCGACGCCGACGTTGCCCTCGCGCAGCGTGTACGCACAGGCGCCGTGCGTGTAGCTGGAAGCCTGAAACCAGTCGGGATTCGTCAGGTTGTAAAAGTCGTCGAATGCGTAGTTGTACGCCTCGACGCCACCGACGCCCGATTCGCAGATCATCGGGGCCGTGACATGGTGAAAAATGTTGTTCTCGACCCGCCACGCGGTCGACAGGTACGCATCCGTCCCGTAGCTCTCCGATCCCTCCTGCCCGCTATCTGGGCCGAACTTGTCGAAGAAGTACGAGTCCCGAACGGTGAAGCCGACCGTCATATCCAACCAGATGCACTTGTCGCGGCAGTGCTTGATGGCGATATTCTTGATCCACGAATCACGCGCGTAGTCGACGAAAATCGAGCCGCCGGCGCCCGTTGCGCCCTCCGTATTGAGCGCAAGATCCTCGATTCCGATCCCCGAGGCAGGCGCGGAAGTTCCCCACCATGCCTGTGGCGTCTGCCCGGTTCGGAAGTCCGGCCACATCACGCCGGGGTCGATCGTTACCTGCGTGCCATTGACCGCCGTGACGCGGTGCGCCTCCACTTTCGTGCGCGTGCCGCCGCTCGATCGCCCCGGGGAGGCGCAGTCGAGGCAACACGTCCCGGCGATCATGCACATCCAGACCGGCTGGTTATTCGTCGCGCCGTCATCGACCTGGTCGAGCAGCAGGATCGACCCCGCGGCCAGGCCCGCCGAGCTGGCGAGCGTGATGGTGGTCGTGCCCTTTGTGAAACCGGCGGTCCAGTTAGCGGAGCCCTGAACGCCGCCGGTCCACGGCGGGTTCGCCCCGGTGATGCAGATCGCGCCACCGCTCGAACCGGTGTTGCACAGGTTCTTTCCGGTAAAAACCAGGAACGTCGCGTTCGGCCCGGCGCCGCGCAGCGTGATGTCTTTTTTCCCGGAGATCAGCAGCCCGGTGTTGAGGTTGAACGTGCCGGAGCCAAGCCTCACGACCTGTCCCGCCGGGCACGCCGCGATAGCGGAGTTGATTTGCGCCGCCGTCGAACTCGAGGCGAGCGTGGCGCACTCCGTAGAGCGGGCGACGATGCCGCCCTTCACGCCCGCCTCGCTCCACGCGACGCTGCGCGAATCTGGAATGATCGTCTGCTGTGCCCGTGCGCCCACGGTATACAGCGTTGCAATGATCATCGCGATCGTGGCGTATTTCATGACATCACCTTGAGAGGTCCACCATTACGGAAAGAGCACGTGGCGCCCGCACCCCGCGCGCCGGCTTGTCGAGATTGTTTCCGACCGAGAACACTCTTCACTCATGCCGGTGCGAGAAGAATTGCAATTCGCACAACCCAGCCTTCGTGACGGGTGTTGACACTTACGTACCTTCTCCGTCGGGCGCGAGGCTGTCAACGCATCAGCCCGTCCTCGATCGGCGACAGCGGCGCCTGGATCGGCAACACCGCGCAAATACTGTGACGCAGTTCCGGTCGTCCAGCCGGTCGCGATCGCGATGCCAACGTGCTGTCGGCAGGCGTTCCGGGATGACCGCGGCCAGACATAGTGCGATCATCCTGGACGACCGCGCCGGGCGGGCTCGCGAGCACGTCTGCGGGACCTGGAGCGCCAGGGCAAGCTGATTCCGTCGTTAAGCGTTTTCGCGAGGATTCGAGCAAGTGAAAGAGATTCATCTGGTCGCGGCGGCACGGCCCAATTTCATGAAAATTGCCCCGCTGTACCACGCGCTGAAGGCCGAATCCTGGTGCGAGCCGTCGATCGTGCACACCGGGCAGCACTATGACCCGAACATGTCCGACGCCTTCTTCCGCGATCTGCAGCTGCCCACGCCGCACTTCCACCTCGAGGTCGGCAGCGGCTCGCACGCGGAGCAGACCGGCGGGGTCATGATCGCGTACGAGAGAATCGCGATGCGCGAGAAGCCGGACTGGATCGTCGTCGTAGGCGATGTCAACTCGACGGCAGCGTGCGCGATGGTGGGAGCGAAGCTGTGGATTCCGGTCGTGCATCTCGAGGCGGGCCTGCGCAGCCGCGACCGGCGCATGCCGGAGGAGATCAATCGGCTGGTGACGGATGCCATCGCGGACGTGCTCTGGACGCCCTCGCGCGACGGCGACGCGAACCTGCTGGCCGAGGGCGTCGCGGCCGAGCGCATCGAATGCATCGGCAACATCATGATCGACAGCTACGAGATGCTGCGCAGCGTGATCGACGCGGATCGTACGCGGGCCAAACTGGGTCTCGAAGGAAAAGAATACGGCGTCGTGACGCTGCACCGGCCGTCCAATGTCGACGATGCCAGCGCGCTCGGCGAACTCGTCGAGGTTCTCGACCAGGTGTCGCGGCGACTGCCGCTGGTGTTCGCGGTGCACCCGCGCACGCGCAAGAAGCTGCGCGAATTCGCCCTCGAATCGCGGCTTGCAGCCTCCGGCAGGATCCAGCTGGTAGAGCCGCTCGGCTATGTCCAGTTCATGAATCTCATCACCGGCGCGCGCGCGGCGATCACCGATTCCGGCGGCATCCAGGAGGAGACCACTTACCTCGGCATTCCGTGCCTGACACTGCGAGAGAACACGGAGCGGCCGGTGACCGTCACCGAGGGGTCGAATCGCCTGGTCAGGCCGCAGAGCCTCGCGGCGGAGCTCGATCGAGTGCTCGCAGTGCAGGGACGCCTCGGCCGGCGACCCGAGCTCTGGGATGGCAAGGCGGCGTCGCGTGCGGCGGCGAGCCTGAAGCGGCGCAGCGGCCTGGGATAAGCGTCCGCGGAGATGCCGCGACTACGCCGTTGAGCCGACCCGTCAGCCCGGCGCTCCCGGCCGGCGTCGATCGATGACGCGCTTTGCCTTGCCCGCCGAGCGCTCAATCGCCCCCGGATCGCGCACCTCGACGCGCGCGCTCACGCCGATCGTGCTCTTGATGTGATGCGCGAGTTCGCGCTGCGCGGCCTGGCGGAGCGCGGCGTCCGCATCGGCCGCGCACTCGACGAGTACCGTGAGCGCATCGAGCGGTCCCTCGCGCGTCAGCACGAGCTGGTAGTGAGCGGAGAGCCCCGCGCATTTCAGGATCAGCTCCTCGATCTGCGTCGGAAAGACATTCACCCCGCGCACGATCAACATGTCGTCCGAACGCCCCGCGATCCGCGCCATGCGGCGCATCGGGCGCGCGCTCGGCGGCAGCAGCCGCGTGAGATCGCGGGTGCGGTAGCGGATCACGGGCAGCGCTTCCTTGGTGAGCGCCGTGAGCACCAATTCGCCATCGCTGCCGTCCGGCAGCGCCTGTCCGGTCGCCGGATCGATGATCTCCGGATAGAAGTGATCCTCCCAGATGCAGGGGCCGTCCTTGCTTTCGGCGCACTCCTGCGCCACGCCCGGACCCATCACTTCGGACAGGCCGTAGATATCGAGCGCCTCGAGCCCGACCTTGCGCTCGATCTCGCCACGCATGGCCTCCGTCCAGGGCTCGGCGCCAAAGATACCGATCTCGAGCGAGGATTCGCGCGGATCGATCCCCTGCCGGCTCATCTCTTCGGCGATGGCGAGCATGTAGGACGGCGTGACCATGATGATGCGCGGCCTGAAATCCTGCAGAAGTTGGACCTGGCGTTCGGTCTGCCCGCCCGACATCGGCAGCACGGTGCAGCCAAGCCGCTCGGCGCCGTAGTGCGCGCCGAGGCCGCCGGTAAAGAGGCCGTAGCCGTAGGCGACGTGCACGAGATCGCCTGCGCGCCCGCCGGCCGCGCGAATCGACCGCGCCATGAGGTCGGCCCAGGTGTCGATGTCGCGTCGCGTATACCCGACGACCGTTGGCTTGCCGGTCGTGCCGGAGGACGCGTGGATGCGGATCACCTGCTCACGCGGCACCGCCAACAGCCCGAACGGGTAGTTAGTCCTGAAATCCTCCTTGGTGAGGAACGGAAACCGCGCCAGGTCCTCGAGCTGCCGCAGGTCCTCCGGCCGCACGCCCGCCGCGTCGAACGACCGGCGGTAGTGCGCGACGCGCTCATAGGCATGCCGGAGCGCGTGCTGCAAGCGCTCGAGCTGCAGCGCGCGCAACTCCTGCTGCGACGCCCGTTCGATGGGCTCGAGACTCTGCTCCCCGCCATGGCACGAGCTGGCAGCGGCAGAGCTAGGGCGCAAGTCCTTCACGGCAGCAACCTCAGGCCACGGCGTCCGGCACTGCCTGCTCGCTCACCATCGTGAGCACGTCGTAGGTCGCGACGAGTTCTTCGTCCTGATTGCTGATCTCGGTGTCCCAGCGCACCTCGCCGTAGCCTTTCTCGGGGCGCAGGGACTTCTCCTTGCAGGTCAGGCGCACCTTGATGCGATCGCCGGGCTTGACGGGCTTCAGGAACCGCAGACCCTCGAGACCATAGTTCGCGAGCACCGGTCCGTACGGCGGGTCGACGAACAGGCCCGCGGCCGCCGCGATCAGCAAATAGCCGTGCGCCACGCGGCCGCCGAACAGCGGATTGCGCCGCGCGGCGGCCTCGTCCATGTGGGCGTAGAACCGATCGCCGCTGAGCGCGGCAAAGGCCTCGATGTCTTCGAGCGTCACGGTGCGTTCCGCGCTGCGCAAGGTGTCCCCGATGCGCAAATCGTGAAAGGGCTTGCGAAACGGGTGCGTGCCGGGATCGAGCTCGGGCGCCCCGCGAACGTAACGCCCGGTGACCGCGCTCACCATGGCGGGCGAGCCCTGCACCGCGGTGCGCTGCAGGTAATGCAGCACGCCGCGGATTCCGCCAAGTTCCTCGCCCCCGCCCGCGCGCCCGGGCCCGCCGTGAACGAGATGGGGGAGCGGCGAACCGTGGCCGGTCGACTCCTTCGCACACGTGCGATCGACGACCAGCACGCGGCCGTGAAAGGGAGCGAGACCGAGCACGCTCCTGCGGGCGATGTCCGGATCCGCGGTGAAGACGGACGCGGCGAGGCTCCCGCCACCGCGCCGCGCGAGTGCGACCGCGGTATCGATCGAATCGTAAGGCAATACCGTGCACACGGGTCCAAAGGCTTCGATGGAATGCACGGCCGCGGCCGCGGCCCCCTCGCGGCAAACTAACAACATCGGCCGCAGGAACGCGCCGCGATCGGCATCGGCTCCTTCCGGCTTCCACCTGGCGCCGGCGCCCGCAACCAATTGCGCGTCAAGCCTGAGCTTCTCGACCTGCTCGAGCACTTCGCGACGCTGCGCGAGCGAGGCTACCGGACCCATGCGGACGTTCTCGAGGCGCGGGTCGCCGACCACGACCTGCGCGAGCTGCGCCTCGAGCGCCGCAATCGCGGCCGCGCCCGTGGCGGCGGGAACCAGCGCCTTGCGAATCGCGGTGCATTTCTGCCCGGCTTTCACCGTCATCTCGCGAACCACCTCCGCGACGAACAGGTCGAACTCGGGGCTGCCCGGCTGCGCATCCGGTCCGAGAATGCAGGAGTTGAGCGAATCGGTCTCGGCCGTAAACCGCACCGATTGTGCGATGACGTTCGGATGGCGGCGGAGCGCTTGCGAGGTGCTCGCGGATCCCGTGAACGCGACGGCGTCCTGGCAGCCGAGATGGTCGAAGAGATCCCCGAGGCTGCCGCACACAAGCTGCACGGCGCCCTCGGGCAGCACGCCCGACTCGATCATGCGGCGGAAGACGAGCGCCGTGAGGTAGGCCGTCGCGGTCGCGGGCTTCACGATCGCCGGCACGCCCGCGAGCAGCGTCGGCGCCAGCTTCTCGAGCATGCCCCACACCGGGAAATTGAACGCGTTGATGTGCACGGCCGCGCCCTCGAGCGGTACGCAGATGTGCTGGCCGATGAAACTACCCGTCTTCGACAGCGCCTCGACTCCGCCATCGATGTAAACGTGCCCGTCCGGCATCTCGCGCACGCCCTTGCTCGCATAGACGAAGAGCGTCGCCAACCCACCGTCGATGTCGATCCACGAGTCGCTTTTCGTCGCGCCCGTGGCGTAGGAGAGGCGATAGAACTCGTCCTTGTGACCGCCGAGGACCTTGGCGAGATTCTTCAGCAGGCCTGCCCGCTCGTGAAACGTGAGCCGCCCCAGCGCCGGCCCCCCGGCCGCGCGCGCGTGCTCGAGCACGGCGCGAAAGTCGAGCCCCTCGCTCGAGGCGCGTGCGATCACCTCGCCGGTCGTCGCATCGCGCAGCGCCGTACCCTCGCTCCGGCCCGCTCGCCACTGTCCACAGACATAGCTTTGGAGTTGCATGGAATCGGGTCTCCTGCTCAAACGGGCAGCTGCCAGTCCGCAAACCGGCGGCCTTCGCGCGCGAGCTGTTCGATCAACGGCGCGACCGTCCAGTAGCGGGCGCCCTGCTCCCGACCGTAACGCACGATCGCCGCACGAGCGGCCGCGAGCCCGAGCGTGTCCGCGTAGCCCATCGGCCCGCCGCGCGCTCGCGGGAATCCATAGCCGTTGCACCAGATCAGGTCGACATCGGCCGCGCTGCGCGCGATGCCCTCCTCGAGGATACGCGCCCCTTCGTTGATGAGCGCGAACAGGCAACGGCCGACGATTTCCTCATCGGGCACCTCGCGCTGCGGAATTCCGAGGCGTTGCGCCTCGGCCTGGATCAGCTCGGTCACTTCCCGGTTCGCGATCCGGCGCTTCTCCGCACCTTCATACAGGTAGAAGCCGCGTCCGGTCTTCTGGCCGAGCCAGCCGCGCTCGGCAAGCAGGTCCGACACGCGGTAGAAACGCGGGTCGTCCGGTCGATCCTTCCACTCGCGACGCACTGCGGCCCCGACGTCGAGCCCGGCGAGATCGCCGACCGCGTTGGGCCCCATCGCCATGCCGAACGCCTCGAGGGCGCGATCGATGCGTTCCGGGGTTGCGCCTTCGAGGAGCATCAGCTCCTTCTCGCGCCCATAGGCGTAGAGCATGCGATTGCCGACGAAGCCGAAACAGTTGCCGACGACGACGCCGGTCTTGCCGAGGCGCTTGGTGACCGCCAGCGCCGTCGCGAGCGCGGCGGCCGAGGTTTCGCGGCCGCGCACGATCTCGACGAGCCGCATTACGTGCGCCGGACTGAAGAAATGCATGCCGAGAACATCCCCCGCACGCCCGCTGGCCGCAGCGATAGCGTCGACGTCGAGCGTCGAGGTGTTGGTCGCGAGCACCGCCTGCGACTTGCAGAGCCGGCCGAGACGCGAGAACAGTTCCCGCTTGATCGCCAGGTTCTCGAATATGGCCTCGACGACGAGATCGGCGGTCGCAAGCGCCGCGAGATCCGCTGCACCGCTGACACGCGCCTTGGCCGCCTCCGCCTGCTGCGCGCTCAGGCGAGCCTTGTTCACGGCAGCGTCGAGAGTCGAGCGTACCCGAGCCAGGCCCGCAGCAAGCGCCGCCGCGTTGGCATCGATCAACGTTACAGGAAAACCGGCCTGCGCGAAGCTGATCGCGATGCCGGCTCCCATCGTGCCCGCGCCGACGACGCCAACGCGATCGACGGGGCGCGGGTCGACCCGGGCCGTGCGTACTGGCTCACCCACCGCCGCCCCGCATCACGCGCGCTCGAGGAGCAGCGCGATACCCGGCCCGACGCCAATGCACATGGTGCAGAGCGCCCGCCGGCCACCCTGCGCCTCGAGCTGGTTGAGTGCGGTCGCCACGAGCCGTGCACCGCTCGCCCCGAGAGGATGACCGATCGCGATCGCGCCCCCGTTTGCGTTCACGTGCTCGGCCGCGTCGGGGAGCCCGAGCTCCCGCAGCACCGCGAGCGCCTGTGCCGCGAAGGCCTCGTTCAACTCGATCACATCGATATCGGAGAGTTTCAGGCCGGTGCGCGCGAGCAGTTTCTGCGTCGCGGGCACGGGACCGATGCCCATGATCCGGGGCGCGACTCCTGCCACCGCACTCGCCACGATCCGCGCGCGCGGCTTGAGACCGTAGCGCTGCACCGCCGCCTCGCTCGCGATCAGCAGCGCCGCCGATCCGTCGTTGATTCCCGAGGAATTGCCCGCGGTCACGGTGCCGTCCGGGCGCACGATGCCCTTCAGGCGGCCGAGCGCTTCGAGTGTTGTGTCGGCGCGCGGATGCTCGTCGCGCTCGACCCGCAGCGGCTCCTGCCGGGGCCGCGGGACCGCGGCCGCCACGATTTCGCGCGCGAAGAATCCGGCCGCGTGCGCCCGGGCGTAGCGCTGCTGGCTGCGCAGCGCGAACGCGTCCTGGTCGGCGCGCGATATGCGGCGTTCAGCGACCAGGTTTTCAGCCGTCTCGGCCATCGAGTCGATCCCGACCCGCGCCTGGATGAGCGGATTCACGAACCGCCAGCCGAGAGTCGTATCCTCGAGCCTGGCGCCACGGCCAAAAGCGCTCTCGGCCTTGGCCAGCACGTAGGGTGCTCGGGTCATGCTCTCGACCCCGCCGGCGATCAGGAGCTCCGCTTCGCCCGCGCGGATGGCGCGCGCGGCGGTGGCGGCGGCATCGAGGCTCGAACCGCAGAGGCGATTGACGGTCGCGCCCGGGACGCCCTCGGGCAGGCCCGCGAGCAGCACGGCCATGCGCGCGACGTTGCGGTTGTCCTCGCCCGCCTGGTTCGCGCAGCCATAATAGACATCGTCGAGCCGCGCCCAGTCGACCTGGCGGTTGCGCTCCATGAGCGCGCGGATCGGAATCGCGGCGAGATCGTCGGCGCGAACGCCGGCGAGCGCGCCGCCGTAGCGGCCGAACGGCGTGCGCACCGCGTCGCACAGAAAAGCGTGTTCCATCGTCGATCCCCGAAATTCCCTAAGTCGTGACGTGGCCGTCGGTGCGGTGCGAGCGCCCGCGAAACAGCGCGATCCGTTCGCCGCGCTGGTTCGTGACCGTGATTTCGTACAGGCCGCTGCGATGCGAGCGCCACAGCTCGACGGCCTCGGCCGCGAGCTCATCGCCCTCGCGGGCCGGCGCCAGGAAGTCGATCGTCGCGCCGGCGGCCACCGTCGCCTCGTTGCGCGAATTGCAGGCGAACGCGAAGGCGCTGTCCGCCAGCGTGAAGATCAGGCCGCCGTGACACACCCCATGCCCGTTCAGCATGTCCGCGCGCACCCGCATCGCGGCGCGCGCGCGCCCGGCTGCGATCTCGATGATGCGGATACCGAGGGCGGGCGAGGCGTGATCGCGCTCGTAGAGCGCGGCCGCCGTGCGCTCCGCGAGCTCCTGCTCAGCCTGCGGGGCGCTCGGGTCGCCCGACCCGCCTGTCGTCGCCGCCGGTCGCGTTGTGCCGGGCTTCATGCTCAACGCCCCGTGAAGCGCGGCGTGCGCTTCTCCGTGAACGCAGCGACCCCCTCGGCATAGTCGGCCGAGAAGCCGAGTTCGCGCTGGTACTCGCGCTCGACATCGAGCTGCTTGCCGAGCGTGCGGCCCCAGCCCTCATAGAGCGCCTGCTTGGTGCGGGCGAGGCCCCGCGTGGGCGCCGCGGCGAGCTGGCGCGCGAGGCCCTCCACCGTGTCCGCGAGCTCTGCATCCTCGACACAGCGCCAGATGAGTCCCCACTCGGCCGCCTGCCCGGCCGCCAGTTTGTCCCCTAACAACCCGAGCCCGAGCGCGCGCGCCTGGCCGACGAGCCGCGGCAGGATCCAGGTGCCGCCGGAATCGGGTACCAGGCCGAGCTTGCTGAACGCCTGGACGAAGCTCGCCGAGCGCGCCGCGATGACGAGATCGCAGGCCAGCGCGATGTTGGCGCCCGCGCCGGCCGCCACTCCGTTGACGGCTGCAATCACGGGCAGCGGCAGCGCACGCAGCGCAAGAACCAGCGGCTTGTAGTGCAACTCGATCGATTCGCCGAGGTCGGTGGCGCCGCCGCCCGGGGTGACCGCGCGGTCGCTGAGATCCTGCCCGGCGCAGAAGCCGCGCCCGGCGCCCGTGAGGACGAGCACGCGTGCACCGGACTGCGGGTCCGCGACGCGCGCCAGCGCTTCACGCAGCCGCGCGTGCATTTCGACGTTGAAGGCGTTGAGGCGCTCGGGCCGGTTGAGCGTGATGCGCGCGATGCCGTCCGCGAGCTGGAAAAGTATGCTGGGATCGCCCATCGTTCCCCTCGTTGGCGGTTATTTCGCGTCGTAATCGAGCTCGAGCTCGGGGCTGCGGGCGCGCGACTGGCAGGCAAGGATGAATCCCCGCTCGAGCTCCCAGTCCTCGAGCGCGTAGTTCTGCTGCATCTCGACCTCGCCGCGGGTGAGCCGCGTGCGACAGGTCGAGCACACGCCGGCGCGGCACGAGTATGGCAGATCGAAACCAGCCTGCGCCGCCGCGTCGAGGATCGTTTCCGCGCCGGTGCGCATCGTAAAACTGCGCCGGCGGCCATCCATCACGACGGTGACCTGGCTCTCGCCGGCGCCTGCGGCCGCGTGCGCGACCCTGGCGGTGTCGGTCCCCTGAGCGGCGGGCGCCGCCGCCGTGGTCGCGATGGCGAAATGCTCGCTGTGCACGCGCGCCGCCTCGACCCCGAGTGCACGCAGCATGGCGGTGACCTCCTCGATCATCGTCCCGGGTCCGCAGAGGAAATAAGCGGCGACTGCGCGCGGCTCGAACAGCTGCCCGGCGAGTTCCCGGACTTTCGGTCCGTCGATGCGCCCATTCAGGAGCGCCACGTCCTGGGGCTCCTCGCTCATCACGAAATGCAGCGCGAGCCGCGCCAGGTAGCGATCCTTCAGCGCCTGCAGATCCTCGAGGAACATCGTCCGGGCGCTGCTGCGGTTGCCGTAGAACAGGATGACGCGCGTGCCGGGCTGGTCGCGCAGCGCCGTGCTCACGATCGACAGAATCGGCGTGAGGCCGCAGCCAGCGGCAAATGCGACGAGAGTGGCGCCGCCCGGCGCTTGCGCAGCCTGTGTGAGGGCGGCGCCGAGACTGCCGTTCGGCGGCATGGCCTCCAGGCGATCGCCCGCGCGCAGCGACCCGGCGACGAACCGCGAGAACCGGCCCTCGGGGTGCACGCGCACGCCGAGCGTCAGGGGCTGCTCGCCTGCGGCACCGGTGAGTGAGTAGGTACGGCGCACGTCGTCGGCGCCCAGCTGCCCGCGCAGCACGAGGTGCGCGCCCGGCTGGGCGCGGAACATTTCCCTCAGGTCCGGCGGAACGTCGAGGATCACGCGCACCGCGTCCTCGGCCTCGGGCCGCACCTCGCGCACGGTGAGAGCCTGGAACTTCAGCATGGGCTGCGCGGCGGGCTGGAGCTCAGATGCACTTGAAGTAGTCGAACGGCTCGAGACAGCCACGGCAGCGGAAATGCGCCTTGCACGGCGTCGAGCCGAACTCGCTCACGCGCTCGGTCGTCGTGCTCCCGCAGCGCGGACAGGCGACCGGCGCCGCGCCGAGGAGCTGCCGTGGACTCGCCACGCTCTCGGCAGGCGGCGCGATACCAAAGGCGCGGAGCTTCTCGCGCCCCGCCGCGCTCAGCCAGTCACTGGTCCACGGCGGCGAGAGCACCTCGCGCACGCGGGCGCTCGGGTAGCCGCCGCGCGCCAGCGCGCGTTCGATGTCGCGCCGGATGACCGCGGTCGCCGGGCAACCGGAGTAGGTTGGCGTGATGCCGACCTCCAGGGCCT
Source organism: Steroidobacteraceae bacterium (assembly GCA_049691655.1). Lineage (GTDB taxonomy): Bacteria > Pseudomonadota > Gammaproteobacteria > Steroidobacterales > Steroidobacteraceae > JBAVOB01. The sequence continues at coordinate 3,115 of JBAVOB010000328.1, read as the reverse complement.
CGCCAGGCCCCGCGCGCACATGGCGGACGATGCCGAGATCGACGACCGAGAGCACCGGGATCTCGGGATCGGGCACGCTCTCGAGGAGGCTCCAGACGGCGCGCTCCCTCTCGGCCGCTGCAGGCGTGGCCGCCATCGTTCCCGCAGCCATCTTCACCACCTGGCGCCCGGATGGGCGCGCTGCAGGTACTGCATCTGCGCGAGGATGTAGCCCAGATGCTCGGTGTGCTCGCCGCGCTTGCCATGCCAGCCATAAGGCACATCGCCCGGACGTCGCAGCGTCGCCTCGCCGAGCACCTCGTCGATGCGCGCAGCCCAACGCGGCCGCAATGCCCCGAGGTCAGGAGCGATCTTCGCCTCAAGCAGCGCGCGATCCGTGTCATCGGGCGCGAACAGTTCGGTCGTGAAGCGCCACAGCGCATCGAGCGCGGCCTGCGCGCGCGCCTGGCTCGCGGCCGTGCCATCGCCGAGGCGCACCAGCCAGCCCGCGCTGAATCGCAGGTGATAACGCGTCTCCTTCACCGCCTTGGCGGCGATCCCGGCGAGCCGCGCATCGCTCGAGTCAACCAGCGTCTCGTAAAGCTCCAACTGCCACGCATCGACCAGGAACTGCCGCACGATGGTCTGCGCAAAATCTCCGTTCGGCTGCTCGACCAGCGCCAGGTTGAGGAATTCCTCGCCGTTGCGCAGGAACGCGAGCGCATCCTCGTCACGGCCGCGGCCCTCGATCTCCCCGGCATAGGACAGGAGCAGCCGCGCCTGCCCGATCAGGTCGAGCGAGAGGTTGGCGAGACCGAGGTCTTCCTCGAGGGCCGGCGCGTGGCCCACCCACTCGCCGAGGCGCTGGCCCAGCACGAGGCTCGTATCGGCCAGTCGCAGCAGGTAACGAAACAGCGCCGGATCGCTCACAGGTTTTTCACCTCTTCCGGAATCGCGTAGAAAGTCGGATGCCGGTACACCTTGTCGCGCGCGGGCTCGAACAACGATTCGGCCTCACCGGGATCCGAGGCGACGATCTGCGCCGACGGCACCACCCAGAGGCTTATGCCCTCCTGCCGGCGCGTGTAGACGTCGCGGGCGTGCTCGATCGCCATGCGGGCGTCGGCTGCGTGAATGCTCCCCACGTGCTTGTGCTCGAGCCCCGATCGTGCGCGGATGAAAACCTCGAACAGCGGCCACTCCTGGGTAAGGGTGCTCAATTGGATCTCCCGTCAGGCCGCACTCGGAGCGGCGCGCCGCCTGCGTTGTTTCTCGGCGTAGGCCATGGCCGCCTCGCGCACCCACGCGCCGTCTTCGGACGCGCGTCGGCGCGCCTCGAGCCGCTCGCGGTTGCACGGGCCCTGCCCCTTAAGCACGCGCTGGAATTCGCTCCAGTCGATCGCGCCAAACTTATAGTGCTGCGCGACGGCGTCCCAACCGAGATCCGGATCCGGCACCTTGAGACCGAGGAACTCCGCCTGCGGCACCGTCACGTCGACGAACTTCTGCCGCAACTCGTCGTTGGTGAAGCGCTTGATCTTCCAGCGCATCGACTGCGCGGTGTGGGCCGAGGCCTGGTCCGGCGGCCCGAACATCATGAGAGACGGCCACCACCAGCGATCGAGCGCGCCTTGCGCCATCAGGCGCTGCTCGGGGCTCCCGCGCGCGAGCGTCAGCATGATCTCGAACCCCTGCCGCTGGTGAAAACTCTCTTCCCGGCAGATGCGCACCATGGCGCGCGCGTAGGGGCCGAACGAGCAGCGGCAGATCGGGATCTGGTTCATGATCGCCGCGCCGTCGACCAGCCAGCCGATTGCGCCGACATCGGCCCAGGTGGGTGTCGGATAGTTGAAGATGCTCGAGTACTTGGCCTCCCCCGAGAGCAGCTGCTGCACCATCTGGTCGCGCGACATGCCAAGCGTCTCGGCGGCGCTGTAGAGATACATGCCGTGCCCGCCCTCGTCCTGGACCTTCGCGATCAGCACGGCCTTGCGCCGCAGCGTCGGGGCGCGGGTGATCCAGTTGCCCTCAGGGAGCATCCCGACGATCTCGGAGTGCGCGTGCTGCGAGATCTGGCGCAGGAGCGTGTGCCGGTACGCTTCCGGCATCCAGTCCTTCGGCTCGATTTTCCCGTCGGCGTCGATCTTCGCCTGAAAGCGGCGTTCGAGCTCCGCCTCGTCGGCCGCCACCACGTGCAGGCTTTCCTTGCCGAGGGAGTCCAGACCCTGCGTATACATGCCGCCTCCGCGCGCCCCGGAGGGCGCGACGCAAATGTGACACAGCAAGCCCAAGACCCCAAGCCGCGCCACTCCACGCGCGCCGCGGCCGCTCCGGCCTGCAACCGCCGGAGGCTCAACCCTGGGGCCAACCCTCCAGCCCACGGACCAGCGTCTCGAGGAAGTGGTTCGCGCGGTGTCCGTCCATCACCCGGTGATCGATCGTCAGCGAGATGAAGCAGCGCGGCCGCGACACGATGCGCTCCGCGCCCGCTTCCTCGACCACGACCGCGCGCTTTTCGACCTTGCCGACCCCCACGATCGCCACCTGCGGCTGATTGATCACGATCGGGGCTGCGAGGACACTGCCGCTCACGCCGTGATTGGAGATCGTGAGCGTGCCGCCGCGCACGTCCGCCGGAGTCAGCTTGTCCGAGCGCGCGCGGGTGACCAGGTCCCCGAGTGCGCGCGCGACGCGGGCAAGATCCAGCGTGTGCACGTCGCGCACCACCGGCACGATCAGCCCCTTGTTCTCGACCGCGGTGGCGACGCCGATATCGATGTACTCGAAGACCTCGAGCGCAGCGTCGGTCCAGCGCGCATTCGACTCCGGCACGGCGCGCACCGCCTCCACCATGGCAAGCAGCAGGTAGGAGGTGAGCGTGAGCGGTATGCCGCGGCGCTCGAATTCAGCCCGATGCCTGGCGCGGTGCGCAAGTACCGCGGACAGATCCGCCTCGAACACGGTCGTCACGTGCGGCGCGGTCTGCAGGAGACTGCGCACCATGTGCTCGGCGATCTGCTTGCGCGTCGCCGAGTGCGGCACGAGTCGGCCGACGCGGCGCGCGGACTCGCGTGCCCGGGCCGGGGAACGCGCTTTCGCTCCACCCGGCGCCGCCAGGTGGCGCAACACGTCGTCC